>CAISEW010000063.1 GCA_903884455.1 uncultured Chloroflexota bacterium | reverse complement strand
GAGCCGCCACTGCAGAAGTAGTCACGGTACTCCTGGTCCTGGCAGGTACAGGCACTGTTATTGTCGCAGCAGGCATAAGGCTGGCCGACATCATACCAGCCGTCCTGGGCATTGCAGTCCTCAACGAGCTGGTTATTGACGTAGTCGCTGGAGACCTCTACACACGTGCCATTTACACACGAAAAGTCATGGAATATTTGGTGTTTCCAGACCTCGTCACCCTGGCAGTAATACTCCCAGTCACCGTAGTAGTCTAGGTCATCGCAGCCGCTGATGTTGATGGAGATGGTAGCTTGAGCACTATCAACCGTGCCGTCATTGACCTTAAAGCCAAAGTTATCAGCGCCACTGTAGCCGGCGTAGGGGTCGTAGGTTACTTTGTGAGCCCCATCAGTGACAATATACGGAACTGACGTGATATGCGTTCCGGTGGTTCCCGTGCCGTCATATAGATCACCGTGGGTTGGTAATGCGGAAATTTTATAGGTCAGGAGATCGCCATCAGGATCGCTTCCGTTCAGAGTCACAGTTAAGGTGCCGCAGGTATTAACCGACAGACCAGTTTGGTTATAGGCCACTGGCGGCCGGTTGACATTGGTTACCGTGATGGTGATGTTCTCAGAGGCAGTCAGACTCCCATCAGTAACCTCAAAGTGGACACCGGTGTAGTTCCCGGCCTGAGTGTAGTTTGGCGTCCAGGAGAAAACCCTGGTCGTGGCATTAAAGCTGGCTCCTGAGGGCAGATTGGAGGCTGAATAAGTCAATGCGTCGCCATCGGCGTCAGTAGCCGAGATGTTGAAGGTCAGGAGCTGGCTCTCGTTAACTGACTTGTTGCCGATAGCACTAAGCACCGGAGCACGGTTGCCCCACTCCTCAAACATCATGTCCCTGTTAGTGTTTGAAGTCCAGGTCGAACCGCCATTAGTACTACCCTCCCGGCATCCACCGCCATAGGTCGGTGAACTAGCATCCCGTCGCCAGACAAGGTAGTTTGCAGGAGAAGGATAAGTGCCGCTCGGCGCTCTTACCACTATGGCGTACATGGTGCTGGCGGAAAGGTTATAGCCGCTTCCCAGAGTTATCTCATACCAAGAACCTGGGCTGGTGCTATTCAGGGTATTGCCGTTAATAATACCGGAGCACAAATCGCTGCCAGTGGGATGGCCGCCGCTAGTAGCTCTGATGCTCACAGTGACATTTCCTGGCGAACCAACCTTGTAGAGCTTCAATTTAACGCTTTTAATCGTATGGGCTACGCTCGGAGTGAAGGTTTGGGCATACCAGTTGGCGCCGTACACATTATTACTTGAGTCATCACCAGTGTTGTAGGATTCATACATATGCGGTGGGGCAGCCAGGACTGGTATGGCCGTTTGCGCCCCTATGGCCAGGCACAGGCCCAGCGCCAGCATTAGGGTTAAAATATTAAACATTTTCCTTTTCATTTCATCCTTATTCCTCCCTTTATTACTTCTGTCTATTGTTCTATCGCTTCCTCGACTTGGATTATCACAGCTTATCCATCGCACAATTTTCACTCCTATAAGCCATCACCTCCTTCTTTTACGACGCAAAAAATGCTCCCTTTCGTGAGCGTTTACTTTTACCAAAACTTGTCAATAAATAAGATTATACATGCTGCTGCAGCGATATTAGAATAGCAGCTATGAGAATACTTCTTGTAAATGTAACAGTTCTTCAAAAAAGAGTCAATACCCCCGCATAGGTAGTCGAGGAGCGCAGGCAACGAAGCAATGTTGTAAAAATAAATTTGGCCATTTATTTCTACAGGTATATGCGACACTTCCTAAGACTAACTGAATATAGTCTAAGACCCGTTCGCTTTCCCGGCAACCACCCATTGGTAACCCCGCTTTCGTAGAGGAGGGGCTTGTCCCCTCTCAATTTGCGGGGAGGCACACAGGAGGCTCTCTACAGAACCTATAATGAGATTGCCGCGCTCCGCTCGCAATGACGAAAAGCTACACTGGCAATGACCTCTCCCTTCCTGTCGTCGCGAGGCTGACGAAGTCAGCCGAAGCAATCTCGGTGGGGCTTTTGAGGACAGGGATTGCCACGCACCTTTCAGGTGCTCGCAATGACAAAACAAAGAGGCTCAGAGTGACAGGAAAGTAGGGCTGACAATGACAGCCTAGACTTACGCTGCTATAATGATACTGTGCGGGTTACCATCGTCGGTTTAGGATTAATCGGCGGCTCAATCGGGTTAGCTCTAAGGCAAGGTAAGAAGTATGGGTGGGAAATAGTCGGCTATAGCCGTCGTCAGGAAACAGTAGCCAATGCCTTGAGTTCAGGCGCCATTGAACGAGGCGAAACCAACTTAAAGGATGCGGTAAAGCAAGCCGAATTTGTCATTATCGCCACACCGGTTCTGACGGTAAAGGAAATCTTCTCCAAGATAGCTCCCTATCTTCCCTCTGGTTGCATTGTCACCGATACCGCCAGCACCAAAGTCCAGGTCATGAAATGGGCCGAGGAAATACTGCCGCCAACGGTAGACTTCGTTGGCGGACACCCCATGGCCGGGAGGGAAACTTACGGCATTAAAGCTGCTAAAGCCGAATTATTTCGGGGGTGCACTTATTGTCTCACTCCGTCGGAGAAAGCTTCACCAAAATCGATAGATAAGGTGATAGGCATGGTCAAGAAGCTGGGGGGCATACCTTTTTTCATTGATGCTCAAGAGCACGACAACCTGGTGGCTGGCATTAGTCATCTACCTATGTTGCTCTCGGCGGCTCTAGTATCGCTAACTACCAAGAACCCCTCCTGGTCTAAAATGTCCAAGCTGGCGGCCTCTGGCTATCATGACCTTACTCGCCTGGCTTCGGGAAGCCCTGAGGTAAATTCTCATATCTGCTTTAGCAACCAAGAAGCCATAGTTAACTGGATAGATAAATTCAGCCAGGAATTGGAGAGGTATCGCCAGCTGGTGGCTAAGGGGGATAAACGCTTAGAACAAGCCTTAACTGAGGCTAACAAAGCAAGACAAGAATGGCTGAACAATTTGTCGGCTTAAAGCCGACAAAAAAGAGAAATTTATAGTTGACCGTAAAAGCTAGTATAATTCCCTCTCCCCTTGCGGGAGAGGGTTAGGGTGAGGGGGTTCTGAATGAAGGAAATCCGCGGGCGAGTAGCTCTCGCTCGTAAGCTTCGTCAGAGTAATACGGATGCTGAGAAGGCTCTCTGGGCTAAATTGAGGAATAAGCAGCTAGAGGGCGTGAAGTTCCGAAGGCAGCAGCCCTTGGGTGCGTATATCGTTGATTTCGTAAGTTTTGAGGTTTTGGAATAATGAGGTTTTAGTAAATATGGAGGGTGTTCTGGAAAAGATAAGGGAGGTTTTAAGATAAGATTTCACCCTCACCTAGCCTCTCCCTTCAAGGGAGAGGAATCTTATATACAGGAATTATACGGAAGGCTATGATCAAAAATTATGATGAGTCTTCACCGAGAGCGGAAACAAGAACCATAAAACCTTGTCCCAGGTTGGAAGGGGAGATAATTTTACCTGGTGATAAGTCTATTTCCCACCGGGCTGTCATCCTGAATAGCTTAGCCAGAGGTAAGGCCGAGATTGATAATTTTGCTCCGGGGGGAGATTGCCTGTCCACAGTTAGGTGTCTCAAGGCCCTGGGAGTAAAAATTGGCAGAAAAGGGTCGCGGGACTCACCTACTCTATCAGTCTCAGGAACTGGCGAAGATGGTCTTAAGGAAGCTAGCAATGTGCTTGATGCCGAAAATAGCGCCACCACGATGCGCCTCCTCGGCGGCCTTCTTGCCAGCCAGCCTTTCCTATCTGTTATTACCGGGGATGCCTCTCTTCGTAATCGCCCCATGGGCAGGTTGATTGAGCCATTGAGATTGATGGGCGCTGAGATCTGGGGAAGGGGGCGAGATTCCTTTGCTCCTCTGGTCATTAAGGGGAAAAAGTTACGAGGCATAGATTTTACCTTGCCTGTTCCCAGTGCTCAGATTAAGTCAGCGATTCTACTTGCCGGCCTTTTTGCCCGCGGCAATACCGTCTTGCACCAGACAATCCTTTCCCGGGACCACACAGAAAGGATGCTTAAACAGATGGGAGCCAGTTTGGAAAGCCAGGGGAATTCGATTTCCTTATTGCCTTTAAGCAGCCCCTTAGTTCCCCTCAACCTTCGCGTCCCAGGCGACATCAGCTCAGCAGCCTACTTTCTAGTTGCCGCAGCCATTCACCCTAACGCCAGAATAGTGATAAGAGGTTGTGGAATCAACCCCACACGAACAGGAATTATAGACATTCTCCTGGCTATGGGCGCCAAGCTGAAAATAGATAACAAGCGTCTGGAGGCTGGTGAACCTTTAGCCGATATTGTGGTAGAATCTAGCGAGTTAAAGGGGATAGAGGTCGGTGGCGATATTATCCCTCGCCTCATTGACGAGATTCCTGTGTTAGCCGTAGCTAGCTGCGTTGCTAAAGGGAAAACTGTAATCAAGGATGCTGGGGAGCTGAGGGTGAAGGAATCAGACAGGATTGCTACTGTGGCAGGTGAGCTTTCTCGCCTGGGTGCTAAAATTGAGCCTCTGCCGGATGGCATGGTCATCTATGGTGGTAGACCTTTGTCGGGCACAGAGGTTGACAGCCATTTCGACCACCGATTAGCGATGAGCCTGGCAGTAGCCGGTTTAGTAGCCAAAGGAGAAACGACCATCGAGAATGCCCAGGTGGCACAGATATCATATCCTGCCTTCTGGCAAACTTTGTTGGCAGCGACAAGCAAAGAGCCAACCTAGGCTTGCTGGGCGAAATGTATAAAGCAAACGTGACAGGAGGGGTAACATGGCTACAGAATTAGTTCATATCGGTTTTGGTAGCGTCATAGCTGTAAATAGGGTAATTGCTTTCCTTTCCATAGACCAGCAACCAATCAAACGACTCCTTCGGGAAGTAAGAGAAAAGGGACTTTTAATTGACGCCACTCATGGCAGGAAAGCCAAGACTGCTATTCTTTTTGACACGGGTCACATGATGTTGGCTGCCGTGACAGCGGAGACCATTGCTCATAGGTTAACCACTGTATCCATGCCGTCTGAGGAAAAAGTTGAGCTGTGCAGTGCCTGACCGAAACCCTGAGGCGAAGCTCCGAACGAAGCGAAGAGGCGACAGGAGCTCTCGACCCCTGCTCGTTGTTCTTTCCGGACCTTCGGGTGTAGGCAAGGATGCTGTGCTTGCCAGAATGAGAAAGTTAGGGCGTCCCTTTCACTATGTCATTACCGCTACTACACGTCCCAAGCGTGCCGGGGAGAAGAAGGGAGTGGACTATCACTTCCTTTCCCGGAAAGAATTTCAACAAATGATAGATAAACACCAGTTCCTGGAGTGGGCCAATGTCTACGGCAACTATTATGGTGTGCCCAAAGACGAAATAACTTCGGCTTTGTCCAAAGGGGTAGATACAATAGTCAAAGTAGATGTTCAGGGTGCCGCTACCATCAAGAAAATCCTGCCCCAAGCAGTATTTATTTTCCTCATGCCTCCTTCAATGGAAGCACTAGAAAAAAGGTTGAGGAGGCGACGCAGCGAGTCTTCAGAAGATTTGGCTCTACGGTTGGAAAGGGCTAAAGGGGAAATAAAAAGCCTGCCGCTTTTCGATTATGTCATAACAAGCCACCAAAATAAGCTTGATGAAGTTGTATCCCAGATAGACGCCATTATCGCCGCCGAAAAACGCCGTGTGAAGCCCCGTATTGTGGAACTTTAGCTTCCTGGTTTCCCGAGGAATTGCCTGCACTTTTGACAATATCCCCACTTCACTTCTACAATAAGCCCCACTATGAGTTTAGCAGGGCAACTTTATAAGTTGCAGCAGCTTGACCTAGAGCTTCAAAGAAATCAACAAGAGCTAAATGAGGTTGAAAATCAGTTAATCGACAATAAGGCCTTGGCTGTCGCCGAATCCAAAGCTGCTTCACAGAAAGAACAACTAGAAGACGCTAAGAGAAAGCAAAGGAGTTCTGAATGGGAACTGGAAGACACTCAAGAGAAAATCAGGCAGATTGATAGCAAACTCTACAGCGGCAAAACCAAGGATCCCAAGGAACTGGTTAATCTTGAGAAAGAAGCTAAAGGTCTTAAGAGCCAGATTAGGACGAAAGAAGATGCCCTCTTAGGATTAATGAGCCAGGTAGAAGAGATAGAAGCTAAAGTAAAAACTACCACCGAAGAGCTTGAGCGATTGAGGCGAGAATGGGAACAGAGACAAGAGACTTTCAGGCCCAGGAAAGGCGAAATTGAAACCATGCTTGCTAAGCTCAGAGGGAACCGTAATGGGCTATCGCAGCAAATTGACTCTGAAGCCTTCAACATTTATGAGCGCATCAGGCTAACAATGGGACAAGCTGTAGTCAAAGTGGAGAGAGGAAGATGCCTGGGATGTCATATCACCGTACCTACAAGTCAATGGCAGAAAGCCAAAGCTGGTGATTTAATCCAATGCAATAACTGCAGCAGGATATTGTACCTGGAGTAGTCCATACAGAATCGTGTTCACTTCGAAACACATCCAGGCACTCCCACCAGCCGCTGGCCAAATCTACTGTAGATGAAGAAAGCCTTCACCGTTGACAACTTCAGGACAAGAGGCATAATCTATATGCAGGCCGAGACATACCAAAAAGTGGCTGTCGAAAGTCGGAGCCTGGGATTTTGGCAGGAAGATGGGACAGGGATTCGACTAGTATAAATAAAGGAGGACTCAGTTCATGGCTGGCATTATTTCATACGGTGCCTATATCCCGTTATGGCGGCTCTCTCGGGATGCTATCGCCAAGGCTTGGGAAAGTGCCTCAACTGGGGGTGAAAGAAGCGTAGCCAACAACGACGAAGACACTATCACCATGGCAAGTGAGGCTGCGATTGATTGTTTAGCTGGCTTGAAACGAGAGAAGGTAGATGGCTTATATTTTGCCTCCACCACCTCACCCTATAAAGAGAAGGAATGCTCTACTTTGGTGGCCATGGCTGCCGACTTAGGACCGGAAATTATTACCGCTGACTTTGGCAACAGCTTGAGGGCAGCGACGGCGGCATTCAGAGCAGCGCTAGATGCCGTAGTCAGTGGCTCTGCCAGCCAAGTCTTAGTGACCGCCTCTGATTGCCGCATAGGTTATCCACGGTCAAACTATGAACAAACCTTCGGTGATGCTGCAGCAGCTTTGCTGATTGGCAATACTGCCAAACCCGCCGTCATAGTGGAAGGCAGTCATTCTCTATCCAACGAACTATACGATGTATGGAGGTTAGATAAAGATACCTATGTCCAATCTTGGGAAGATCGCTTCATCATCGAGCACGGCTATACAGAGAATATGGAGAAGGCAATTTCAGGCTTACTACGAAAGAAAGCGCTCTCCGTTCAGGATATCACCAAAGCTGTGCTTTATGCTCCTACTTCAAGGGCGCAGCAAGGGCTAGCGCGCCGCTTGGGATTTGACGTTAAGACGCAGCTTCAAGACCTGCTTATCAGTAATGTAGGCATTACTGGTTGCGCGCACGCTTTGCTTATGCTTGTGGCTGCTCTGGAGGAAGCTAAGGCCGGTGACAAGATTCTGGTGGCTAGCTATGGTAGTGGTTGCGACGCCTTCTTGCTCAACGTGACGGAAGAAATTGAAAGAGTCAAGGGTAACAGAAGAGGGGTGAAGGGATACTTGAACTCCAAGAGACCCCTTTCTAGCTATGCAAGATATCTCAGCTATAGAGGACTGCTAGAGCCTCAACCTGGTGAACCGTTCAGGCTCTTTCCGGCAGCGACCACTAGCTGGAGGGAGCGCAACTGGGCCATTCGCATGCACGGCAGCAAGTGCAAGAATTGCGGTACCGTCACTTTCCCCATAGAAAGGGTTTGTTATAACTGCCGAAGCAAGGATAATTTTGAGGAAGTCAGGCTCTCGGATAGAAAAGCCAAGGTGTTCACTTTTACCCTGGATAACCTGGCTGGCAGAAGTGACGACCCCACAATACCACAGATAGGGATAGAATTTGACTACCAAAATACCAGAACTTATCTTCCCATGACGGACTGTGACCCCGGCGAGGTAAAGGTGGATATGCCAGTAGAGATGACTTTTAGGAAGCTATATGAAGGTGCGGGCATGTACAACTATTTTTGGAAATGCCGACCTATAAGGTGAAATATCAAGATGAAAGGATGAGCAATGGCAAAGAGAAAATGGGAAAAGGTGCCAGGATTTGATTTCAAAGATATCATCTATGAAAAGAGGCCTGGAGTAGCCAGGGTAACCATAAACAGACCCGAGGCATACAACGCTTTTACCACCTCCACCCAGGACGAACTGATAAAAGCTTTTGAGGATGTGGCAAGCGATGGTACTGTAGGCGTGGTCGTGTTTACTGGCGCTGGTGATAAGGCATTTTGTACCGGCGGTGATGCCAAGGAGGCAAAAGCCGGCTATCGGAAGGGAATGTTGGAAAAGGATTTAATGGTCAAAACCTTGATACGGGAGATGCCCAAGCCGGTTATCGCGGCAGTGAATGGTTATGCCATAGGAGGGGGGCAAGTCTATCAGCAGATTTGTGACCTCTCCATAGCTTCAGAAAATGCCGTCTTTGGCCAGGTTGGCCCCTTGGTGGGAAGTTTTGACCCGGGTTTAGGTGTTATTGATTTGATGATGGTAGTGGGAGAAAAGAAAGCCAGGGAAATTTGGTATCTCTGCCGCCGGTATACTGCCCAAGAAGCCCTGGAGATGGGACTGGTGAACAAGGTAGTACCAGCAGATAAGTTGGAAGAGGAGGTGGACAAATGGTGCGACGAAATATTGGAGAAAAGTCCTGGAGCTATAGCGGGCATCAAAGCATGTTTCAACGCTGCCACTACCTATATGCGAGGCATAGAGGCAGTTTCCGCTCAGTACCTCTGGAAATATTACGCTTCGGAGGAAGCTGAACATTGGAAGAACGCATTCTGGCAGAAACAGAAGCCGGACTGGCAAAGATTTAGGAGAAAGGAAATATTCCCCGAAGTTTATGAAGGTGAAGAAAAGGGAGAGTCGTGAGCTAATAACCAAGGGAGGGCAGATAAATGGAGAGTATAAAGGATAAAGTTGCCATTATTGGTATGGGCTGCACTAAATTTGGCGAGAGATGGGATGCTGGGCTCGATGACCTGGTCATAGAGGCTGCCTATGAAGCTTATGAGGATGCCGGGATCGACCCCAAAGATATTCAGGCTTGCTGGTATGGTACTGTTACCCAACCAGTGGTTGGCATTGGCTGTACTCATCTGGCGGGATCACTGAAACTGCACGGCATACCCATGAGCCGGGTGGAGAATTGGTGCACCACCGGACACGAGGCTCTAAGGAATGCCTGCTTTGGTGTCGCTTGTGGTATGTATGATTTAGTTTTGGCACTGGGTGTGGAGAAGCTCAAGGATACCGGCTTCCCTGGCCTGGGGACCGGACGAGGCATGAGCACAGTACTGGAGGCACGCCGCACCGCACCGGGCTCGTTTGGCATGATCGCCACTCGATATTTCTATACTTACGGCCTGAGCCCCGAAGAAGGTAAACGCATCATTGGCAAGATTGCGGTCAAGAACCATTACAACGGCAGCCTTTGCCCCAAGGCTCATTTCCACAACCGCGTAACCCTGGAACAGGTGACGAGTGCTCCTATTATCGCCTGGCCCCTGGGTCTTTTTGATTGCTGTGGCAACAGTGACGGCAGTGCCGCAGCCCTCTTGGTTCCCGCCAGCCAGGCTAGAAAATACAGAAATGACCCTATCTATATAAAGGGCTTAGGTGCAGCTCATTCTGCTCTCCTCCCCCAGAATCGCCCAGCTTTCGATTGGCTCCATTTTGAGGAGGTCATAAATTCTTCTCGCCAAGCTTATGAGCAAGCTGGGGTAAAGAATCCTCGAGAGCAAATTGATATTGCCGAAGTTCACGATTGCTTTACCAGCACAGAGTTGCTTCTCTACGAACTCCTTGGCTTTAGCCCGGAGGGCAAATCCAAGGAGGATATCGATTCTGGCTTCTTTGAGCTTGGCGGTGGCTTGCCTGTAAATAGCGATGGTGGGCTGAAATGCTTTGGACACCCGGTGGGTGCTAGCGGCCTCAGGATGACTTACGAGGTTTACAAACAACTCCAGGGTAAGGCTCAATCGCCTGAGCGTCAACTAAAGGATGCCAAGCTTGGCATATCACAGACCTTCGGTGGCCCTCCTCAGGTAGCCGCAGTGGCAGTTCTGGGCAAAGAGTTAGGCTATCCTTAACCAAATCTAGCTGTCTTATAACTTCTTCCGGAAAAGGAAGAGAAGCTGTACTTTTCCGGCACGGTTTGGTCGAAGGAAGGAGTTGTGCTAAAATTTCCTTGCTAGGGGAAAATGCCTATTTACGAGTATTGGTGTAATTCCTGCCGCCGAGTTGTTAGCTCATATCGGCAGAGCTCATCTGTGCCCCCACCCCCTTGTCCTCGTTGTGGCAACAGCAAGCTCAAGCGGATATTTTCCACTTTTTCCGTACAGAAAACATACAAGGATGTTTATGAAAACATACTTTCCGACCGCGAGCTGACCCAGGGCATGATGCGCGATGACCCCAGAGCAATAGCCGAATGGAACAAGAGAATGAGTAGCGGTGAGAAATCTCCTCCGGAATATGAGGAAATAACTGAGAAAATGGAGAGGGGCGAATGGCCCGTTACTCAGATAGAGGAAAAAAGGAAGGAGTTCTCTGGCCAAGGAGAAAGCAAGTCTGATAGTGGTTGAACGAGAAGGTGTTCCATGGCCATTTATGAATTTATTTGTCAGAACTGCCGCAGAAGACTGGCTTTTTTGGTAAGGGATATCTCTGCTCCCTTTGTTCCAAAATGCTCATCCTGTGGCAATACCAATTTATCCCGTGTCATTTCCGGCTTTGCCTACCATAAGCCGTTGAAGACGGTATGGGAAGAGAGTGGCGAGCCTACAATGCACCCCAGTGAGGATTATTACAAAGACCCCCGGAATATCGGCCGCTGGGTGGAAAAGAAATTCCAGGACATTGGACAGGAACTACCGTCCCAGATTCAGGATAAGATACAAGCAGCCAGGGAAGGTGTGTTACCTGAGCCGCTGAAGGACTTAGAAAGTGCCTCATCAACCGCTGCGTATGATTGATGCCAATCTGAACCGCTCCAGTGAAGGTTTGCGGGTTCTGGAAGATGTCGCGCGCTTTCTTCTCAACGATGCTGAGCTGAGTCAACGGTTAAGGACTCTACGTCATGATTTAACCCGGGAGACTAAATCACTGAGCATAGGGCTCTTGTCTCACAGAGATTCCGAACACGATGTTGGTCACCCTTACTCGAAGGATAAGGAACTAACTATGAAGGCGACCTCGCTGCAGGGCTTGCTGGATTTAGTTACCGCCAACGCTAAAAGGGTGGAAGAGTCTCTTCGCGTGGTAGAGGAGCTAGCTAAACTGCCAGAGATAAGTGCAATGTTGAATTCAGCCAGCTTTGAACAGACAAGGTTTGCCCTTTATACCTTAGAGCGAGATCTGATTTCCCGAATATCACGCCGGGACAAAATAGAAAAGCTGCCCGGGCTTTACGTTATTCTGGATAGGCAATTTTTGGCTGGCAGAGATGAGCTAGACATTGCTGGCCAAATTATTGAGGGAGGCGCCAAGGTAATCCAGCTTCGTGACAAGCAAAGCAAAAAGGGGGAACTGCTACTTGCAGCGCAAAAGCTCAAGGAGCTCTGTAGTCAAGCGGGTGTTCTATTTATAATAAATGATTATCTCGACTTAGCTGTGGCTGTTGATGCCGATGGACTTCACATTGGGCAAGAAGATTTACCATTGCCTGTAGTCCGCAGGCAATTACCCGTAGATAAAATAGTTGGCTGTTCCGTCACTACAGTGTCTCAGGCCACAAAAGCTCAAAACGAAGGCGCGGACTATATTGCCGTGGGCTCTATATTTCCCACGACAACAAAAAAGGAAGTCACTGTGGTGGGAGTGGATATGCTCAAAGAAGTCAAGCGAATAGTGTATACCCCTCTAGTAGCCATTGGCGGTATAAACCAGAGTAACGTCGGTGAAGTAGTAGCTGCTGGCGCTGATGCCGTAGCCGCGATTAGTGCTGTCTTGGGCGAGAAAGATGTTAGGGGAGCTGTGCAGAAATTGGTCGCAAAAATGGACTTGGCGAAAGGGAAATGCCAAAACCAGTAGAAGATTTGGGGATTATCGCTGCGAAGCTTCGTCCTTACTTTGTGGCTGAAGATGCGGCGAGAGAGAAAGCCTTGCGTAGTTGCCGTCAGGTAATCCGCTACAGCGCTGATGCCATACGTGCCGTGCATCGCCAGGAGCATGATAAGGCAAGGCAACTCCTTGATTCAGCTCATGAATTAGTTCAAGAGCTAAATCACGACCTGGCCAGACATGGAAAGCTACTTCATTCGGGTTTCATTCACGACGCTCAAAAAGAGTTCGCTGAAGGATGTATAACCTTAACTTTGATTGCCGGAGAAGACTTACCGAAGCCAAGAGCACTGGGCGTAAGCAATGCTGCCTATCTTGATGGCTTGGGCGAATCCGTAGGTGAGTTGCGGAGGTATATATTAGATAGTCTAAGGCGAGATGACTTCTCACGTTGCGAGGAATTACTGACCATAATGGATGAAATTTATGGAATATTGATAACCATGGATTTCCCGGAATTGCTAGCTCATGGCTTGAGGCGAACCACCGACACTATACGAAGTATTATAGAAAGAACTCGAGGAGATTTAACAGTATCCTTAAGGCAAAAAAATTTGGAAACGAAGCTTAATGACCTTAGCTAATCTTCTTTAGTGCACTACTTTTCTTTTTTATACTTGTAGAACCCTTCACCCGTCTTACGTCCCAAACGACCAGAATCAACCAACTCTTTCAGAGTAGCAGAAGGAGCCAGACAGGGGTTCTTGCTCCTCTCATACATCGCACAGCTTACCATATAGCCAACGTCCAGACCGTTAAAGTCGGCTAGGGCCAGTGGACCTATAGGATGACCCAGCCCAAGGGTCATACTCTTGTCAATATCCTCTGCGCTGGCTACTCCATCCTCCAGCAGGTGCTCAGCAGCTCTCGTCAACGCTATCAGCAGGTAGTTGAAAATGAACCCAGGAGTATCTTTTGCGACAAGGATTTCCTTTCCCAGTGAGCGGCCGAACTTCTTTACTGTCGCCAGGGTCTCTTCACTGGTTGTGTCCGCTTTGACAATCTCGAGTAGCTTGCTTGGCGGCACCGGGGAGAGAAAGTGTGTCCCGATTACCTTGTCCGAACGGTTGGTTGCTCGAGCAAGTTCTGTAACGGATAGACAGGATGTGTTGGAGCAAAGGATGGTATGTCCAGGACAGATCCTGTCCAGCTCGACAAAAACCTTTTTCTTGCGTTCCGTATCCTCCGGGATAGCTTCTATAATCAAATCGCGGTCATTTAGGTCTTCCTGAGTGAGGCTCCCCTTGATGCGAGCCCTAATCAAGTCTTTATCCTGTTGAGATATTCTACCCTTCTCCACATCCCGACTCAGGTAATATTCTATTGTTGCTATGCCTTTGTTAAGACTCTGTTCTCTCCTTGCTAGAAGCACCACCTCGTAGCCAGACTGAGCACAGACCTGGACAATGCCAGAGCCCATAAACCCACCGCCAACTACACCTACTTTCTTAATTCCCATAGTAGTTACCCCTTTCGTGCTGCATCGTACAATTTCTCAAGATTTTCCATCGTGCTGCCAGACTGCCAGAAGTATACTCAACCCTGCCAAGCACGTCAATCGTTCAGACTTTGTTCCAATTCAGTGTTGACTTAACGGTCACAACCCCATCTCTCTGGCTACTATTTCCCGATAGAAATTGGCATCGCCGAAGGCAAGCTCGGCAGCCTTGGCACGCCTAGTGTAATAATGCAGGTCATGTTCTACGGTAACGCCAATAGCTCCGTGAATTTGGTGCGCCAGAGCAAAGACGCGCTGGGAGGCCTCGCCTATCCAGGCCTTGGCTATGGCCACTTCTTTGGTGCAGGGAAGTCCCTCGCTTAACATCCAAGCTGCTTGGTAGGTGCTAAACCTGGCGCTATCAACATCGGTTGCCATATCGGCACAATAATGCTGTATGACTTGGAAGCTACCAATGGGACGGTCGAATTGCTTCCTTTCCTTGGCGTAGTCTACGGTCATCTCCAACACTCGCTGAATGTTGCCGACCATCTCACAACATTTTCCCACCGCTGCCCGCTGGATTATCTTTTGCACTGCACTCCATCCTTGGTTTAGCCGTCCCAAAATGTTAGCTTTAGGTACTGGCATTTGGTCAAAAACTACCTCACATAGCTTATCACCGGCGATAGTCTTTAGAACTGTGTACTTTATCCTAGGATTCTTGGCGTCGGCCAGGAATATGGTGATTCCGTTTTTAGGCTTGGTTCTGGCGACACATAGCAGGTAGTCAGCAATATGAACATCAGGGACAAATAGTTTTGTGCCTTTGATGATATAGTTGCCATCGTTGCGAGTAGCCTCGACTATAACTGAAGAGGCATCGTAATTGTGATAGCCAGGTTCAGTGAGAGCTAAGGTAAGTATTTTTTCGCCACGGATTAGCTTGGGCAGGTATTCTTGTTTTTGTTCTTCGCTCCCAATATCTAATATGGACAAGCCTGCAAGAACCACTGCGGAGAAAAACGGGCCGGGTAAACAAGCACGCCCCATCTCCTCTAATAGCACTGCCAGGTCGAGAAAACTCATATCGCCGCCGCCATATTTCCCGGGGAAGGCCAAGCCCATCCAGCCCAGCTCAGCCATCTCCTGCCAGAGTTCTCTGGAATAGCCTGTCTCGCTTTCTTCCATCTGTTTAACGAATTTTTTTGAGCACTTATCAACCAGGAAGTCGCGGGCTGTCTTTTTTAGCATCTCTTGTTCTTCAGTAAGAGTTAACTTCATAGCTATCCTCCTGTGTCAAACATTCCAAGCGCCATTCTGAGCTGCTGACGAAGAATCTTGGAGCCATTGGACTCTGCGCTTCGCCCAGAGCGACGGCTTATGAGCTTGGTAATCCCAATCTCCGTGCAGCCAGGATATTTTTTAAGATTTCCGTTGTGCCTGCTTGAAGGCTGTAACCTTTGGAGCCTAAGTATGAATGTAAGGCCATGCCCCGCAGAGGGACTAACTTGGAACCCACCATCAATTGTCCATAGGAACCCAAGACCTCCATAGCTACGCCAGCCAAGTGTTTCTCAAATTCCGTGGAATAGGCCTTGGACATAGCAGATTCCCAATTAGGAGCCCGCCCTTCTTCCATGACCAAAGCCACTCTATAAATAAGCAAGCGTCCCACCTCAAATTCAATCTGTAGTTGCGCCAGCTTATTGCGAATTGCAGGCTCCTGAGACAATTTATTTTCCTTGGCAAACTGTATGATAGCCTCAAAGAGGGGATAATTTCCCATGAGACGTTCCATGCCACTCCTCTCATAATCAAGCTGGTGGAGGACTTGATAAAAGCCACGATTTTTCTCCCCCACCAAATACTTCTTGTGCACGCGAACATTGTCAAAGAAGACATCATTCCAAGCCTCAGTGCCGGTAATATCAATCATGGGGATGCGACTGACGCCGGGCGACTGTGCATCTATAATAAATTCACTAATGCCCCTATGCCTTGGCGCCTCGGGGTCTGTTCGGACATACACATCAAAGTATTGAGAAAAGGATGCACAGCTAGTCCAGGTTTTTTGACCGTTAATTACATAATAATCACCATCTTCTACTGCCCTGGTTTGTAGTGAGGCCAAATCAGAACCAGTTCCCGGTTCGCTCATTCCTAGGCCAAAATAAGCCTCTCCCTTGATAATCCTAGGCAGAAACTCCTTTTTTAATTCTTCCGAGCCGAAAGAGAGGATAGCACCTCCGACCTGGCGGTCACCAAACCAGTGACAAGCTGCCGGCGCCCCATAGCGTAGCATTTCTTCAGTAAGAATAAGCCTATCTATATGGCTGCGCCCCTGCCCGCCATACTCCTTAGGCCAGGTCAGTCCTATCCAGCCCCTCTGCGCCACCCGTTTGGTAAATCCGGGGTCGAAGCCTTGTACCCAGGCATCACAGGTAGGTTCCCAATACCCCTTCTTTATCTCCTCCTCTAAAAAGTTCCGCAACTCCTGTCTAAATTTATTTTGTTCTTCAGTGAAGCTGAAATCCACCTTCTTACTCCTTTCTCAGAGATTGATGTTGGAATACTTTCTCCATGGCCTGGCGAAAAATGCCTTGTTGTCCTTGTTTTTATCAGCCAATATATCCAGTGCCTTGTTTATAACTTTTCTGGTATCTGAGGGGTCTATAACATCATCGACATAGCCTCTCTCCGCAGCGCGGTAAGGGTTTTCGTACATTTCTGAGAATTCCTTTATCCTTTGTGCTTGCACTTCATCAGGCTTACCCGCCTCCTTTATTTCTCTGGCGAATATAACACTGGCAGCAGTTTCGGCACCGACAATAGTAACTTGGGCCGTAGGCCAGGCAAAGACAAAATCAGCCCCAATAGCTTTGTCCAGCATACCATAGTGAGCGCCGGCATATGACTTTCTAATTATGATTGCAATCAGGGGCACGGTGGCATCAGCCCAGGCAAAAAGCAGCTTGGCACCGTGACGCAGAATTCCACCCCAATCTTGTTGAGAACCTATCAGATACCCCGGGGAATCATGAAGAGTGACCAAGGGAATGTTGAATAGGTCGCAAAACCTGACAAACCTGGCTCCTTTGTCGGCAGCATCAATATCTATGCAACCAGCCATCCACTTCGGTTGGGTAGCTATTATTCCCACAGGACGCCCATTGAAGCGGGCAAAACCTGTGATTATATTCCGGGCGTGGAGTCCCAAGGTCTCAAAGAAATAACCCTGGTCAGCTATCTTTCTGATGACTTCGTACATATCGAAAGGTTCGTATGGATGTTCTGGCAGCAAGCTAAGCAAATCCTCCTTCCTTTCTGGGTCATCGTCCGTTGGGATGCGAGGTGGTTTCTCTCTGTTGCTGGAAGGCAAAAGGGCCAGAAGTTCCTTACACTTATCCAGACAATCTGCATCATCTTCAGCCACAACGTGTGTTTGTCCTGATTTTATGGCATGGGCTTTGTAGCCGGAAAGCTCCTCAAGGCTGATTTCCTCCCCGGTTTGAGTTTTAACAAAAGCCGGGCCAGCAATACCCATAAATCCCGTGCGCTTCGTTTGAATGAGGAAATCTTGCATTACAGGATGATATGCCTGGCCTCCTAAACAAGGGCCCATAAGTAGAGCTATCTGAGGTATTATCCCCGACGCGAGTATTTGAGACCTGAACAGCCATCCATAACTTTCCAGAGTATCCATCCCCTCTTGCAGTCGAGCTCCTCCGGAGTCATTCATACCTACAAATGGCCAGCCATTATCCTTGGCGAAATCTATAGCACGAACAAATTTCTTACCATGATATTCGCCAAAGGTTCCCGCCATTGCGGTATAATCCTCAGCAGCCACAACGACATGCCTGCCATTCACCTTACCGAAACCGGTAATTACTCCTTCAGCAGGCACCTCCCTTTTATCCATGCCAAAAGCAGTCGTCCTATGCTGAACAAACAAGCCTATTTCTGTGAAGGTACCAGTATCGAAGAAATAATCTATCCTCTCCCGAGCCGACATCTGCCCCTTCTTATGGCGCTCTTCAATCGCCTTTGACCCTCCCATCTGCAAGATGTGTTCTTGCTTTCTTTTCAGTTCTTTTAACTTATCGAGACTTTTGCCAGACTCATCAGCCATAAATTAACCCCCTTATGATTATAATTCGCAGAGCTTTCTATAATCCCCACTCCCTTCAAGAAGAGATTTTTATACAAAAGTAATCGCTCACTGATTAACCCTGCTATCATATGGCATAGCCGCCAGTTTTTCAATGCTCCGACCCAGGACTAAAAATAGGAGAACTCAGCCTCTCGACGAATACTGCCGTAACACCAGTACTCCAGAAAATACGCCATGCGGCTGTCCGAAGACTTTTGTAGGGTAACCTTTGAAACAAAGCCCATTTTTACCCCAAGAAATTTATGATCTCTCGGCGCCCTTTATTTTGTTGCTACAACCACTTCTGGTGCTAACTGCAAAGCTCGAATTAGGGCCCGGGCTTTGTCCAGCGTTTCCATATATTCAGCCTCCGGATCAGAGTCGTAAATAATGCCACCACCTACCTGAAAATAAGCTTTGCCTCCTTTAATTAAAAAAGTGCGGATAACGATGTTGATATCCATGTCCTCATTGAAGCTCAGATAACCTATGGAGCCGGTATAGACGCTCCTCTTGGTCGGCTCCATTTCATCAATAATCTCCATAGCTCGCACCTTAGGAGCACCGGTAATAGAGCCGCCGGGGAAAGTAGCCTTAAGCAGGTCAATGTTGCTCTTGCCTCGGCGTAGCCTGCCCACGACGGTAGAGGTGAGATGAAATACGGTGGGGAAAGTCTCCAGGATAGCTAATTCGGTGACCTTTACCGTGCCATAGTGGCAAACTCGTCCTAAATCATTCCTCTCTAAATCAACAATCATCATGTTTTCTGCTCGGTCTTTGGTGCTGTGGGTCAACTCATGAGCCAGGCGCTCGTCTTCAACAGGGTCTCTCCCTCGTGGTCTCGTGCCCTTTATCGGTCGCGTCTCTACCAGGTCGCCTTGGACTTTGAGGAACCTTTCGGGAGAGGCACTGACGATGGCTACTCCAGGGAAATTGAGATAGCTAGCAAAGGGAGCGGGATTAACTGTCCTCAGTCGCTTATAAAGCTCATAGGGCGGAATTTTTAAATCAGCCTCAAATCTTTGAGAAAGATTAACTTGAAAGACATCGCCAGCCGCGATATACTCCCGCACCCTATTTACAGCTTTCATGTATCCCTCAGGAGTAAAATGCGACTTAAGCGTGATTTCTTTGTTTTGCCTGTCATTGCGAGGAGCAGTAGCGGTTGCGAGGCGAAGCCGAAGCAAACT
>CAISEW010000062.1 GCA_903884455.1 uncultured Chloroflexota bacterium | reverse complement strand
TTGCATCGACTCTACCGTAACCTCAACGTCAGTGGTGTGACCCTTGATATGGAGCTTGTCACCGACCTTGACGGTTGAGGTCAAGTCGATGCCTGCCACTACCGGTCGGGCGAAGAAAGTGCTTACCTTGCCGACTTCTAGCTCAGGCATTTCTAAACCTCCTCCCTTTTATTATCCCCTCTCATTTTGTCTGAAGTGGTTGATAGTATAGCGATTCTTTTACGACAAATCAACGGCTGATAGATTGTTAGAAATTTGAGATGTTCTTTAACTTCTAAAGCCGCTAGGTGTGTGGCGGACAAGTAGTTGACCTATTAACTCTGAAAAGACATCGAGGCGAATTTGGAGCTCGCTAAATCGCAGGGTTGCATGTTGCGTCAGGATTGCGCTACATTTTGTCAAGACTATTAGAAAGGTATATCGTCTTGTTTCAAAAATGGCGTCCCATCAGGGAAAAAAGCCAAAGGATGTTCGGGATCGGTCAGGTCTTTCAATTCTTCTAGTAATCCTTTTTGCCATTCTTCAGAATATTCCCATATTGAATCTATTAGATATTGCCGAACTGCAATTTCATTATTTCTAATGGCTTTGGATATGGCTATAATAACCCTCTGTATTTGCCACTTGTCGGTAATGACTTTTGGCAAAACATCAAGAAAGAATCTCGCTACGTACAGACGGCCATTTTCGTCTTTGCCTTCCAGCTTTTCCAACAGCACATGGCCAACTTGTTCTCTAAGCGTGAAGAACTGCAGGAACTCTCTAGCCCAAGTACCTAAGGCGCCATCCACCTTTTGAGAGCGGAGGTAAGCTTTGCCGTCTTGGATTGAGCGTATGAGTTTAGTCTCAATCCTTAGTCGAACTACTTCGGCAATATTACTCCAGAGTTTAGGCGGAAGTATCTGTAATGCAGACCTGACGGGTGGTTCATCCTGTGTTGTCTTCAAGTCGTCAGAAACGACAGCAAGAAACTGGGCAACTTGTTCGTCGGTAAGTTTTTTAATAACGGCCCGAACGATATAGGCTAACTTATTGCCATCCCCCTGGTCTCTTTGCCTGTAAATCTCGATCAAAGTGTCTAGGCGTTTGCTGGCTGGTATCTCTCCCGCCAATAGCTCGGCATATCGCTCTGAGCTTACAAAATCAGGGTCAAAAACCCTCGCGAGGAATTTCGGCAGAGTGAATGGTTCTACCGACCGGTCAATGATACCCAAGAGATAGTTTATGAAGTAAATAATGGCATCGGCTGTATCTTTTGTGTCTTCGGCTTGTTCGTGACTTCTAGGATTGCGAATAGCCCAATACATACCTCTGAGAATATGCTCAATGCCTTTTTGGATGTTTTTCTCAGTTTCTGTTTGCAGCTTACTTAGTCTAAGCCTTGGTGAATCACCGCTGAGGGCTTGACCAACAAGGCTCACACCGTCTCCATCGACTCCAGTCTTTTCGCGCAAGGTGTTGCTAAGATAGTGCATTGCGTCCAAGATCGCATGACTGTAATTCTCGGCTTGATATGTGTTTGAAATTGCGAGCCAGAGCTCTGACCGTATGTGTGTTTGCAGGTTCATATCATTTATTCCCACTGACATGATATTGGGTTACACGATTGTACTGCGCGAATTTAAAAACCGCAAGTTTGCCCAATTGACATACATTGGTGTGGTTCTAGGATGCCTGCTATTTGGATACAAACTTATCTAAAGAAATCGCTACATCGGGGAACTTAGCGAGTATCTTCTTATCTACAGTGACAAGAGGAGCATTCAAATCCATTGCCAAGGCAACAAATTCACAGTCGTAAGCGGAGCATCCGCTTTGTGTTGCCAGTCTGAGTATCTTCTCTGAAGCGACTTCATATTCGGAATCTTTCATTAATTGCTCAGCTTCCGAGATAACAAGGAGGGCATCTTCCAGGTTTATTAAGCTTTGATTTGCGCAGGTTGCCAGGACGTTACAGAGCTCACTTCGCCACAGTGGAGGCGCAACCCAATGGTAATCTTTCAGCAGGGCTTGTTCAGCCTGGTCAGTTCGCTTGCTGGATAAGAATAGATAACCAATCACATTTGTGTCTACGACGATCATGGTCTTCCCGCTGTTTTCATTTCGCTAAATTTCTTGTCAGTGAGCATATGTCCTCTGGTTTTTTGACGCAGCTTGCGAGCCCTGGCAAGGATGTCATTAACGCTCTCATGCTTCTGACTTTGTACTGTTAGTTCTATGCAGACTAGTATTTCGCTGTTGATGCTGCGTCGATTTTCCGTCGCACTCTGCTTTAAACGCTGATATAGATTGTCGGGAATATTTTTGACAGTGATGGCGCGCATTTAACACCTCTTTGGTTCCATAACGGTTACATTATGGAACTATGAATTGCTTTTGTCAAGTGCCGGCCATTGCGAGGTCCAATGTCGGAGCACCGGCCGCAAGGGTGGTATGCAAAAAGACCTTTTTCAACCTGCACCGACCAAAATGTTACATTATAGAGAGTCAAAAAAAGGCAAGACATGATGTACCCCTGCTTACAATTCGACCTTGACAGAGGGAAGGGCATAGCTCTATAATAAGATAGAACATATGTTCTTGCAGAAGAATATGAAATGGCTCGCTGTATTTTGCATATCGACCTCGACGCTTTCTTTGTCTCGGTGGAGCAGGTGTTTGACCCTGCCCTGCGGGGCAAGCCTGTGGTGGTCGGGGGCGACCCCAGGGGCCGCGGCGTGGTTGCCTGCGCCTCGTATGAAGCACGGGCCTACGGGTTGAAGTCCGGGATGCCTTTAGCTCGCGCACATCGCCTGTGTCCCCATGCTATCTTCCTCAGCGGCAGCTTCCATCGCTATAGCGATGCCTCGGAAAGATTCATGGCTATCCTGAGTGAGTTCACACCCGATATCGAGCCGCTGGGATTGGAGGAGGCCTATCTGGACCTTACCGGATTCGAATCACTTTACGGCCCCGTTAAGGAAACTGCGCTGCGCATAAAGCAGCGGATAAAAGAAGAGCTGGGTATCACAGCCTCAGTAGGCATCGCAAGCTCGAAGGTAGTGGCCAAGGTGGCCTCTGGCCTGTCCAAGCCTGATGGGCTGATTGAGGTTGTTCCTGGCCAGGAGCGGTCTTTTCTGGCGCCGTTGCTCATTGCCAAACTACCCGGTGTGGGAGCCAAGGGTGAGATGGTGCTGAAGAGAATGGGCATCAAAACCATAGGCGAGCTTGGCCGCCTGCCTCTCTCCTTTATGAAGCAGACCTTCGGTATATGGGGCGAGGTGCTGCACCGCTATGCCCACGGGATAGATAACAGTAAAGTGGAAGCAGCGCTGGGTCCGCCCAAGTCCATAAGCCGCTCCACCACCTTTGCCCGGGATACCCTGGACCGTGGCTTCCTTAAGGCGATGCTGCATTACCTCAGCGAGCGGGTGGGTGCCGAGCTTCGTGCTCAGGGCAAGCAGGCGAGGTGCATAACCTTGAAGCTCAGATATAATGATTTCGAGA
>CAISEW010000061.1 GCA_903884455.1 uncultured Chloroflexota bacterium | reverse complement strand
GTCATAACTTTTTGATACTCTATTGACTGTGGCATGAAATCACCTTCCTTTTGAATATTTTTGGTTCACATTGGCTTAACTTCTTCCCTTAAATCCATAAATCCATAGCATCCTGGGCTTAGTTATTATTTTGCGTTGGTAGTCTACTACTTCTTTTTGCTAATGTCATGAGAAGCCACGCCCCCTGCTTGCACGTAACGCACATTCCACTTGTTGCACAAAGTCATGACAAAGCTCTTAGTATCCGGGTTTGACGTCGTATACAAATCTGCTAGAAAACCATGTAATAGCTCACCACCTGTCATTCCGTCGATGGGCTGACTTGGACCAGGCAGATTAATGTAGACTATCTCCGTCATCAGTTTTTGATACTCTATTGACTGTGGCATGAAATCACCTCCTTTCTAAATATTTTTGGTCCGCGTTAGCTAAACCTCTTTTCTTCAATCCATAGCATCCTAGGCTTGGCTGGTGTTTTGAGTTGCCAGTTTAATATTAGTATTTCTTACGGTTAGTGTCAATTAGCCCTTCTGCCGGGTGGGTTACTGTCAACTGAATGTTACAGTATTACCTCCGCGTGTTGATTTTTGACCCCGAAGGGTGTACATTATTTCTAAGAAGGGAGGTGTCTGGAAATGCCGGATGTAGAGATTGGCAAGATAACGGATTTTTTTGCTAAGCCTGTGGTAGCTGGTATAGAGCTAAGCGGCATATTGAAAATAGGTGATAAAATCCATATCAAGGGCAGCACTACAGATATGGAACTGGCTGTAGAATCTATGCAGATCGAGCGTGTTGACATCACCATGGGCAAGCCCGGTGACCTTGTGGGCATAAAAGTTCCTGATAGAGTAAGGCAAGGTGACAAAGTTTATAAAGTCACTGAATAGCCTTAAGCAGATTTGCCATTTCAATAGCGCTTACTGCAGCAGCAAAGCCTTTATTACCCTCTTTAGCCCCTGCTCTCTGGATAGCCTGCTCCAAAGTATCGGCTGTGATTATGCCTTGTATTACCGGTAGGCCAGTATCTAAGCCCACCCTGCCAATTCCCCTGTTTACCTCGGAAGCAACATACTCAGAATGGGGGGTGCCACCACGAATCACCGCGCCAAGGCATATTATGGCATCGTACTTGTTACTCTGTGCTAATTTTTTGCTTATAAGCGGGATCTCTAGACAACCCGGAGTCCAGGCAATATCGATGTCCCCCTCAGCGACACCGTGGCGCAGTAAAGCGTCCTTTGCTCCCTCAAGCAGCTTCATGGTTATTAACTCATTAAAACGAGAAACAACCAAGGCAAACTTAAGACCTTTTCCTATCAGGATACCTTCATACTGATGCTTAGCCATTTACTTACCCTCCTGTATACCTAAAATATGTCCTAACTTCCTTTGCTTGGTTTCTAAGTAGTGGATATTATAAGGGGTAGCCGGGGCTATTAGGGGAACAGTCTCTACTATTTTAATCCCATAGCTTTCCAGCCCGATCACTTTCTTAGGATTATTGGTAAGCAATCGAATATTATGTAAACCTATGTCGGCCAAAATCTGGGCGCCCACTCCATAATCTCTCAAATCAGGTGCAAAACCTAAAGCTATATTAGCCTCCACAGTATCCATTCCTTGATCCTGAAGAGCATAGGCGCGAAGCTTGTTGTGAAACCCGATCCCCCTCCCCTCCTGTCTCATATAAAGAAAAACACCTCGATCTTCTTTGGCTATTCTTTGCAAAGCCATTTCAATCTGAGCTCCACAATCGCATCTCAAACTACCAAAGACGTCTCCGGTGAGACACTCACTGTGAACACGTACCAGGATTGGCTCATCACTCGATATGTCACCTTTAACTAGAGCGATATGCTCAGCAGCATCAACAGCACTTTTGTAAGCCACGGCTGTAAATTCGCCATACGCAGTAGGCAGCTTAGCCTCGGTTACTCTTTGCACCAGTTTTTCATGGCGAAGACGGTAAGCAATCAAATCAACGATGGTTATTATCTTTAAGTCAAACTTAGAAGCCATAGCTTCAAGTTGAGGCAGGCGCCCCATAGTGCCATCCTCATCCATAATCTCGCATATAACGCCAGCAGAATAAAGCCCAGCCAGTCTAGCCACATCAACAATAGCTTCGCTGTGTCCCGCGCGTACTAATACCCCACCTTCCTTAACTCGAATAGGAAATATATGCCCTGGCTGAGCTAGGTCGCTCAGCTTGGTATTAGGATCAAGCACCGTTTTTATGGTTTGTGCCCGATCAAAGGCAGAGATGCCAGTAGTAACCTTATCCTTAGCCTCAATAGAAACTGTGAAGGCAGTGGAGTAGCGTGAGGTGTTATTGGTAACCATCAGTGGTATTCCTAATTCGTCGAGCCTTTGGCCAGTGATAGGAAAGCAAATCAGTCCTCGACCATGCTTAGCCATAAAATTTATCGCCTCAGGGGTAACCTTCTCGGCAGCCATGGCTAGATCCCCTTCATTTTCGCGTGACTCATCATCAACGATAATGATAAACTTGCCTGCCCTTATATCTTCAATTGCCTCTGAAATGCTAGCCAGCATCTATTCCCCCTACAAATCCATATTCTCTAAGGAACTCAAAGTCTAAACTTTGTCTTTTTCGCTCCTTAAGACATTCCACATACTTAGCTAAGATGTCTACCTCTAAATTGACTACGTCTCCAGGTCTCTTCCCTCCTAACGTAGTATGTTCCATAGTGTAAGCTACTAGAGACACAACAAAAGAAAAATCATCGAGGTCTACAATGGTGAGACTAACACCATCAACGGCGATAAAGCCTTTATCTACAATGTAAGACATTAATTTAGTTGGTGCTGAAATCCTCATAATACGCGCGCTTTCTTCGCTAGTTACATCCATTACTTCTCCCGTATCATCGATATGACCCAACACTAAATGGCCGCCCAGGCGTCCCCCCAGTACCAGTGCCCTTTCCAAATTTACCTGGTCGCTATAATGAAGTCTACCGAGATTAGTGCAACGTAACGTCTCAGGCATAACATTAACACTGAAGCCATAATTTTCCAAGGAGACAACAGTTAAGCAAACACCATTAACAGCTATGCTATCGCCCACTTTCGTTCCTTCAAGCACCTTGTGGGCTTCGAAGGCCAAGCGGTCTCGGCTTGTTTCCTTAACTATGCCAATCTCCTCAACTATCCCTGTGAACATACTCTACACCTAAAAACCTACGCCTCTTGCGGTAATCGTTTCTCCACGTATCCACTAACTAATATATCATCACCGAAAGTCTTGATGTCAACTCGACTAAGGCGCAAAGCCTTAGCTATATTATCAACGCCATTTCCCCCCACACTTACAGCCTCACAGCCGCCAATGATGATTGGTGAAATGAAAGCCAATACCTTATCCACCAAGTGGTGGTCAAAAAGTGAACCAAGAAGCTTACCACCTCCCTCCACTAGGACAGTGACAATCTCTCGCCTCCCCAACAACTTCAATAACTCCACAATATCTACCGAGCCTTCCCTCGCTGGTAACTCCAGTACCTCGGCACCCGCCTCTACAAATTTTTCCTTCTTTACAGAGTCAAAAGGTGCTGCCACAGCGAGCAAAACCTCGCCTGGTGGTTCAAAAATATGAGCGGTCAATGGTACTTTTCCTTTACTATCAACAACCAGACGCAGAGGCTGCATTTTCCCTATACCACCTCTACCACCACAACCTTTAGCGGTGAGGCGAGGATTATCAGCAACAATGGTGTTTACCCCTACCATTATGGCGTCGACAGTATAGCGCAGGGCATGTGCATACTTTCTTGCCTCTTCCTTGGTTATCCATTTAGAATCACCGGTTTTAGTAGCAATCTTGCCGTCAAGGCTCATGGCGAATTTGGCCACGACAAATGGTAAACCCGTAGTAATGTGCTTAATATAAGCCTCGTTTATTTCGCAAGCTTCTTGCTGACACATACCTATATGGGTCTTGATGCCTATTTCATTTAGCCTGCTTACTCCGCGCCCGGAAACCACAGGGTTGGGGTCAAGCAAGGCTACATGGACCTCTGAAATGCCGGCATCGATTATAGCTTGAGTGCAAGGTGGAGTACGCCCATAATGAGGGCAAGGCTCCAGAGTAACATACATGGTAGCACCCTGCGCCTTATCACCAGCCTGACGGAGTGCCATAACCTCAGCATGCTCCGAGCCAGCAGGCTGAGTATATCCCATGCCGACAGCAAGTCCATCCTTAACAACTACTGCCCCCACTGCTGGGTTAGGACTGGTATATCCCATAGCTAACCTAGCCAGAGATAAAGCACATTCCATATAATGCTGGGAGGGCATTACTATCTACCTCTTACGGACAAATCCCTTACAATAGGCTGCTAGCTGTAGGTTCGCTTTGCCTTTAGTATTTATTCTTTGCATCGCTAGAACCATATAACTTTCCACACGGAGAAGTCAAATTTGACACAGACATTTGCCCACTACCACCTTAATAATACAAGGTAATTGATAATTTGCCAAATCGCACGGCTCCCGGGGAAGATGCCCCGTCCACTGTCCTTAGCATTGATTGTAACAACAGCTTGAGCGAAGTGCAAAAAGAGCAAGCATAAATGGAGATATCGTTGCTATTTTTGTATAATGGACATTAGAGGAATGAAAAAGGCTTTTGAAATAATCGACCACACTGCTGACATAGGCATCATCGCCTATGGGACAGATATCGAAGAGCTCTTTTCCAACGCTGCTCTGGCTCTGTTCAGTTTGATTACTGAGCCCGAAAGTGTTGAAGAGAAATTGCACCTCGATTTGGAAGTAAGCAGCGAGGACAGAGATAGCTTGCTCGTTGAATGGCTTAATGAGCTCATTTACTTTTTTGATGCCAAACACATTTTGTTCAACCGGTTCGATATTGAAAGTTTGACTCACAATCAGCTTAAGGCTACCTGTTATGGAGAAGGTTTTGACCCAATGAAACATAAGATAAAGATGGGGGTAAAAGCAGCCACATATCATATGTTAAAGCTAGATAAAAATAGTGATGGCTACAAGGCACAGATAATTCTCGACATTTAGGAGCTAAGGACATGGCACGATGGCAAGGACAGCTTATTAAGATAGATGATTATCGCTGGAAGATTCCCGAGAATTATAAAACTGGCATGAGGGTCCCCGGCCTAATCTATGCCAGTAAGGAAATGTTGGAATCCCTACGTGAGGAACAAGCACTCGAACAAGTTGCCAATGTTGCCTTTCTCCCCGGCATAGTAGGTTACTCCTTTGCCATGCCGGATATCCACTGGGGCTATGGCTTCCCTATAGGTGGAGTAGCAGCAATGGATATTAAGGATGGCGTAGTTTCCCCGGGGGGAGTGGGTTATGATATTAATTGTGGTGTAAGGTTATTGCGTACCAGTCTCAGCGAAGCTGAAGTGCGGCCTAGAATTAATGAGCTCATTAATGAATTATTCCTTAATGTGCCATCAGGCCTTGGCTCTGAAGGGAAGATAAAGGTAAGTCAAAAAGAGATGAACCGATTGATGGTTGAGGGAGCTCATTGGGCAGTGAAGCGTGGCCTGGGTTCCGAGGAAGATTTGGATGTTACTGAAGAAGGTGGATGTCTCGGTGGTGCCGATCCCAGTAAGGTAAGCGATAAAGCGGTAAAGAGAGGTATGCCTCAGGCAGGGACATTAGGCTCAGGAAACCATTTTCTGGAGATTCAAGTGGTGAAGGAGATATTCGACTCCCACATAGCTAGCATTATGGGCATCACTGAGATAGGTCAGATATTAATCTTGATTCACACAGGCTCTCGCGGCTTTGGTCACCAAGTATGCACTGACCACCTGCGGGTCATGGAGGGAGCGGTATCGAAATACGGGATAAAGATCCCCGACCGGCAGCTCGCCTGCGCCCCCATAGAATCATCGGAAGGCCAGGATTATCTAGCTGCCATGGCATGTGCTGCTAACTACGCTTGGGCTAACAGGCAGTGCATTGCCCACTGGGTTAGAGAAAGCTTTTCTAAAGTTCTCGGTAAAAGTCCTGAGAAACTCGGCATGAGGCAGATTTATGATGTTGCTCATAACATAGCCAAAATAGAAGAACACACGATAGACGGTCGCAAGGTTAAGGTCTGTGTTCACCGCAAAGGAGCTACCAGAGCTTTTCCGGCAGGCCATAAGGATATTCCCAGACGCTACAACGAGGTAGGACAACCTGTGCTCGTGCCCGGGGACATGGGACGTTGTTCTTTTGTTGCTGTGGGCACTCAAAAGGCCATGGATGAGACCTTTGGCTCCACCTGTCACGGCGCGGGCAGAGTACTAAGCCGAGGTGCTGCCAGACGAGGTATCAGGGGGGCGGATGTCATACGAGAATTAGAAAGTAGAGGTATCATTGTTAAAGCAGAAAGCGTTTCTTCGCTAGCTGAGGAGGCATCCCAAGCTTACAAAGATATCACCGAAGTCATAGATGTGGTTCACCAAGCTGGCATTTCCAGAAAAGTGGCTATGGCTATACCTATGGGCGTTATCAAGGGCTAAACGTTATTTGTTATTCTGCGTGTAGCGGAGAATCTGGCATGGGGCAAACCATAATTAAGCTTCCCTCTCCTCAGTTGAACGGCAAGGTTTCATTAGAGGAAACGATACTAAGGCGCAGATCGGTTCGTAGATACCGTAGGGATCCGCTAGATTTACCTCAATTGAGTCAAATACTCTGGTCGGCCCAGGGTATCACCGGAACTAGAGGGTTCAGGGCAGCGCCCAGTGCCGGAGCTACCTATCCCCTGGAGATTTTTGTGGTCGTTGGCAAACAAGGTGTTATTGCCAGCGAGGCAAAGCAAGCTTCCGAAGAATTACAGGCCGGCATTTACCACTATGAAGCAGCTTCTCATTCCTTGAGCTTACACAAACCGGCCGATTTAAGACCAGATTTAGCCAGAGCAACTCTGGACCAAGAATTTATTATCGACGCCCCAGTGGATATTGTCATCTGTGCTCTTTATCACAGGACTTCCTACAGATATGGCAAACGTGGAGAGAGATATGTTCACATAGAAGTGGGACATGCAGGTGAAAACATCCATCTTCAAGCCGTGGCTTTAGGATTAGCCACAGTGGAAGTCGGCGCCTTTGATGATGAAGAGGTGAGGAAAGTCCTCGGGGTAGAGGAACAAATTAAGCCTCTATATATAATGCCTGTGGGCAAAGCAGCGTAAAGAAAGACACAAGTCGCCAAACATTTTTGTTAGTGTCTGTCTACAGACGTTCTTAGCTCGCAATTGAATTGAGCTCCGGCCATTCTTCCCATATCAGTAAACCTATTTGACCGATAATCTGGGAAGCTATAAAATAACCCCACTCTATAATAGATGACTCCTAAAATTATGAGGCTAGTGGAACAGATGCTTAAGGGAGAAAACGTCTCCCTATCACGCGTCATCAGCTTGGTGGAAAACGAAAGCAGCCAAGTGCCCGAAATAATGAAGCTCCTCGCTCCACACTTGGGGAAGGCGCACTGCATAGGGATAACCGGCCCCCCGGGAGTAGGAAAGAGCACCCTGATAGACAAGCTGACAGCGTTGATGCGGAAACAAGGCTTAAAAGTCGGGATAATTGCCGTAGATCCCTCGAGCCCATTCACGGGAGGGGCAGTATTAGGTGACCGGATAAGAATGCAACAACATTATCTTGACGATGGAGTTTTCATTCGCAGTATGGCGACTCGTGGCAGTATGGGTGGGCTACCACAAACTGCCAGCTCTGTGATTAAGTTGCTTGACGCCGCTGGTAAAGATATTATCCTGGTAGAGACGGTAGGAGTAGGGCAAAGCGAGGTAGATATTATGGAGAAGACCGATACTGTGCTTGTCATATTATGTCCTGAATCTGGGGATGCTATCCAGACGATGAAAGCAGGACTATTTGAGATCGCTGACATATTTGTAGTTAATAAGGCTGACAATCCTGGTGCCGACAACTTTGTCCGTGATATACAAGCTATGCTGCAGCTTCGTGAGCCAAGTTGGTGGAATATACCTGTGGTAGCCACAGAAGCAGTTAATGACGCCGGCATTGAGGAACTTTACAAACAAATTCAATTACACTACCAAGCCATCTGTAAAGAGGGCCGACTTTCACAACGTCGCCAACTCCAACGAAAACAGGACTTCACAAAAACTCTAGAACGAAAACTCACTCATAAATTGCTCAGGTTAATCGAGCAAGATGGGCAACTAAGTAGCTATATTGAGAGGGTGGGAAAAGGAGAGCTCGACCCATACTCTGCAGCCGATGAAATCCTTAAATCTGGAAGACTTTTAACCGATTGGTTACGTCAATAACCATAGAATGAACCTCAATGACCAAAAGTTATGATGTCGCCATAGTTGGTGCTGGTCCCGCAGGTATATTCGCTAGCTTGGAATTATGTAACGCTGGCCTCGACGTTTTGCTTCTGGACAAGGGCAGAGAAATTGACGATCGTGTTTGTCCCGTTCAAAACAGAAGTGGGTGCTGTGCCCTCTGCTCCCCATGCCATTTAGTCAGTGGCTTTGGAGGTGCTGGAGCTTTCAGCGATGGCAAACTAACTTTATCCACCCAAGTAGGCGGTCGGCTCAAGGAATTGGTCGGTTTTGCTCAAGCCCGAGCACTCATAGATTATGTTGATTCTATCTATCTCAAATTTGGCGCCCCTCCCAAGGTTTATGGAATGGGGGGAAATACAGCTGAGCTGGAGCGAGAGGCTGCCGCAGCCGGGCTCACATTAATCCCTGTTAAATTGCGTCACTTGGGAACAGAACTTTGCCACGAAACATTGAAGGCTATGCAGAATTATCTGTCACCGAAATTAGACATAAGGCTGGGAATAACAATTGAGAATATTGTAGTTGATGATGGTGCGATCAAAGCTGTTGAAACTAGCCATGGTGAAAGATTAAGCTGTCGCTACTTAATCTTAGCACCGGGGAGGGAAGGGGCAGAATGGCTATGCAATGAAGCCAAGAGGCTTAAACTAAGCCTTGATTCCAACCCTGTAGATGTTGGTTGCCGAATCGAAGTACCAATGACGACCATGGAGAAGCTAACTGCGACATTGTATGAATCAAAACTCGAATTTTATTCCAGAAGTTTCAATGACCGGGTTAGAACATTCTGCATGTGTCCTGGAGGCGAGGTGATTATGGAGTCCACAGGCGGCTCCGACCCCGTGATTACAGTCAATGGCATTGGTTATACCCAACCCAGGACAAAAAATACTAACTTTGCCATTTTAGTAAGCACCACCTTCACTGAGCCTTTCCATGAACCTATTGCCTATGGTAAGTATCTGGCAAGGCTAGCTAATGTCCTTAGTGGCGGTGTATTGGTGCAGAGATTGGGGGACTTAATGGATGGTCGCCGCTCCACACAAGCTCGCCTCCAGAATAATCCCATCGAACCAAGCTTAAAAGCGGCAACCCCCGGAGATTTGAGCTTTGCTCTCCCCTATCGCTATCTCAAGAGTATAGTGGAAATGCTCCAGGCTATGGACAAACTAGTTCCAGGCGTTGCTTCCCCCCAAACTTTACTTTACGGGATAGAGGTTAAATTTTACTCTAGTCGGCTAAAGTTAACCCCTTGTTTAGAGACCGAGATCGGTAATATATTTGCTGCTGGCGATGGCGCCGGTGTCAGCCGGGGGTTAGTCCAAGCTTCAGCCTCAGGTATAGTGGCAGCTAGAGAGATATTAAAACGGTCAGGGAAAAAGCCTTCTCCAGCAACGTGAAGTATCCTACTTTTTTGGGCATCGATTTAACCTCAACAGAAGCCAAACCGAGCGCTTGTTTAGGATTGGATAGTAAATCACAACTTGTTTACCTTGGCTTCTTAACAGAGAATAGAGATATCGTCGCTCTGTTAAATTTCTATTCACCTCAAATAATAGCCATTGATGCCCCCTTGAGCTTGCCACTGGGGTTATGCTGTCTTGAGGAAAGTTGTCCTTGCAAGCCAAAATTCCCAAGGAAGAATAGGCAATGCGACCAAGAACTGGGGTAACAAGGAATTCCTTGTTACCCCACTAGCAAGAAGACCTTTATCAAGGACTTGATCTACCGTGGTATCAAGCTCAAAACTAGCATTGGCCGCGAGGTGAAACAAGCTGGTCAAGTCATTGAGGTCTATCCCTTTGCCAGCAAAGTCCGCCTCTTTGGTAAAACCATGCCCTGGAAAACTACCAAACAAGGGATGAGCTTCCTCAGAGACAAGCTAGAAGACATTCTACCTGGTCTTAAGCCCCATTTAGACATGTTCGACCACGACCTGTGCGATGCTGCGGTGGCAGCTTACACTGCTTTACTCTATCACCAAAATAGAGTGGAAGCTTTAGGTAACAGTGAAGAAGGACTAATTTTTATCCCAGATTGACGTTCACCCCTTTCCATTGTTAAACTACAGCAAGGGGGGGGTGAAATGGAATTAACTTTAAGTGTTATCAAAGCAGACGTCGGTGGCTATGTCGGGCATTCTTCCAGTCACCCCGACGTAATACAAAAGGCTAAGGAAAAGCTGGAACATGCCCAACGCCAGGGGCTGCTCATAGACCATCACGTTACAGTTTGTGGCGACGACCTCCAGTTAATAATGACTCACCAACATGGTGAAGACAGTGAACAAATCCACAAGTTAGCCTGGGATACATTTGTGGAATGCACCAATGTAGCTAAGCGCTTGAAGCTACATGGTGCCGGGCAGGATCTTCTAGCTGATGCCTTCGCTGGCACTGTCAAGGGGATGGGACCTGGTACGGCTGAGATGCAATTTTCCGAGCGCCAAGCCGAAACCATAGTCATATTTATGGCGGATAAGACGGCATCTGGCGCCTGGAATTTACCATTATATAAGATATTCGCTGACCCTTTCAACACCATTGGGCTAGTTATTGCCTCCAATATGCACTCTGGCTTCACCTTTGAAGTCCACGACGTCAAAGAGCACAAAAAAATCAGTTTTAACGCTCCCGAGGAGATTTATGACATGCTGGTTTTTCTCGGCGCACCAGGCCGCTATGCCGTTAAAGCGGTGTACCACAAGGAGAGTGGTGAAATCGCTGCTGTCTCCTCTACTCAGAGATTATCTCTCATGGCCGGCAGATACATAGGCAAGGATGACCCTGTCTGTATCGTTCGCTCTCAGGGAAAATTTCCCGCTGTGGGCGAAATACTGGAACCCTTTGCTTCTGTTAACATAGTAAAAGGCTGGATGAGAGGCTCCCACCACGGCCCCTTAATGCCGGTAGCTGTCCAGGAAAGCAATCCTTGCCGCTTCGATGGTCCACCAAGAGTGATAGCTGCTGGTTTCCAACTTGCTAATGGCAATCTCGTCGGGCCTCGTGACCTCTTCGATGACTCTGCTTTCGATGAGGTTCGTCATCAAGCAAACATTGTGGCGGATTTCCTGCGCCGAATGGGTCCGTTTGAACCACATCGCCTGCCGCTTGAGGAAATGGAATACACCACCATGCCCGAAGTGGCAAAGAAGCTGGCACCAAGATTTCAAGACATCTAACGACAAAATGCCGAAGCTTCTCTTAGCTACCTCCAATCCAGGGAAAATCAGAGAGTATCACTTTCTCCTGGATGGTCCTGGTTATAAAATAACCACGCTGGCCGAAGAAGGAATAACAAAAGTCGTCAGCGAGTCGGGGAATAACTACGAGCAAAATGCTCGGTTAAAAGCCATTACTTATGCCAAATTAAGCCAGCTCACCGCCCTTGCCGATGACTCGGGTCTGGAGGTGGATGCCCTTAATGGAGAGCCAGGTGTTAAGTCAGCTCGCTTTGCTGGTGAAGCTGCTACTGATGCAGAGAAAGTGAGCTTTCTCTTAGCTAAACTTAACGGCGTTCCCTGGGAGAGACGAACAGCCTGTTTTAAGTGCGTCATTGTTATAGCTACTCCAGAAGGTCAATCTAAGGTATGCTACGGCGAGTGTCGTGGCATGATTGCCCTTGAGGCTAAGGGAGAAAATGGTTTTGGCTACGACCCTATTTTTTTTCTTCCTGAGATAGGTAAGACCATGGCCGAACTTCCATTGGCGACGAAAAATCAAATCAGCCACCGCGCTCGAGCAAGTCAGAAGGCACGTCAGGTGCTCCAGCAACTTCACATCTAAAATGTGTAATTCAGGTTCATCGTACGGGAAGTATCATATGAGAACCTGTATTTTGACTTCTTTAAATGAGTTGTTCACGTGATAAGTGCATTCCTCACATACATGGAGTAACATTAGTGTAATTAGCCGATGGATAAGCTAACCGTTGCCTACTTCTCCATGGAAGTTGCTGTTGACCCAGCCATACCTACTTACAATGGTGGCTTAGGGATACTGGCTGGAGACACTTTGCGAGCCGCAGTCAATCCGCTACCTTCATGGCATAGGCGTCGACTACATCAGTTGCAGCCCTTATCGGATACCAATAGCCAAGTTGGTAGCGGCGCAGACTGCCATCCAAGCAAGGTTAGGCAGCTCCCAGGCTGAAATTCGTGGTGCCGAAACCAGATAAGTACGCTCTGCCCGCAAAATACACCGCTGGTTTTTCATGTCTGAGCCTCAAGAAAGGGGGTGGTTATCGATGAAGAAAAGCAGAATAGGCATTCTCACCGGTGGCGGAGACTGCGCCGGCATTAATCCGGCAATGAAGTGGTTGGTGAAAACAGCGCTGGACGAGCGAGTACAGCGTGAGAGAGGAACCCAGTATGAGGTCCTTGGGATCAGAGATGGCTGGCAAGGGCTCCTGCAAACTGAGCCTAAGGCTACTGAGGAGCACCTTATGCCACTGAACCAGGAAACTGTCCGAACCTGGGACAGGTACGGCGGCACTATGCTTGGCACCTCACGAACCAATCCCTATGATCCTAAGAATGTCCAATCGAAAGTGGTATTAACCAATATAGAAACGCTTGGCTTAGACGCGTTGGTAGTCATCGGAGGGGATGACACCTTGGGCGTGGCTCGTAGGTTGGCGCGTGAAGGTGTGAATGTGGTTGGTATCCCCAAGACGATTGACAAGGATCTGCGTGAGACTGATTATACTCTGGGATTTGAGACAGCTTTGGATGTTATCACTCAGGAGGTTGACCGGCTGAGGACAACCGCCGGTTCACACAAGAGAATATTTGTTGTGGAGACAATGGGGAGGGAAACTGGCTGGCTCGCTCTTGAAGGCGGAGAATCAAGTGGCGCCTACATTATCCTGATCCCAGAGCATGGTTTTTCAATTGAGAAGGTGAATGAGTTGGTTCGCGAAGGCAGGAGAGCCGGGACCAGATACGATATTATCATCGTGGCGGAAGGAGCCAAGCC
>CAISEW010000060.1 GCA_903884455.1 uncultured Chloroflexota bacterium | reverse complement strand
TCGTGACCACATGCTGGATCAGGCTATTGACCAATAGCTTATCGCAGATAGATTGAAGGCTCTCCTCCGAGAGACCACCTCGTAAGGAATATTTGCGGGCGGTTTTCACCGATGTAACTGTAGCTATGCCGAGGTCGCGGATTGCCTTGCCGACGCTCCCCGCCACAGGATCCGTCACGCCAGGATTGTAGGCCACTTCGATAACGTGGGTATCCCCACCCTCAATACGAGATAAGGGCCCCTCGCCCCAAGAAAAGTCCTCAACTACAGGGTCAGCCAGTAGTTCCTGGCCGATCTTTTCCACATCCGCTTCATCCAGTTCTCCCTCCAGAAGATATACATCGCTGACCCTAGCCTGTTTTACAGTCGTGATGCCAATGTCACGGATGTCCTTCTCTAGCCTGTCTCCCTCAGGGTCGGGGAAACCGGCCTTCACTGAGACCTCAATCCAAAACAAGAGATTTACCTTTCTACAACTTCCAGGAGCTTACAATCCTTCAAGACTCAAGCTGGCTACCTCGAAGGATTCTATCTTCAGGGTTGTGTGACAATTTTGGGCTGACAATATTCAAGAAATAGCTATGAAATCTCAAGTCATCGGTGAACTCCGGGTGGAAAGCACAGGCCAGCAGCCGATTTTGCCTGATGGCGACGATGGTGCCATCGGGAAGACAGGACAGGATTTTTACACCTGGCTTGGCCTCTTCGATGATCGGGGCTCGAATGAAAACAGCATGGAATGGCTCTTCGCCCACAAGCGGTATCTCCAAGTCTGTCTCAAAGCTATCAATCTGGCTGCCAAAGGCGTTGCGCCTGACCTTCGTATCCATGAGGCCCAGAGTCTCCATTTCATAGTTGGAGACACTCTTGGCAAGCAAGACCATTCCGGCACAGGTTCCCCAAATAGGTAAACCATCTCGAGCCATCTCCTTTATAGGTTGAATCAATTCAAAACTCTCCATGAGCCTCAGCATGGTAGTGCTTTCCCCACCGGGGATAATAAGCCCATCCAGTGTATCCAGTTCATGAGACAGGCGAATTGGAGGGGCCTCCACACCCAATTGTCGCAGAATGCCGATATGCTCTATGAACGTTCCCTGTAGAGCGAGAACCCCCACCCTCATATCTTGTAGATTTCCTGTAGGTTTCCTGAATCGATTCTTGATGACTAAACTCGCGCTTCAAACGCAGACTCAAGAGATTATCCCTTGGGCCAAGGCTCATGATACACCAAGTGACGGAACTAAGCAAGCTCTTATTATGCTTGACAAACATGACTTCGCTCTGGTATTGTGGAAAACAGTTTCCTATTACCCAGAATACCAAGGTGTTACCGTGGGTTTCGAAACACAGGACGTAGAAAGAAAGACAACCGCTATCCTCAGGATCCTGGGCCAATCCAGTGAGCCTGTCGGTGCTAGAATTATTTCCCATAAGCTAAAGGGACAGGGCATCAAGTTAAGCGAACGTGCTGTCCGGTACCACCTCAAGCTAATGGATGAGCGCGGGTTCACAGAGAGCGTGGGAAGAGATGGGAGGTTAATTACCCAGCTAGGTCGTGAGGAATTAGAAAGTGCTCTAGTCAGCGACAAGGTTGGGTTTGTAGCTTCTAGAATTGAGCTTCTCGCCTATCAAACGGGCTTTGACCTAGATAAACATCAAGGCAAGGTTCCTGTAAATATCTCCTTTTTCCCTGAGAGGCAATTCAAGAAGGCGATTGAAGCTATGAAGGGGGCTTTTCAGGCCGGGATTTGCGTTAGTGAGCTTGTGGCTGTAGCCCGTCAGGGTGAAAAATTAGGGGAGATAATTGTGCCCCAGGGTAAAATAGGTCTAGCTACCGTTTGCAGCATCATAGTCAATGGTGCTTTGCTTAAAGCCGGTGTCCCTATGGATTCCAAATTTGGTGGCATCCTTCAACTCAAGAACCACAAGCCCCTGCGATTTGTGGAGCTTATCCAATACTCAGGCTCATCACTAGACCCTTCAGTGATATATATTACCAGCAGGATGACTAGCGTTGGTCAAGTGGCTAAAGAAGGGCAAGGAAGGATTTTAGCCAATTTCCGGGAAATACCGGCTATATGCCAACCCGTAGCACAAAAGGTCGTTGCCGGATTGAAAGCAGCTAATCTGAATGGACTGCTTATGATGGGTGAGGTGAGCAAGCCTTTGTGTGAAGTTCCTGTGGAAGTAAATAAGGTAGGCATGATACTCACAGGTGGGCTTAACCCTGTGGCTGCTGCTGTTGAATCTGGCATAGAAGTAGAAAATCGTGCTATGAGCGCTATCATGGAATATAAAGACTTGATTAAATTCTGGGAGTTGTGAAATGAATGTAGTAAGAATCATACCATGCTTGGATGTGAAGGATGGCAGGGTGGTCAAGGGAATAAAGTTCGTGAATCTGAAGGATGCTCGAGACCCGGTGGAGGCAGCAGAGGCTTATTGCCGTGAAGGCGCTGACGAGCTGGTTTTCCTCGATATTGCTGCTACTGTGGAGAGTAGAAAGACGCGTTTTGAATGGGTGAAAAAGGTCTGTGAGGTGGTTACGGTTCCCTTTGCCGTGGGAGGCGGTATCGCCAGCCTTGAGGACATGCAGATCTTGTTTGACCTTGGGGTAAGCAAGGTTTCGATAAATACGGCTGCGGTTCGAAATCCTGAGCTTATAAGAGAGGCTTCCAGGAAATTTGGCAAGGAGAAGCTTGTTGTTGCCATAGATGGGCGAAAAAACCAGCCTGGAAGTGGTCGCCCACGCTTAGAGGTCGTAGTCAAAAGCGGTAGTGAATCTACAGGACTAGATATTGTTGAGTGGGCAAAGAGAGTGGAGAAGCTGGGGGCTGGGGAGATTCTGCTCACCAGCAAAGATGCCGATGGTACCAAGGCGGGCTATGATCTGGAGATGACTAAAGCCGTGGCTGAAGCCGTCAACATCCCAGTTATTGCTTCAGGTGGAGCAGGAAAGCTTGAGCACCTTTATGAAGCAATAACCATGGGCAAAGCGGCGGCAGTTTTAGCTGCTTCTATCTTTCACTTCGGGGAAATATCCATCCCTGAAGCAAAACGATATCTAAAAGAAAAGGGAATACCGGTAAAAATATGAAGGAGGCAATAGATGACTTTAAGCAAGCCAAACTCCAGTGCGGCCACAGTAACCACAACTAGGGTAGCGCCAGCACCTATCTCAGGTCTGTGTGTCACTTGTGTTGATGGTTGTCCCGGCTATTGTGAAGTAGGACGGTCAGCGCTCCGAGGAAGGGAGATTATCTACCCTCAGCCCTTTGGTAAGGTCATTGCCGGGTCAGAAAAAGATTATCCGGTAGATTTTTCCCATTTCAACATTCAAGGAACTTGCGTTGGGGCGGTGGGTATCGAAGCCGACCCGGATAAGGCTGTCTTCTCTGCGGTGGACCTCTCTACTGAAATTGGTGCCAAGAAACAGAAGATTAAGATGAAAATTCCCTTCTTCACGGGTGCGCTGGGTTCCACAGAAATAGCCAGGGTGAATTGGGAGGGCACGGCTATCGCCATAGCTATATGTGGCGCGGTCCTCGTCTGTGGGGAAAATGTTTGTGGTATGGACCCCAATGCCGAGTTCAAAAATGGGAAAGTCGTGAAATCCCCGGACCTCGAAAGAAGGGTGAGAGTGTACCAAGAATGGTATGAAGGCTATGGAACACTGCTGGTGCAAGCGAATGTCGAAGATACCCGCCTGGGCGTTCCTGAGTATGCGGTAGAGAAACTCGGAGTCGAAGGTATTGAAATAAAGTGGGGCCAAGGAGCAAAGGATATCGGCGGTGAGGTTAAGCTGCCCACCGTAGAACGGGCGCTCCAGCTTAAACGTCGGGGGTACATTGTTTTTCCTGACCCAGAGAATCCTTACGTTCAAGAGACATATAAGATAGGTGGAATAAGCGAGTTTGAGCGACATTCCCGTCTGGGAATGGTAGATGAGGAATCATTTTTGAAAGAGGTGAAAAGACTGAGGAAGATCGGCGCCAAGTATGTTACCCTTAAGACTGGAGCTTATAGAGCAGCTGATTTAGCTCGCGCAGTGAAATTTGCCTCAGAAGCCAAAATAGACCTCCTCACTGTAGACGGTGCTGGTGGTGGCACCGGCATGAGCCCGTGGCGAATGATGAACGAGTGGGGCATCCCCACAGTTTATCTGGAAAGTCTTCTCCATAAATTCTTGAAACGACTGGATGAAAAAGGCGAATTTATCCCTAGCTGTGCCATTGCCGGTGGCATTGCTCTGGAAGACCATGTCTTTAAGGCTATAGCCCTGGGCGCACCGTATGTGAATGCAGTCTGCATGGGGCGGTCTACTCTTACTGCGGCAATGGTAGGTAAGACGCACGGGCAGCTTATGGAAGAGACCTACGGCCGGGGCGAGAAATATCAAGAGGTGTTACTGCGTACCTTTACTGCGGCTGAACAGCTTAAAGAAAAATATGGAAGCGCTTTCGATAGGATACCGCCAGCAGCGATTGGCGTGTATACCTACTATGACCGACTAGCTACAGGGCTAAGGCAGCTCATGGCCGGGGAGCGCAAATTTGCCCTTAAATATATGGACAGGAACGACATAATGGCACTCACTAGGGAAGCTGCGGATGTTTCTGGTATCTCATACATCATGGAGACTGATGTGGAAGAGGTAGAGAAGATTCTGGGATAAAAAGGAGGAAATATGCTTAAGACGGTTTGTGTGAAGCATTGCGCCGAGCCTTTCTGTGTGCCGGCATGTCCTTCAGGTGCACTCCTAGCGGCAGAAGATCGGATCAATGTTGAATCAGACAGGTGTCATGGATGTGGGCTTTGCCGTGTGATGTGTATGACCTGGAGCCGAGATCACGTTATGAGAACGAAGAGCCGGTTCTGGCTTGCCGGGAGACTGTAAGCTGGGACGGGAATTGCCAAAGCCTTAGAATTCCGTCTGATGTTCTCCAGAGCATCAAAACCGAGGGGTAAGCTCTGGTACTAAGCATCTCTATACCATCGTTAGATGTCTCTGACCAACATGTGGCTACAAGGCATCGAGAGGCGCAGCCACGATGAAAGCCTTTCCCGATTCTTCTTACAGCAGGCTGGTAACTAGGTGGGGTTCTTGACTGAGACACTAGACTCGCAGGATAATAAAGCATCTTTTTAGTTATTCCAGCATTCTTAGGAGCCAAGAGGATAAATGCTTGCTGAAATCGATGTAGCAATCATCGGTGCCGGAGTGATTGGCCTGGCTACGGCTCGTGAAATCGCACAAGAAAAAAAAGAGGTTTTCGTCTTTGAAAAGAACCGCACTTTTGGGCTCGAGACTAGTAGCAGGAATAGTGAAGTAATTCACGCTGGCATCTACTATCCTGAGGATTCCCTGAAGGCTAAGCTTTGTGTAGAAGGCAAAAGCCTGCTTTACAAACTTTGCGACAAGCATAATATCGCCTATAAAATGTCTGGCAAGATTATCGTGGCGGCAAGCAAAAATGAGACTACCCAGCTTGAGAAGCTTTACGAGCAAGGAAGGAAAAATGGCGTCGATGACTTAGTGCTCCTTTCCCGGACGGAATTAAAGAAGCTTGAGCCAAACATTGAAGCTAGAGCCGGGCTACTATCCCCATCCAGTGGAATATTGGATTCCCACACTTTGCTGAAGTTTCTTTACAGCCAAGCAAGGGAAAAAGAAGCTGAGTTTGTGTTTGGCACTGAGGTGATAGGAATAGAAAGGGCAGGAGCAAAGTACAAAGTTCAAATAAAGGACCGAGATGGAATTTCTGCTTTTGTTGCCCATGTTGTCGTGAATTGCGCTGGTTTAAACTCTGACAGGATAGCCCAGCTCGCTGGGATAGATATAGCTAAAGCAGGTTACAAGCTTCATTATTGCAAAGGTGAATACTTCAGTCTAGACTCAAAATATAGAAATCTTGTAAGCAGACTCATCTACCCCACCCCAGAGCAAGTTGGACATGGAATTCATTGGAGACAGGCGCTCGATGGTAGGGTGCTACTTGGTCCCAATGCCCACTATGTTGAAGCGATAGATTATGCAGTTGACGAGATGCATAAGCAAGCTTTCTACAATTCAGCCAAGAGATTCCTTCCCTTTGTTGAACTTGAAGATTTAGCCCCCGAATCTGCTGGCATAAGGCCTAAGCTTCAGGGGCCAGGCGAAGCCTTCCGGGATTTCGTCATTGTCCATGAAGAGAAAGCGGGCTTTCCAGGCTTGATAAATCTAATCGGCATAGAATCCCCGGGGCTCACTGCCTCCCTTGCCATTGCCCAATACGTGGGCAGAATAATGCCATAATTGGAGATCTCTTTATGACTTGGATAGGTGGTCTCTTCAGCAAGGTCAATATGAGCCAGGGCGAGTTAAGAAAAAAACTGGCTCTTATAATGGAAACCGCCTGTCCGGCCAACGAACCCTCGGCTGTTGCTTATCCCCCCTGCATAAGATTCATCCTCGATGATATGCACGGCCAGGCCCTCGTAAAAATTTCTCTCCCTGTTGAAGGAACACCCCCCAGAACATGTTCATACAGACGAAAAGATGGGCAGTTCTGCCAGGTATGGCTATCGCTACACCGGGGAAAAACTCTGGCAAGTGCCGCAACATGTGCAGCTCTTTTTGCATGCGCTAGCATACAGGAAAGGCTTGCTTGATAAATCAGTTAGAGATAGGGTAGGGTATTTCGTGGGAAAGGCCAGACTGTCCTCTAGGGTCTTAGTATAGCGCATGGTATTTATCAAAATTCTGCTGTACGAAGTTTAAAAGTTTGCCGTTTAATTTTTGGCAGACAGCTCTCTCTTAATCTTAGTTGACATAACGTTCTAATTGCCTGATTTTAATCTGGCTTAGCCAGGGGATGGTATTTGCGGTGAGTCTCTTCAGCATACTTATCAGAGGCATGAACATAGCGGGTGGTGGTATCCAGGGATTCATGACCCAGAAGAATCTGCAGAGCTGCTGGGTTAGCACCTTCTTCAGCCAGATAAGTAGCAAAACCGTGCCTTAGGGAATGTGCTGAAGTGGGGACGTTGATCCTTAATTTTTCCCGGTATCTCTTAATTCTATCCTGAAGGTAATTGGTGGAAATCCTTTTCCTTGATTTAGCGACATTTCTGCCGGCATAAGGGATAAAAAGGGCCGGACAATCATCCTGGCGAGTCACTAAATATGCATCCAGGTGCTGTTTAGCCCGTGGAGTTAAGTAAACGAAGCGTTGCTTTCTACCTTTGCCGGTAATGAAAATCCGCCCGGTATCGTCGATTTGACTACGATTTAGATTGCATAGCTCAGAGATGCGCATGCCAGTAGCAAATAGCACTTCCAGCATGGCACGGTTTCTTAAAGCCGTTTTGACATTTGACTCTAACGAACTCGGCACTTCAATCAGTCTGATTAAATCCTTAAGCTCAGCTACCTGGGGATGTTTTCTTCCAGCCTTGGTTAATTTGACCGCTTCAGGCGGCACGGGACAAGGGTAATCAATGTCAATTAAGTAGCGCAGGTAAGCTCTCAGCGCTGACAGCATGCGGTTTATAGAGCGGGAATCAAGCTGTTTTTCACTTTGCCTTCCCAGACTTGCCGTCTTGCGGTCCCGCGAAACTAAATACGCTTTGTAGTAGGTGATAGCGCGCTTATCAACCTTATCAAACTCAATGTTGCTTTCATCCAAGAAATTGCTGAAAACATTTAAATCCCGTTCATAGTTGTAAATCGTCTCAGAAGAGTACTTATTGGCTTGTAAATTTAGTAAAAAATCATCGACATGCGGCAGCATTTTAAATTGGTCCTTTTTCCTGCGCGCTGCGCAATATGTCACCTTGATCATCCCGGCAGGTAAATTCTATGGCTCGCTTCTCATCAGGCACTAGTAGAATTTTGGAATTCGTCAACATCTGCAAGTTCCACCATAACTTATAAGCAGAAGTAGCACCTACCTCGACAAATAAATCCATGTGCCCATCTTTATAGATACCTAAGTCGGCACGCCCTTTACTAAGAAAGGGTTCGGGAATCACCTCAAATCCTTGATTTTCGAAATACTCAGTAATTACATCCATCATTTTTTTATGCCAGCTGCCACCATGACGTGCAGATCCCTTTATGCCATGCTTCTGCGTAAAGTCGTCCCATAAGTCATGCCCATCTCTAGCAATGAACTCTTTTACTGTAATTCTGCCGGTGATGATTAAGAGGGCGATTTTCCTAAAAGTATATCGACATTTATCACAGCCTGGCACTTCATCTATGGACGTTTGCTCAATGACTCTCTCCAGCCATTGGCTCTCACGATTGATAGCCCCCTCGACAATATGCCAAGGCAACCCAGTTTCCAAAGATTTTGCCAATGTACTTGACATAAAAATTATGCTTGCCTGTCCCTGCTATGAAAAGCTTTGTGAATCTCTTTTAGATGCCTATTAGTGACATGAGTGTAAACTTGGGTTGTCCTAATACTTTCATGGCCCAGCATTTCTTGAACGGAGCGAATGTCAGCTCCACTTATCAGCAAGTCTGTGGCAAAGGAATGCCTCAGCGTGTGGGGGGTTGCCTCGATTGGCAAGCCAGCTCTTTTTGCATACTTGGCAACAATTCTTTGGATAGATCTTGCCGTCAGTCGCATTTTCTCACCGCTGTTCCGGGCGTCCACCTTACCACTATAGCGAATAAACAGCGGCTTAGAATTGTCTTGACGCGACCTCAAGTAATGCTCAATCCATTGCGCGGCGGTATCTGATAGAAAAACTACGCGTAACTTGTTGCCCTTGCCCCTGACGCCAAATTCCTTACGCTCCAGGTCTACCTGGTCACGATTCAAACTAACTAATTCTGATACCCTTAAGCCCGTGCTGAACAGAGTCTCTAAAATAGTCCTATCCCTCAGTCCTGCATTATTTGATATTTTGGGACTGTTTAGCAGCCTTTCTATCTGACCCGGGTTCAAAAAACTGACGGAACGAGAGCCCTGTTTGGGAAGTTCTACCTTGTCAGGGGATAACGTAGGTATGTCGCGCTGAACCAAGAGATAGCGCAGAAAAGCCCTCAACGCAACGATGTGGTAGCTCTGAGTGACGCGCTCCAGTGGTACACCATCGCGGGCGCGCAAGTGCGCTAAATATAACCTGTACCTTCTAACAAGATCCAGGTTTATTTGGTCAGGTTTTGTGGCAGAGGAATTTTCGGTAAGCCAGTTGTGGAAACGTCTCAAATAATGTCTGTACTCGCGAATCGTAAGAGGAGAGAAGCCTTTCTGGATTTCTAGGTATTCTAGGAACTCGGCGATCAATAACTTCAGGGTCATATTTGATTGTTATGTTTCATAGATTGCTTCTTGTCGCAAAAGTGACAGTTTGCGACAAGGTTTTATGTTAATACTTTTACATCTTCATGTCAAGTGTCTCGTTTCACGTACCATTTGTTGCGTTCAAGGCGAAGTAACACTTTCTACGAGCACGAAGGTCGCAATTAAGCTGTCGGAATCTAAGAAACCCAGTTTTGCTGCCCTTCTCCGGCAGCCCAGCGCGAAAACGTCAACTAAACTAGTCCTCAAAAACGCGGGTGGGATATAAGAATGTACCTCTGCCTTTTCATGCCCATAAAATCGCCTCCTAGAGCGAGTTTTTAAAATTTCTAGGTCGAATTATGACTACAACACTCTTTTTGTCAACCCTTATTTACCCGGGCTAATAACCATTTGTCACTTTGAACCTTTCACTTTGTGTCACCTTGCCCTCTCCCAAGTCATTGCAAGCTCTTTGCTTCTTGTCTTCTCAATAATCAATTGCCCCTAACTTATCTCAAGCATCCCAACTTTGGTTAGAGGCGCGAACATTTCCATACCCGTAAAATTCCCTGTCCTTGAAGGTGGCAAGCTCCATGAATTACAATCATGACGTGGCCAGCGAGCTAATTAAACAAAACATTGCTAAATTATTAGCTGCACTCCCTGACGGAGTCGAGGTTGTGGCAGCAGCAAAAACAAGAACACCTGAAGAGGTTCTGGAAGCTGTTCAGGCGGGAATAAAAATCATTGGGGAAAATTATGTCAAGGAAGCAAAAGAGGCACATGAACTGGTGGGAAGGAGAGCGAAATGGCATTTTATTGGAACCCTGCGAAAGCATAATGTCAGGAAAACGGTGCTGGAAATATTCGACATGATAGAAAGCGTCGATTCTTTAGAAATAGCCAGGGAAATTGATAGAAGGTGTGCTCAAATTGGCAAAATAATGCCCATATTGATTGAGGTGAACAGTGGCAGAGAGCCCCAGAAATCAGGAACACTCCCGGAAGATGTGGAACGATTAGTAAGAGAAATATCCAGTCTCGGAAATATCCAAGTGATGGGGCTTATGACCATGGGGCCTCGTTTTGGCAACCCTGAAGATTTCAGGCCTTATTTTACAGAGACAAGAAGGATATTTGAAAAAATTAAAGGGCTGAAGTTGCCCAATGTCGAGATGAGATATCTTTCCATGGGCATGACTAATTCTTATAAGGTTGCCCTGGAGGAAGGCGCTAATATAATCAGGATTGGCACCAGGATATTTGGCGAAAGGGATTAGGTATAATAGTTGACGTGTCTAATTTGTCCCCAGAGATGACCAGCTATCTTATCCAGGAGCTTGTCCATTCCCCATCCTTTGGCAGCAGAGATGAGAGCAATGCTCTCATTTGGCAACACGATTTCTTCCTCGAAGTAAGGAATAGTAGTTAATGCCTTCAGCTCTGCCTCGCTGCTTAGAGCTAAGTCTAGCTTGTTGAACACGGTGATTTTTGGTTTATTTTCCAGATTTAGCTCGCTGAGTATCTTTTCTACTGTGAGGCACTGGTTAGCAGCATTTTTGTGTGTTATGTCAACTATATGCAGAAGCAAATCAGCCTCATCCAGTTCCTCTAAAGTAGCGCGGAAGGCGGCAATAATGGAAGGTGGAAGTTTGTGAATAAAGCCAACGGTATCGGTGATGAGGAATTGTTGCCCGGTGGGTAGAGCCAACCGCCGAGTCACAGGATCCAAGGTAGAAAAGAGCCTATCTTCCACATCCACACTGGCTTTGCTTAAGGTGTTAAACAAAGTGCTCTTACCGGCATTAGTATAGCCCACGAGAGCCACAATGAGCGTGCCGGTCTCCTTACGGCGCTTCCTGTAAAGTTCTCGCTGCTTCCTGACACTTTCTATTTTATGCTGAAGGAGATTGATGCGCTTATGGATAAGACGGCGATCAGTTTCCAGTTGTGACTCTCCGGGACCTCTGGTGCCGATGCCACCGCCAAGTCGCTCTAAATGACTCCACTGTCCGATGAGCCGGGGTAGAAGATATTGGTGCTGGGCCAGTTCAACCTGGAGTTTTCCTTCATGGGTCCTGGCTTTTCGGGCAAATATATGTAAAATCAGAGCGGTGCGGTCAATAACTTTAACTCCCAATGCCTCTTCGAGATTCCTTTGCTGCCTCGGCGACAGCTCGTCATCAAAGATTACTGTGTCGTACTGGGTTTGCTCTTTGAGACCGATTAGCTCCTCAATTTTACCCTTACCTATATAATAGGTAGGTGAAGGCGCGTCCAGCTTTTGAGTTAACGTACCTACTACATTGGCGCCTGCTGTTTTCGTCAGATGGGATAGCTCTTCTAAGGAATCTGTAACTGACCAATCATGGTTGGAGACCTTGCTTCCTACCCCTACCAGGAGTACTTGTTCTATCTTGGCTTCAGTAGCAAAAAATTTCTGCTTTATCTCCTCCTCCTGTGCCAGGACGATAAGCGATTCACCCCCTCTTCCAGACGGTCATCGGAAATGGTCAGGGAAAATCTGATGTAACCCTCTCCCTCCTTCCCATAGCCAGTTCCCGGAGTTACTGCTATCCCGACTTCGTCCAGCAACTTCTTGGTAAAATCCATAGATGTATATCCCTGGGGAATCTTAGCCCAGATATAAAAGGTTGCCTTGGGTATCCTGGCCTTTAGCCCCACCTCATTAAGGATTTTCACCAGTTTATCTCGGCGCCGTTGAAAAATAGCATTATGCTCAACGATGTGTTCTTGGGAGCCACGCAGAGCTTCCACAGCAGCATATTGAATTGCCTGGGGAATGCCTGAATCCAGGTTGGATTTAACTTTAAACAAGGCATCTATCATGCTAGCATTACCCACCACCATGCCTATTCTCCATCCTGTCATGTGATAAGTTTTGGACAGGGAATGAAATTCCACACCTATTTTCTTTGCCTCAGATATCTGCATGAAGCTCGGTGGCTTGTAGCCATCAAAGGCAACTTCGCTATAAGGAGTGTCATGACAGATTGCTAAGTCGTGCTGCTGTGCAAAATGAACTGCCCTTTCAAAGAAATCAAGGCTAGCTATAGCTCCGGTGGGATTGTTGGGGTAGTTAAGCCACATAAGCTTTGCCTTATCGGCTACCTCGTCTGGAATAGCCTTAAAATCGGGCAAAAAATCGTTTTCCTCTTTCAAAGGCATAAAGTAAGGCTTGCCACCGGCTAATATGGTGCCCAGAGAAAATGGCGGATAACCCGGGTCGGGAACCAAAGTCAGGTCACCAGGCTCAATAAAGCATAAAGCCATATGCCCGACCCCCTCTTTGGAGCCAATAAGCGGCAGGACTTCTTTAGCCGGATTCAAGGTAACCCCAAAGCGTCTCTCATACCATTCGGCAATTGCCTGACGGAGTTCGGGCAAGCCGCCGGTTTCAGGATAACGATGGTTTACAGGGTCATGTGCTGCCTGGCACATACGTTCGATGATATGAGCTGGCGTGGGTAAATCAGGGTCCCCGATGCCAAAATTGATTATATCTTTCCCCCTGGCCTGAAGCTCAGCGATTTTCTGATTTATTTCCACGAAAAGATATGGAGGCAATTTATTAAGTCTTCTGGCTAATTCCATCAGCTCCTTTCTTCAAGCCACTCGCCAGTGAAAACTTCTTCCACGGGACCGGTAAGCAACACCTCTCCCACCCCATCCCAGGATACAGTCAAAGTCCCACCTTCAAGTATTATGTCAACTTGCTTATTTACATAGTCCAATAACTGCGCGGCCACAGCTATGGCACAGGCGCCGCTACCACAAGCCAGAGTTTCCCCCACACCACGCTCCCACACCCGGGCTTCTATCTTTCCTTTGCTCAAGACCCTGGCTACCCCAAAATTGGTCCTTTGGGGGAACATAGCGTGCCTCTCCACTTTCGGTCCTATCTTAGCTAAAGGAAAATCAGCAACCGACTGAGATAAAAAGCTCACGGCGTGGGGATTTCCCATGGATAGAAGAGACAAAGTCAACTTTTTTCTGTCTATCACCAAAGGATAATCCAATATAGGTATTATGTCAACTTTAACCTTAACAGGAATTTGTTCTGGTTGGAACCGGGGCAGGCCCATATTTACCTCAGCCCGGTTGACCTTATTCTCCAACATGTAAGCCTTAACCTTTCTTACGCCTGACAAAGTCTCTATGCTCAGAGAGCGATTGCTTTGCCCCGCTCGCGATGACATTTTGCTAATCAAGCCTTTCTCAATAGCATACTTGGCAAAACATCTCAGCCCATTGCCGGAAACTTCAGCCTCAGAACTGTCAGAGTTAAAAAGACGCATCTTTAAATCAGCGATGGTCGAACTCTGCACCAGTATCAAGCCGTCAGCTCCTACTCCAAAGTGACGGTCACACATAGCTCGGGCCAATTCTCCCCAATCACCTTTTCGTGGTTCTGCGAGAGCATCTACCAGGATGAAGTCATTACCCGTGGCTTGTAACTTGGAGAATTTCATGATATGAAGCCTTCTATGAGACCTTTCACTTTATTCAGGGCGACAATGCTGGCTTTTCCTTCTGTCCCACTCACGTCAAACCAGCGAATTCTGCTATCGCTGAGGCGAAACCAAGCATACTGGTGACGAGCCAGTCTATGAGTTTCATATTTTATTTTATCAATAGCCTCGGGCAAAGTCATCTCGCCTCGAAGAAACTGGCCTATTTGCTTGTAACCTATTCCCGACATAGAAGGCAATGAAGGGCTATAACCTTTTTTGAGTAGCTGTTCTACTTCTTCAACCAATCCCCTTTGTACCATTTTATCAACCCGCCAATCAATCTTTCTATATAATTCGCTTCTTTCTTGAGTTAAGCCGATTATTAAAACAGAGAAACCCGGCAGTTCTTTACACTGTAATTGAGAAGGAGGTTGCCCTGTCGCATGATAGATTTCCAAGGCCCTTATAATGCGTCGGATATTACTGGGATTGATTTTTGCTGCCGCCATAGGATCAATATCCTGCAATTCCCGATAAAGGCTTTGGCTATCTTCTTGTTCTGCTCTGGCTTCTAACTGTCGCCTTAGCTTTTGGTCAGGTGGCACCTCAGGTATTTTCCATCCCTCCACCAACGACCACACATAAAGGCCGCTGCCACCGACCAGTAATGGCAATTTGCCCTTCTGCTGAATGGCTTTCAGCGCCTCAATGGCTAGTTGGTGATACATAGCTAAGCTAAAATCTTCGTCGGGCTCGATTACATCAATGACATGGTGAGGGACTGATGCCCTCTCGGCCAGGCTTGGCTTATTAGTGCCGATATCCATATACCGATAGACCTGACGGCTATCAGCACTTATTATCTCCAGGGGAAAGTATTGAACCAGGTGCAGAGCAAGCTCACTTTTCCCTACAGCGGTGGGACCAACAATGGCAATCACTGGCTACTGACTACTTTTTTCTTCCCTTGATTTCCGCGGTTTTTTCGACAATGCTCACGAATTCTTCGGCTTTGAGGCTGGCTCCGCCAACTAGGGCACCATCAATTTCTAGATAAGAAATAAATTCGGCGATGTTAGCACCGGTAACACTGCCACCATAAAGGATGCGTAAATCTTGAGCCATGCTCTTACTCCATAGCTTAGCCACAACAGCACGAATAAACTGGATAGTGGCTGCTGCTTGCTTGCCGCTTGCTGCCTTACCTGTGCCAATAGCCCAAACCGGCTCGTAGGCAATCACTAAATCACGAACAGGCTCTATACCATCCAAAGCTCCCCTTAACTGTCTGCTCACCACCTCTTCTGTTCTGCCAGCTTCATTCTCCTCAAGCCTCTCCCCGACACATAAGATAGGCTTAAGCTTGTTTGCCAAAGCCGCCTTTACTTTCCTGTTAACTATTTCATCAGTTTCGCCAAAATACCATCTCCGCTCAGAATGTCCCAGTATGACAAATTCACACAACTCGCTAAGCATCAGGGAGGATATTTCACCGGTGTAAGCACCCTTAGCCTCAAAATACATATTCTGGGCACCGAGCTTAATAGATGAACCCTGCAGCATCATACTTACGGCAACCAGAGATACGAATGGCGGACAAAGTACCTTTTCCACTCCTTCTATCTTGTCCAGTTTATCAAGCATCTCGAGAACAAGCCGTTCGGCTTCAGTCGCCGTGGTATTCATTTTCCAGTTGCCAGCAACAAAAGGGCTCCGCATTTCACAATCTCCTGTTATTTCTTCTCTAACAAAACTTTCACACCGGGTAAGGTAGCGCCCTCCAGAAATCTCAGGCTGGCACCACCCCCTGTGGAAACATGGGTCATCTTATCAGTTAGTCCCATTGCTTGAACTACTTCAGCAGAGGAGCCACCGCCAATAATAGTAGTGGCATTGAGAGTGCATAGAAAACTGGCTATAGCCCTGGTTCCTTGAGCAAATTGAGGTATTTCATAAATCCCCATAGGACCATTCCACATGATAGTACGGCATTTTGCCAATTCACTGCAGAAAAGCTTAATGGATTGAGGGCCAATATCTACGATATGGCTACCTGATGGTATATTGGTTATTGGCACTACTCTAGTTGAGGCTCCGGCTCTGATTTCTTCCGCCACAACCGCATCAATGGGGACTAGAAATGGCACCCTCCACTCCTCGGCTTCCTGTAACAATTTCTTGGCCAGGTCCACCTTATCGTCCTCTATTAAAGAATGCCCTACTTCATATCCTTGCGTCTTTAAGAAAGTAGCGGCCATGCCACCACCAACCAGCAACACGTCAACCTTTTTTAACAGATTCTGCAACAGCTCTATCTTATCGCTCACTTTAGCACCGCCTATAAGGCAGGCCGAGGGCCGCTCTGGATTATGTAAGAGCTTTCCCATGACCTTTAGCTCTTTATTCATTAAAAAGCCAGCCACCGCGGGCAAGTATTTAGCTACACCTACAGTAGAGGCGTGAGCCCGGTGAGCAGTGCCGAAGGCATCATTAACATAAATATCAGCTAGCTTAGCTAGCTTCTGAGCAAAGCCGGGATCATTCTCTTCCTCTTCGGGATGAAAGCGCAGATTTTCCAAAACTAAAATATCACCCTCTTTGAGTGTCCCTACTTTGCTTTCCACTTCTGGACCTATACAATCGAATGCCGTGCTGACAGGCAAGCCCATAAGTTGTGACAACCTCCGCGCTATTGGCGCCATCCTCAAATTTTCAACTACTTTGCCTTCAGGGCGTCCTAAATGAGAGCAGAGGATTACCTTGGCTTTATGGTCAACGAGATATTTGATAGTAGGTAGCGAAGCTCGGATGCGGCTATCATCGCTAATGGCGCCAGTGTTTATATTTAGTGGGACATTAAAGTCGACTCTGAGTAGAACCCTCTTGCCTTTAACCTCTATGTCTTCAACACTCTTTTTCGGCATTTTCCCTCCTAGAAGTCGCGCTTCAATAGAAAGCAGGCAGTCTCTTTAAGCGGAGCTTGCCTGGATGTGTCAAGCCGGGTAGCCTCGAGCTGTGCCAAAGCTTTGTAATAGTATTGCTCAGCCAAATTCTCAGCATAATCCCTGGCGCCTAATTGGTCCAGAATCTTCATAACCTCTTTGATATCTTCGCCCTCGATAGATTTTTGAGAGTAAAGCTTCTCGAGTCTCTTTCTTGCCTCACCATCGCTACTTTGCAATCCATAAACTACGGGCAAAGTTTTCTTCCTCTGTGAGATATCGCTAGCAGATTTCCCAATGCTTTCCTCCACTCCCCAAATTCCCAATATGTCATCACAAATCTGATAGGCTATACCTAACTCTTTGCCGAACAGGTGAAAAAAGTCCACCAACTTACTATCTTCGCTGCCCAAGTATGCTCCCAACGAAGTCGACACGGCAAGCAGGGCTGCTGTTTTCTTGGCTGCCATGTCAAGGTAATCCTCGATGGTGATATCGAGACGGTTCTCATATTCGACGTCCAAATATTGTCCCTCACAAAGCTCCAAACAAGCCAGGCTCAACATTTTAATGGAACTAGCGACTTTTTCATCAGCTATTCCCTTCTCTTGTAGTTTAAGTAACGCTAAATAAGCTAGAGTGAACATGACATCGCCGGCGTTTATCGCTTGAGACTGACCCCATAATTTCCATACAGTTGGCCGGTGATGACGCTCATAGCTAGCATCTTCGATATCATCATGGATTAAAGAAAAATTGTGGATGAGCTCGACGGCTGCTGCGGCGGGCATTACTTGCGACGTGTCACCCCCCACCACTTGACAACTAAGAAGGCAAAGGGTAGAGCGAATAAATTTGCCCGATTCTCTGCTACAGGAATGTCCATGCTCATCCTGCCAGCCCATATGGTATCGTAGCATATTACAGAGAGCTGGAGGACAGCTATCGATAACCTTCTTTAGCTCAACTCGCACTGTGTTGCGATAAGACCTGAAGGACTCAGGCAAGCTATATTTTACACCCATAGGAATAAGTCCATATTAACGGCTAAGAAAACAGATTGTCAACTAAGTGAGATTTGTGCCCTGCTGCCAAAGTCTTTGGAGAAAGGGCCAACAGAAAGCTTGCTGAAACTCTATCAGCGCGCTATAATTAGCACTTCGGCATTAAGAGTGCTAATTACAGGAGGTAAGTAGATGAATTGTACTGATTGTACTGTATGCGGGAATCCATTGATTTATGACAGGGTTGTCTTCCATTGTTCCTGTGGTGCCTTTATACACGCCTACTGTTGGGATGAGCATGTATTGCAAGCTCATCGACCGCCTTTTGAGATAGGTAGCGTCAATTTGGATGGCGAATTCAAAGCAAGAGAGAGCAAAATAGAGGAGCAGGTCTCCAGGGCGCAAGTCTCCGGGGAACGAAGCTCAGAAGAACAAAAAACACCTCTTTTAAAGTAAAGGAGGATATGAATGCCCACTTATCAATATCGCTGCCTGAATTGTAACCTGCTATTTGAGCTTAAGCAGAGCTTCAATGATAAGCCCATAGCTGATTGTCCCAGCTGCCACGGAATTGCCCGTCGCCTTTTCTCTGCCGTCCCCATCATATTTAACGGACCGGGCTTTTATGTAACTGACTCCAGGGAGGAAAAGGGAAAAGGGGCTAGTCCTGAAGGATTCAGCAAAAAAGATAACGGAGGTAGCAAGTAATGAAATGCCCTGTCTGTGGCAAAGAAGCCAGGGCCCATATCTATTACTGCGCCAAATGCGCTGTTTATGTGCACGAGAAATGCTGGCAGAAGCATGTAGCACAGACCCACAAAGACTAGCTCACCCTTGTATTCTTATCATCCACGCCCTATCATGCTATACTTAATTTCGTTGTCCCTGTAGCTCAGCTGGACAGAGCGGCTGCCTTCTAAGCAGCGGGTCGTGGGTTCGAATCCCTCCAGGGACGCCACAATAAACTTACGCTCTAGTAAATAGGCGATGACCGATAAGTATGACGTAGAGGTGAAGTTACTTGCCGTCACTCCTGATGCCGAAAAATTGATAGAGACGGCGGGTAGGCTGTGTTGGGACACGCAGGATAAAACAGGCACAGTACCCGATCGAATTCAGAAGTGGATAGACGTCGGGCATGAGTCAATGGTGGAACATGCCTGTGCTACCTTCTACATCCGTGCCAGCCGCGTCCTGACCCATGAGCTTGTCAGACACAGATTGGCAAGTTACAGCCAGAGAAGCCAGCGATATGTGAAAGAAACCGAGCCAAGATATATCGAGCCGCCTCAAATTAAGGACAATAAATCTGCCCATAAGCAATTCGAGGAGGTAATGACGACCTGCTGGCAAGCCTATGGTGACTTATTGGCCAAGGGGATAAAAGCTGAGATTGCTCGCTACGTCCTTCCCAACGCCTGTGAGACCCAGATAATCTGCACCTGGAATTTCCGCGAAATTCGCCATATCATCAAGCTACGCACATCCAAGCGAGCGCTTCCTGAGTTCAGGGCTGTCGCCGAGGAAATCCGGCGGATAGTAAAGGAAATAGCCCCCGAAGTGTTCGCGGATTTGTGAGTGGCAGAGCTGAGGGGATCGACAAGTATAACTCTTAAAGTTGCTTATCCGTTGTTCTCTTAAACCTTCAGTAATATCCCAATATATCATCCACCGTAACGTCTATACGCCGTTCTCTAAGATTTCTAACTCTTTCCTCAGTTAAGAGCTGCCTCAAACAGCTTTGTTTTTCGTCAACAGTAGCATGGTGAAGAAGCCTGTGACAGTTCGGGCACAAAGCGACGATATTTGCGGGATTATCCAAGGCGAATTCGAAGTCAGGCTGATGTTTCAAAGGCACTAAGTGATGTGCTTCTAAATAGTTGTTACCTGAAGCCTTGGAAGTGAAGGTAGTATGATTGGCATTAGCTTCACAAGTATAGCCTGCTTGAGCAAGACAATAAGCTGCCAATTCTGGATGAGTGATTAGTTTACGATGTCCGCGCTGTTCGTTATATTTTGGCTTCTGAATTCTCTCAGACGGAACTTGTGGAGAAGCCTTTTCTACTTCTATTTGGTAGTTGTCATCAGGCTCATATTCTGTGAAATGTTCATTAATCCTCGCGAATATAACAGGGTCAATCATTGTTACCCTCGCCGCATAACCACGAAGATGTGAACCGACTGACTTGCCTTGAACGTTGATACCTTTTAAGATTTTCAACAGTTGTTTGGATGGAATCCCTTTCTCATCACTAGCAATCAACCTTGCCTTTGCGATCTTTAAAAACCCATCTTTATCAGGACCTTCTGGCGGGTTTATTATCGTTTCAACACGAATTATCGCCACCACTGCTTTAGCGCCCACTTCCTTATTATTCCGATCTTTGGCACGGCTAACTTCATATACTGCCACTTCATCATTACTTCTCAATGCGTCCCCGGAATTTCTGAACCTTTCACCCACCCACACTCCATGTCCATGTTCTCCATAGTTCAGAACTTTTGGGTCTTGAGTTGTAAACCAATACGCCATAATACCTCCTGCCCAAGAATATATTAGGTCGATGCCATTCTACTGTAACAGAAACAGTCGTGCAAACAAATCGAGTTACGGAATTGACGGTGAATGACAAGAGAAACCTAGCGAATTTTTGATGTTGAAAAGCTCACAAAAAGTAAACTGAAGCTGAGGGGATTCGAACCCCTGACCTCCTGCGTGCAGAGCAGGCTCTAGTAGCTTAATCTTTATTCCTTTACTATGAGCCAACCCTTGGCCCGTTCTAATGCTCTTTCCCAACCACGGCGCAACGCCTGACGTTCTGTGGCTTCCATACGTGGCGTGAACCGCTGGCCTACTTCCCGTAGTGCTTCTATCTCCTGACCAGATTTCCAAAACCCTATCCCCAAGCCAGCGAGATAGGCTGCTCCTAGAGCCGTCGTCTCTAACATTTTTGGTCGAGATACTTCTATCCCGGCGATGTCAGCTTGAAACTGTGCCAGGAAGTTGTTAGTCGCAGCCCCACCATCCACCCGTATCTCCGCCAGCCGAAGACACGAATTAGCCACCATCGCTTCCAAAACGTCCGTTACCTGATAAGCGATTGATTCCACAGTAGCTCTGACAACCTGGGCTTTGCCGCTGCCGCGAGTCAGCCCGACGAGCGTACCGCGCGCATACATGTCCCAGTGAGGTGCCCCCAGGCCCACAAAAGCGGGTACCAGGTACACACCACCGGTATCCTTTATTTCCATTGACAGTTGCTCTGATTCCCCTGCCTCCCTGATTAATCCTAAATCCTGTAGCCATTGGATAGCTGCCCCCGCAATAAATACACTGCCTTCCAAAGCGTACTCTGCCTCCCCGTCGAGGCTACAAGCCAAAGTAGTCAGCAACCCATGTCTGGCTACGACAGGTTTCTTGCCTATGTTCATAAGCACAAAAGCACCTGTGCCATATGTCACCTTAGTCATACCAGGCTGATAGCATGCCTGGCCAAACAAGGCCGCCTGCTGGTCACCGGCTACTCCAGCAATGGGAATTCCATCCTCGGTATAGCCAAAAATGTTAATCGAGGGGTAAACATCTGGTAGCATAGAACGCGGAATGTTAAAAAGTCGCAGTAGTTCGTCATCCCAATCCAGAGTATTGATGTTGAACAGCATGGTGCGAGATGCATTTGAGAAATCGGTGGCATGTACTCTGCCGTTGGTGAGTTTCCAGAGCAACCAAGCGTCCACGTTACAAAATAGAATCTCACCCCGTTCCGCACGCTCTCGTATCCCAGGCAAGTTTTCCAAAAACCACTGTATCTTTGTTGCCGAAAAGTAGGCATCGATTACCAGGCCAGTCTTGGCTTGGATGATTTCGGCCATCCCCTGTGCTTTGAGTTGATCACATTTATCTGCCGTCCTGCGGCATTGCCACACGATAGCCCGCCCTATAGGCTCTCCAGTTACTCTATCTATAAGTATGGTCGTCTCCCGCTGGTTGGTGATGCCTATGGCGGCGATATCCGCATCCCCAATTCCGGCAGCATGCTGGGCTTGGCTGACCGCATGTAAAGTCTGCTCCCAAATCTCCGAGGGAGCATGCTCCACCCAGCCTGGCTTGGGATAGTACTGGGGAATCCTGGCATAACCACGCCCACGTATGCTCCCATCACGGTCAACAATAAGTGCTGTTGTCCCGGTGGTACCCTGGTCAATAGCCAGAATGTAAGTTCTCATTCTACATCCTTCCCTACGCTGTGAAGTCCCTTTTGATTTTGCCACGGCGTATGTAAAACCTGCCACCTAGGAGCGGGTTAAAATCGGATAGTGATAGGCGACTAAAAGATACCCTCATTGGGCCTGTCTCGTCAAGACTTACGAAGTAGTTCACTTCTGCTGCCACCAGACGGGAAGATGAAAAGTGTAATTTCAGCTAGTGGGTATATGTTATGCCGATGTGCCACCAACAAGTCTTGACAATGTGTGATATAATATAAGCGAGCTATGTATTCCAGCGTTGATAGGTTATGAGCGAGGATAACGAGGATAACATAGTGCCGTTACCGACAGCCCGCTCTAAAGGGCTCCCCTTCGTGTCGGTGGTCATACCAGCTTATAATGAGGAAAACTATCTGCTTTCGTGTTTGGAGTCTATAAGAAAGCAGGACTACGCCGGCGAGTATGAGGTCATTGTAGTTGATAATGCCAGCACGGACAATACCGCCAAGATAGCTCTCAATTGGGGAGCCAAAGTTGTCGATGAAAGTAAGCGAAGTCCTGCCTGCGCCCGACAAAAAGGCGCCGAAACAGCAACAGGAGAAATTATCGCCTTCATCGATGCCGATACTCAGGCACCAACTTACTGGCTTTCAACCTTCGTGTCGCGCTTTGTTCGGGAGCCAGAGATGGTGGCGATAAGCGGGCCCTATGCCTATTGCGATGCTGGCAAGTTCACCAAGATTACCTCCTACATTAGTAATTTCTTCAGCATTATCACAGACCAGCTTTTCCGGAAAGTTCTTAATAAGGGCGGTGCTATATGGGGGTGTAACTTTGCCGTGCGACGCTCAGCACTACTGGAAGTAGGGGGATTTGATACCAGCATCAAGTTTTATGGCGAGGAGTACGAATTTTCCTTGAGACTGAAGAGAGCTGGTAAGGGAGGCATTATCCCCCGGCTCTTTGTCCTTACCTCGGCCCGTCGCTTGAAGAGGATAGGTGTGGTGAATCAATACTGGAACTGGATTGTGGATTACTTCTCAGTCCTTTTCTGGTATACACCAATTTCCGAAAAGCTGGAAGACTGGCCGTCCAAGGCCTGGCAAACAGTGGTTGCCAGTTTTTCCTGGCAGAGAATTAAAGCATCCTGGGTGTATGTTGCCCTTTTCTTTGGTTTACTTTGGTTGAATATCAGCCCCGCGTTTGAGGCTGTGGGAAGATTCATTTATGTTTTTGATATTGGTGTTGTGAGTACACTGTTTACTTACCATGGGGTCAACCCTCGCTCCCGGTTTTATGGCAAGGTATTGTCTAGTGGCAACCGCAACCGTCTCCGGATTGCGCTGACCTTTGATGACGGCCCAAACGAGCCCTACACCTCTCAAGTTCTCAGCATATTGGAGCAATACAGAATAAAAGCGACCTTCTTCATCATTGGACAAAACGCTCGACGTTATCCTGAGACCTGCCGGCGGATAGTGACAGCAGGAAATGTGATTGGAAATCACTCCTACCATCACCAGAAGTCACTATGCTTGAGACGGGGGAAAACGGTGGCTCATGACATTGAGATGACCCGTCAGGCAATCTATGAGTGTACCGGACTTGAGCCCAAGCTCTTTCGTCCTCCCCACGGTTTTCGTACCCCTTGGCTGATGCGAACTGTTCGACAGCTCGGCTACACGGTCGTCACCTGGGACAACATGACCAGTGACTGGAAGGCAGAAAAATCTGGCGAGGAGATTGTACAGGCTATTATTCAGCGGGCTAAGCCCGGTGGCGTAATTGTCCTTCATGATGGTCGCGATACCAAGCTAAGATACGACCGCAGCCACATGCTCCAAGCTCTGCCCTTCGTTATTGAGACCCTCATAGAGAGGGGTTTTGATTTTGTCACCATACCTGAGCTTCTTGAATCAGAAGAAGAGCTTTCAGCTTAGCAAGCCGGTTTTCGGCACACGAGCGAATTCATGGATTTTTTGGGCCGTACTTGCTCAAAAGTGCTGCCCTGGAGAGCCAGATTTCTTTTAGCTCCCAAGTTTTTTCTCTTAGTCCCGACACTTCATCTCCCCGCAAATGGTAGACTTGCATTAACCCGGCCATATAGAAGCGGGCCCCCTTCTTCCACAGGCTATCGGGCAATTCATCAACCTGGAATCCCAGTCGTCTGGCGGCTACATGCAGGAGGGTGATGCCATGGAGCGCTGTAATATTGCCAAACATCCCGCTGGCTACTTGCTGGGCTAGAAGGTGGAGGTCCTGTGCAAGGGAACCCAGGAATTCTCGGGGCGATTGTGAGGCGCTTAAATTAAGATTGCGTCTTCTTTTAAACCAGGCGTTGTTCAAATGAAGCTCTATGATTATGTCTCCGGTTTTCACTTCGGAGCCGTCATTTAGCATCTTGGTGAGGCCTTTGTAGTGGCAAAGGTTGAAGCGCATGATGCCGCTATCATCGGCTTTCAGGGGCCTGATGTGATAGATTACTCTCAAAAGTCTGTCCGCCACAGGCCAAAATATTAAGACAAACCGGGGTGGCACACTTTTCAGCATCAGTTATCTCCGTAATTGGTATACCAGTATAAGTCCATGTAACAATATTTTACTATACTGAGCTCGGCGCGTCCTGAGCATGAAGCTACAGCCTATCGAGGCAATTTAATTGAGTTAAAATCAGGCATTGTCCCTATCCACATTTTATGCAACAATAGCCTGAGTCGTACTATGATTGACTGGATAAACGGAGCACTTTCTACACTGGCTGCCTCCATAAACGTTAATAATCCAGGGGGACTGGCAGCCATATTTTTCATAACCATGTCATGCGACATTGGTATTCCCTTTCCGTTCGTACTTGACACCATTTTGTTTTTCGCTACCTACGAATTGGGGGCCTTATCATGGCCAGTGCTTCTTATCATTCTGATGATATGGGGTGGCAGACTGCTGGGAACGGGCATTCTTTACTGGGTAAGTCGGCTGCTGGGCACCAGATTTGTAGACTGGGTCGGTAAACGTTCCAAATTTCTGCGGCGTAACTTTGAGCAATTTCAGAATAGGCTAGGTAGCTGGACCATACCGGTGATAGTTGCTGCCAGATTGACGCCGGGTTTGATGCAGGTATCATCGGTGGCTGCTGGCACAATGCGCGTCCGTTACTACAAGGTGGTGCTGGCCATCGTATTTTCTTCCATTGTCTATGATGGAACATTAATCATCTTGGGGACTTTAGCCAGGCTCGGCTTAAAGGATGTGGGACCCGAGTATTCCGCCTGGATCGTCATTGGCTTCGTGGCTATAATGGCTGTGGTGTTTGTCGCCGTTCACCTGATAAGGCGCAGGGTCAAATTGGGTCAACATAGTGACGAAATGTCGAAGGAAGTCACGCATAAGCCATCCGATTCACTCAATTGATAGTTTCTCGAATATCTAGGCATGTCACGGCCATAATGAGGTTGGAGCTGTAGCGTTGAATGGCTGGAGAATATCTATGCGCTGGGCCGCAGTCCTTTTTGCTAATGAGTACCGCCCTTGCCGCCACCTGAGCAATGTCGTGATGCTATTTAGTCACAGACTCTTTAGCAATCAGACGGGCCATTAAATCAGCCTGATTGACTGCCACGTCTACTCCCATCACCGGTGTGAACATCCAGGCATTCTTGGGGTTATTCACACGGGCAACAACGCGTGGGACGTTGAACACAAAACGCGCCAAGTTGGTG
>CAISEW010000059.1 GCA_903884455.1 uncultured Chloroflexota bacterium | reverse complement strand
CTCCATGCTGAAGTTTGCCACCGACTATGGCGACCTGTACCATTCCCTGAAATCACGTGGCATGGTTGGCCAGCTGAGGCGTTTCGAGGAAAATCCGGTCCAACCGCCCCCCCAGCTTCCGAAGCGCCTCCCCCTGGAGGATTTCACCCTGGCCAGCGCCAGGAACCTGGATCTCAGGGGCAGGGGCATCTCCCCGCCGCAGATGTACAGGCTCATCTGCTATGTCTGCTTCAGCCTCGGTACAAACAAGGCCGCCCTGGGAGGCGTGTGCAGCGACGACACCACTGTGAAGAACAAGATGCGCCAGAAGCTGAGCGGCGACAAGGAGGCCGGGGCGCTTTTCGAGTCTTGCCTGCAGAGGATGCGCTCTTCAGGAGCCATAACAGAGACCAAGAGAAGCAAGGGGTTCCACATGCTGACCATAAACGTCCGGCAGAACGAGATAACCGACGATGCCGTGCGTGAAGCCGTTTCCCAGGCCCTGGCAGAGCACAGGCGGCTCTTCAACGGCCGTTAATGGAGTGGCAACTCGGAAGCTTACTCCAGCGCCAATCGGTGTCCTGCCTCAGTGGCACTCCATAAGATAGTTCCATCTTCCAAACAATTTTTTTGTATTAGTCCGTTCTTTACCAAATAGCTTGTTTTAGAATAGAGAAGCCCGTTCACTCTTTGGGGGTAAGAATCCACTGCGGCATAGATTTGGGTTCTTGTTCTAGGTCCATCATGCAAAATCTTTAGTAGCTTGATAGGCAGCACCAGCTTACGCGAGACTATCTTTCTATATGCCCCTAATCCTATCGTTAGGCGTTGTTTTTTTTCGGGGTGCAGATCAACAATTCCTAATAAAGCCAGTTTTTGGTAGTTCTCAAACCCGGTTATATTAGCACAGTAGTAGTCGGCTTTTTTTTGTTTTATCACTACCCTACTTTCAATCCCAAAACTTCGAAGTATGGCACGGATACGAATCGGGACTTGTTTTCCTTTCTGAGGAAATTGGACCGCATTCGGTATCTCTTTTCTATATTTACCAGGTATTATTGTTCCTTCAGCAGCAAAAAAGCCTCTCAGAAAACCCCTCACAACTGCGTCATCAGCTTCTTCACCGCTCAAAATCCTTCCGATGCCTGATTTTATGGCCTCCTTAATTTGTTTATTGTGTATATCCACCTTCAACCAACCAAACTTTTTCTTCGTTTTCTTGTAATTTTTAATTTTGATTTCTGGCGCCCCGATCGTGGTTTTCCAATAATCATCTGCATCACTTGAAAGGGTTGCCGTTGGTATACCCAAGTAAAATCCAAAATCCGCGATTTTAGTGCCGAATATGACTGAAAAATTCTCCAGCATTCTCTTTATGCAATAAGAATCGCTATTCGCAAATGACACGCCATTATGGGTTTTTCCCAGACTCCCATCACCAGCTATGAATCCAAGAATCTCCCCATACCTAACTCGGTTATCTAGTGGTAACTCAGTAGCTACTCTTGTCGTCATCGCCTTTTGAGCTGATGCCTGGGACGGTCTCTTCATCGTTACCGTTATTATTTCTCTACGTATGCTTAAAAATTAGACGGTGACGTCATGTTCTATCTATAG
>CAISEW010000058.1 GCA_903884455.1 uncultured Chloroflexota bacterium | reverse complement strand
CTCACACGCGGTTTTGATTTTGTGAAAGCCTGGTCCTTTTTGTACGGAGACTATTATCTCTACGAACATACACTTAAGGAGAGAAATGAGGCTGACTTCTTGCCTGGAATCAAGGATTTAGCCCTGGAGATAATTAGTAGCAACAAGGAGGCTGATGAACTGGCGGTGGCTATCGGTTTCGATTTCCGTCGACGCTTTGTCAGGGCCAGGAGTATGTTAGACAAAGGCGCGATAGCCTTCTGCATTTTCGCTAGAGGGGAGATTGCCCACATAGGATGGGTGGCTCTGAATGAGGAAGCTCACAAAGCTGTTGATGGCCTTCCCTACAAAGTGGACTTTTTGAACCATGAAGCTTGCGCCGGCGGTACTCTGACGATCCCTGAATATCAGAGCAAGGGCCTAATGGCATACGGCTATTTTAAAAGGTTCGAATTCCTCAGGGGAAAGGGGATATTTGTGTCACGAAATGCGGTAGACAAGAGTAACATTGCCTCCCGGAAAGCACATGCCAAATTTGGCCCCAGGATTTATGCCGAGGCTAAATACCTAAGGTTGCTGTGGTGGCACTTCTGGAAAGAAAAGCCGCTTGCGCAGCCCCTTTCTTATAATTGAACGATCAGATCGATTAGCCTATCAATATTGCCAGGTGGGGAATATCCGCCTTGGAACTCTTGTTAAATGACAGATACCAAGATAAGAATAATTTCGGAATCTAACGAGTTTGAATCGCTATCAGAGGTCTGGGATAGCCTTCTGCGAAAAAGTGGCGATAATAACCCTATATATCTAACTCACGAGTGGCTATTGACCTGGTGGAAACACTTCGGAGAAAGCAAGAAACTGAATGTACTTCTTATTGAAAAGGAGGGCCAGCTCATCGGTATTGTCCCACTCATGAGGGCAGAGTATCGAATCGGTTTGTTTAAGATTCATGCCCTGGAGACCATAGGCTCGCTGAACTGCAATCATATAGGGCTGATAAGTTCAGGTAACGAGGAAGAAGCTATATCTGCATTCCTTGCTTATCTGGAAGAGGAGCTCGCCAAAGGCGAATCAGTATTGAGGCTGACCTGGGTGCCGGATGATTGCGAATTCCTGGACTTGTTGCGAAGCTGTATTTCTTCACCCACAAGCAATCTGGTTATGCAGGAAAGAGCGAAGACTCTAGCGCCGTATATTACATTACCCTCAACATGGGATGAATACTCTCGCTGGTTAAGCCCGAGCAGGAGGCACGTACTCCGTCGGAAATTGCGTTCTCTCGAAAAGTCGCACACTGTTCGATTTCGAGATTGCACTGGGGACAATCTCGATAACATGTTAAGCCGGTTCGTTGACCTGCATCAGAGGCGCTGGCAATCTGCGAATGTCAAAGGCGTGTTCTCTGATCCCAAATTGGAGGGGTTCTACCGAGATATAGCAGCGCAATTTGTCAAGAAGGGGTGGTTGCATTTCTCTTGTTTGATTGTGGATGGTGAAGTTGTATCGGCAGAATCTGCCTTCATCTATAATCGGAAGTTCTATTGCACTACCTCAGCCCG
>CAISEW010000057.1 GCA_903884455.1 uncultured Chloroflexota bacterium | reverse complement strand
GATTGAACTGGCGAAACTTTCTGTTTTCCTTTGCATATTAGTCTGGCATCAGACAAAGCGAGGCAAGCTACAAAGCCCGAAAGGTTATATCAACACCCTCATGGCTGTATTCGAACTGACTGAGCTTATACCCACTCCCGTAAAGGTTTTCGGCTTGTTACGCCGACCTCTCTATTTTCTTTTTCGCTGCTTGGGCAATCTCGGCTGAGACCTTTTTACCACCACGGCATGCCATCCAAGCCAAAGCCCCTGAAACGTCGCCGCCAATGGTAACCTTCGTCTTGCCATTTACAGGTTCCAGATTATAGAAGCGTGTCAAATTAGTACCCAGGGATTTCCCTTTCATGACCACGGTCCGTTCTGAGACAAACTCCGTAATCGTCATCAATAATGTAACCGTAAGCCCGCTTACCTTAGCCGTGACAGCAAGCTGTGAGCCTATTGTCAAAGGCCCCTTAGAGACCCTCTCAATCTTCTTGATAGACGGCATCCATTGTGGCCACTCTTCAAGCTTATCTATCAGCGCCCAGACTTTCTGGGTAGGGGCATTAATTTCGATACTGCTCTCAAACCTCATGTGTCACCCTCCTCCTTTATATGGTATCATCCAAATATTATATACCATTATACAATCTAATAGGCTAGCTCAATAAGTGTATCCTTTATGTCTCTCTAATCTTGAGGCTAGATTATCATCAGTGATAAAATAAGTCTTAAAGGGTACCTCTAAATCAGTCTAGTATCCCGTGAAACTGAATCGGCACATGAGCTTCAATAGACCTGATATCATCCGGCCTCCAAGCGAATGGAAAAGCTATTTTCTCCCTTTAACCAGCGGCTGCTCCAACAATACCTGCACTTTCTGTGGGTACTATGGCTCAAAGCTTCAAATACGAGACGTCGATGATATCAAGAGTGAAATAGATGCCGTAGTCCTATTCACTCAGAGTCGCATTCGTCTTCCTAATATTTCTAAGGTGGTCTATGCCGTGGCTCAACGTTGGGATGGCAAGAGGATATTTTTCCAGGATGGCGATGCCCTTGTTTACCCCTTTCCTAAATTGAGGGAGGTCTTCCAGTACTTGAATGAAAAACTGCCTGCTGTGGAAAGAATTGGTACATATGCTACGCCACAGGATATCCTGCGCAGGAACTCCAATGAACTTAAGGAATTAAGACAGCTCAACTTAGATATCTTTTACACAGGGCTCGAGACCGGCGATGCTGAACTGCTCCAGAAGATAGGTAAAGGGGTGAGTTCAGACGAAGTGGTCGAGGCGGGAAAGAAAGTAAAGGAAGCCGGGATAAGCTTTTCTGTGACGGTAATTTTAGGACTTGGCGGTATCGAGGGAAGCAAGAAACACGTGTTTGAGACAGCCAAAATACTCACTGCGATTGACCCGGATTATGTCGGAGCCTTGACTTTGACCCTCGTCCCCGGTACCCCGCTCTATGAGCAGTGGGAACGGAATGAATTCCATCCTCTTTCTCCTTTCCAATCCCTGGAGGAACTGAGATTGATCATAGAGAATTCCACCTTTACCGATTGCTTCTTTAGCTCAATGCATGCCTCAAACTATCTTTCCGTCCGGGGCAAGTTGCCGCAGGACAGGGAGATGATGCTCAGGGACCTAAAAGTAGTTTTGGCAGCAAGAGACCCTGCTCTTCTCAGGCCTGAGTTTCTCAGGGGGCTTTAACTGCGACGGCACCCACAGTAGATTTTCTGCAAAATCTAACAAAGAGAGCAGGTAGCATGTTACTCACACAAAATGGCTCTTTGTGACTTCTTAACTCATAGTATGGCCTGAACACCGTACAAAAGAACTATTGACTGTTTCTCAGATAGCTGTATAATAGTTTCCATAGAAATACTATGTATAAGAAATGGTATTTTGCGACCAACATAAGGTTGGGGGTCAAGTGTGTGTGCGTCAGGAGGTTGCCCGAGCCCTCATCATATGCATTTCAGCATTAACAGCTATGGATTTGATGAGGGTTGGAACCTGACAATAATATAATCGGTGGCGATATACCGATGCATCAATTTATTGAGAAAATGAGTGATATCTTAGCTCGGTAGTAAAAGGGGGTGGTAATACGAAACGATTTCGTTGGGTAATTATTTCTGTACTCATTATGGTTATCAGTTCGATGTTGCCGTTACCATTTACCAAGGCAGCACAAGCTGAGGCAGGAAAATCGCCCCTAGAGGATCTTGTCAATGGTGCTGCCTCCGTTGTAGTTGGGACGGTTGTTGAACGTAGCAGCTACTGGAACGATGAGCATACCGGGATTTACACCTCGGTGGTTCTCTTGGTAGAGGAAAGGCTGAAGGGCCCAGCGAGCCAGGACAGGATTACCGTCACCTTCCCTGGGGGAGAGGTTGATGAAATAGGAGAGTGGGTATCCGACATGCCCAGCTTTGACCAGGGTGAGAGGGTAGTGGTATTTCTTAAGAAACTTTCCAAGGCGCAGCTTCCTGAGGTAAAAGACTCAAAACTCCAGCTTCCTGAGGAGCAGTTTGAAGTCTACGGCAGCTTCCGGGGTAAGTTTACAATCACGGGAGATAAAGTTGGCGATTTGCCTTTAGCCAAGTTCAAAGAGCGGGTAGACAAGGTGCTCAAGGGTCAAGCCCTGTCAGATGAGGAATTGGATGTCCCCTTATCTGTCGCTACGTCTCCGTACTCCTACTCAGGTCTTTCTTGGCCTCATCCTCCTGCTCCAGTGGTAAACTATCGAATCAATGAAAACTGTGCCGACTGCACTGGAGAGGGAGCGGCGGTGCAGGCTGCAGCGGCAACTTGGAATGCCGCCGGTGCCCAGTTTTCCTTTAGCTATGCTGGAACCACTACGGTTACAGATGTCAGCTCTTATGATGGAGTTAACGAGATTTTGTGGAGAAACTTCGGGAGCGGGGGGACTATAGCACTGACGCATATCTGGTACTACCCGAGTAACAATAATATAGTAGAGTGTGATATGGAGTTTAACGATTACTACACCTTTAGCGCGGCAGCGACTCCCCCGTCCGGTCAGTATGATGTCCAAACTGTAGCTCTGCACGAATTTGGGCACTTTCTTTGTCTGGACGATCTATACAACGCTGCGGATAGCGCCAAAGTAATGTACGGCTACGGTTTTACAGGTACAACGAAGCGTGCTCTTCATGCTGATGACATAGCGGGCATCCGGTACATTTATGGGGTAGCACCCACCCTACCTAAGACTCCGAGCAACTTAATAGCTAATGCCATATCCTCATCCCAGATCAACCTCACCTGGCAGGACAACTCCAGTGATGAGACTGGCTTTAAGATAGAGAGGAAGACCGGCTCTGGCTCCTATTCTCAGATAGCCACCGTAGGTGCCGGTGTTACCAGCTATAGTAATACCCTTCTTAGTACCAGTATTACCTACTACTATCGGGTTAGGGCGTATAGTGCTGCCGGTGATTCTGCTTATTCCAATGAGGCCTCAGCAACAACCCTACCACCACCACCACCGGCACCGACATTAAAGTCACCAGCTAGTGCCTCAACTGTGCCCAGCCTAACGCCGAGGCTGGAGTGGAATGCTTCAAGTGCAGCTGTCTCTTATGGAGTACAGGTATCGACCAGCTCCAGCTTCGCCAGTTTGTCAGTTAACGAGACCGGGATAACCAACCTCTATTATGACATAGCATCAGGGACACTCAACTGGAGCACCACCTACTACTGGCGTGTTAACGCCAGGGACAGCTTTGATAGCACCTCCGCCTGGTCAAGCTATTGGTATTTTAAGACAGCACTTGGGCCACCCTCAAACCTAGTAGCTACTCCCATCTCTTCCTCCCAGATTAACCTCACCTGGCAGGACAACTCCGGTGATGAGACCGGATTTAAGATAGAGAGGAAGGCAGGCACTGGCTCCTATTCTCAGATAGCCACCGTAGGTGCCAATGTTACCAGCTACAGCAATACTGGTCTTACTGCCAGCACCACCTACTATTATCGGGTGAGGGCGTATAATGCCGCTGGCAACTCTAATTATTCCAATGAGGCTTCAGCAACAACTCTACCACCGCCGCCGGCAGCGCCGATATTAAAGTCACCAGCAAGTGGTTCGACGGTACCTACCTTAACCCCCAGGCTAGAGTGGAATGCTTCAAGTGGAGCCGTTTCTTATGGGGTACAGGTATCGACCAGCTCCAGCTTCACCAATTTACTAATTAACGAGACCGGAATAACCAACCTCTATTATGACATAGCACCAGGGACACTCAACTGGAGCACCACCTACTACTGGCGTGTTAACGCCAGGGACAGCTTTGATAGCACCTCCGCCTGGTCAAGCTATTGGTATTTTAAGACAGCAGTAGGACCACCGCCGAATGCCCCCTCTAACCTAGTAGCCACTCCCATCTCTTCCTCACAGATTAACCTCACCTGGCAGGACAACTCCAGTGATGAGACCGGATTTAAGATAGAGAGGAAGACAGGGACTGGCTCCTATTCTCAGATAGCCACCGTGGGTGCCGGTGTTACCAGTTACAGTAATACCCTTCTTAGTGCCAATACTACCTACTATTATCGTGTGAGGGCATATAATGCTGCTGGCAATTCTGATTATTCCAATGAGGCTTCAGCAACAACCCTACCACCGCCACCAGCAGCACCGACATTAAAGTCTCCAGCCAGTGCCTCAACAGTGTCCAGCCTGACGCCGAGGCTGGAGTGGAATGCTTCAAGTGGAGCTGTCTCTTACGGGGTACAGGTATCGACCAGCTCTAGTTTCACCACTTTATTAGTTAACGAGACTGGGCTAACAAACCTCTATTATGACATAGCACCAGGGATACTCAAGTGGAACACTACCTACTACTGGCGTGTTAACGCCAGGAACAGCTTTGGTAGCACCTCAAGTTGGTCCACCTCCCGCTACTTTAAGACAGCACTAGGGCCACCACCCAACGCTCCGAGCAATCTAATAGCTACTTCCATCTCCTCCTCCCGGATAGACCTCACCTGGCAGGACAACTCCAGTGATGAGACCGGCTTTAAGATAGAGAGGAAAACAGGTTCTGGCTCCTATTCCCAGATAGCCACCGTGGGTGCTGGTGTCACCAGTTACAGTAATACCATTCTTAGTGCCGGTACTACCTACTATTATCGGGTGAGAGCGTATAGTGCTGCTGGCAACTCTGATTATTCCAATGAGGCCTCAGCAACAACTCTACCACCGCCGCCGGCAGCGCCGATATTAAAGTCACCAGCTAGTGCCTCAACAGTGTCCAGCTTAACGCCGAGGCTGGAGTGGAATGCTTCAAGCGGAGCCGTCTCTTACGGGGTACAGGTATCGACCAGCTCCAGTTTCACCAGTTTGTTAGTTAACGAGACCGGGATAACCACCCTCTATTATGACATAGCACCAGGGATACTCAAGTGGAACACCACCTACTACTGGCGTGTTAACGCCAGGAACAGCTTCGGTACCACCTCAAGTTGGTCAAGCTACCGGTACTTCAAGACGGCGATAGGTCCACCGCCAGAAGCTCCGTCGAATCTGGTAGCCACAGCTATATCATCAAGCAGGATAGACCTCACCTGGCAGGACAATTCCAGTGATGAGACTGGCTTCAAGATAGAGAGGAAGACAGGCTCTGGTTCCTATTCCCAGATAGCCACCGTAGGTGCCGGTGTTACCAGTTACAGTAATACCTTTCTCTATGCCGGTACTACCTACTATTATCGGGTGAGAGCATACAAGGGAACACTAAACTCCGATTACTGTAAAGAGGCCTCAGCCACGACATTACCGCCGTAAAGTCACCAGCAAGCCGTTCGACTGTATCTATCTTAACTCCGGGGCTCGAGCCGAACAATCTGGTTCTCTGTGCAGCGATATTACGATGTCCGATGCAGTTAACCTCCGGTAGGAACAAATTCAGTCAACCACTATGTACTTGCCTTCTCCTGACCCTAATCCGTGCTTCAATGCGGTAGCAATTTGTGGTAATTCCCAAGGATTGGCAGGGATCTTATTAGAAGCCCGGTAATCTAAGAGCACCTTCATTGCCTCGACATCGATAGCAATAAGGTCACCAGAAGCAAGCACTAAGCCTGGCTCGACCAATTGGCCCTTATTCGGTCCGCCAGATACGAAGGCCTTCCTGCCATCCATGACAATGAGATCGGGCTGCCAACAAAGACTTATTTCAGCCAACTTCTCCTGCAAATGACCAAGGTGAAAACTACGCCGTTGCCCAGGAGCAACAAAGCCGAAGGCCAGTTTAATCGCACCAGAAAATGCACCGATGTTGTGAGTCTTCATACATGGCAGATAAACCATCTTATCGGCTTCATAAGCGGAGCGAGGCAGTATAACTTTGCTTAAATAATCTCCATTAATCCTGATCTGTACCCAATCATTAGGCCTATCTTCAAAAGCAATAAGTTCAACACCCAGCCTTCGAGCTAACTCGGGGACACCGAGTTGATTGAAGACTTTTCTAGTTGGCCGCCAAACGCCACCAGAGCTCTCACCAATGGTGACTTTAGCCCCAGCTTCCAGGATAAGTTCAACCACGACTTGAAGAAAGGCCAGGTCAGTAGCTGCTGGAAACGGGTCCGGACTGTTGAAATTTGGTTTTACAAGAACTCTATCACCTCTACCAATGGCCTGGTTTAAATTGCCCATTAATGAAATAGCTTGACCAATAGCTAGCCGAATATCCCCTTTTGTTTTTACTTTGGCTACGATTGGCTGATTATTCCTAAGCCACGGATTACTCCTTCGTGGCTTAGGCTCTACACATGGAATACCCTTTGGTACCCTGTCGCCTAGAAAGTGATAGACTCCAACAACTCTGTCAAAGAGAACTGCCATATAACATCCGAAGCAGACTCAGACATTTCGTAGTCTTCGAATGGTCTGCCGAATTCATTATGCAGCAATTTTTAATCTCTGTCCAGCCTTCTATAGGCCCTAAAGCAGCTATTTATTTGCTGGAACCTAATAAACTGTGGGCTCTCCTAACAAAATGGCTTTCTGTTCAACTGAGTAACAAAACAGGCTTTTGTGACTTTAAGCCGTCATTCTCCTCCTTCTGCCCTATGTTCTAGACAGACAATATGTTGAACCTCTAGACTATAGACATGGCACGAGAAACTTGGCATCAACCAACTATGGTAGAGAAACGTGAAACCAGTATTAATGGGCAAACCATCACATATACAGTTAAGCGAAGCCTTAGGGCAAGGCATGTTCGGCTCGAGGTGGGACGACAAACGGGGCTTACGGTAGTTGTTCCTCACTCTTACAAGATTGGGCAACTCCCTGGACTTCTAGAATCGAGGGAACGATGGATCTCAAGTAGCCTGGCAAGATGTAGCAATTTCCAATCGCCTTATGCCGAGGAGAAACTCGGGAGTGGCGATACTATCCCCTATCTTGGCCGAGACTTGAAGCTAGTCAAGCGGGAAAACCACAGTGAAGTTGATAGTGTAACGCTAGAGGGAGATACACTGGCAGTGAGTCACGGATTATTTAAAAATGGTATCTTGGAGTTGGCTTTGGAACAGTGGTATCGGGCGGAGGCTGCTAGGCTGATAAACGAGAGAGTAGATAGACTGAGTTCTCAGATGGGCATTCACTGCAAACGAATTGTCATACGAGGTCAAAAGACTCGCTGGGGCAGCTGCTCTCATAAGAAAAACCTTAGCTTTAACTGGAAACTAATAATGGCGCCAGAGCCTGTGATCGACTATGTTGTTATCCATGAACTTGCCCATCTGAAAGAGATGAATCATTCAAAGAGATTCTGGGAACTGGTAGCTCAACACTGTCACAGATGGCGAGAGTATAAGAAGTGGCTCAGGCAACACGAGGCAAACCTTACTGCGAAACTCTGTCCTTAGAAATAGCCTTGATTGCACATTCTGGACGATTGTTACCAGTATTCGAGAGTGATTTATCCAAAAGAAGCTAGGGCGCGAACTCAGATAAAGCTAGGTTCAATGGTGGGCCCTTTATCCGCTGTTAGATAGACCATTATGAGGTTCATAGGAGGCCACGAGCAAGCCCTAGAGTGTCCATTACGTTGTGTCTTTAATGTGTCCCACTTTCCTTGACGATTTACATGAAGCGGAGATGTTGAGAGCCTGTACCGCGAATCGAAGACCTCAGAAACAGAGGACTTCGGCAAATATTGGATTTGATGTCAGTATCCTGGAAGGCGTCAGCCGATACCGCAAGCCATCGAAAACGAGCAGCCTATCATGAGCCATGCGGTCGAGTCGACTAGTAAGGGGTTCAATGTTATCCTGCCCAAATCTTGCTGCAAGCTCGCTTACATCCAATCCTTCCACCAGCAGACGAAGACGCAGCATTGCTTCCTCAGATGCTTTGTCTCTCGCATTCAGTTCTTCGACATCTTCGATTATGCCGTCCGGTCTCTCAACGTAAGCATCCAGGTCAGCACGGTTCCTGAATCGTCTACCGTAAAGGTGCGAGGCTGCTGCAGGCCCCAGTCCGACATACTCGCCTCCTCGCCAGTAGTTGAGATTATGCAGGCATTCATACCCTTTGAGGGCGAAGTTTGATATCTCATAGTGGGCAAACTCGCACCCGAGAAGGAATGCCCTCGCCTGCTCAAAGAGTTGAGCCTGCGTGTCGTCGAGTGGCAGATCCTCTGGCGGACTCTTCTCCAGGGGTGTGCCCTCTTCAAGAGATAGGCAGTACAGTGAAATGTGTGCGACGCCAGCGCCGACCAGGGTTTCCAGCGCTTTGCGTAGTGTTGACCATGACTGTCCGGGAAGCCCGATAATTATGTCGACAGAGACGGACTTGAAGCCAAGTCTCCTGGCTATCTTTATGGCTTCAATAGCCTGGGCTGCGTTGTGGATTCTGCCAACGCTCTGGAGTTCATGGTCAGAAAGTGATTGAACGCCAATAGAGACACGATTAAATCCTGCCTCTTTCACAGCTTCAAACAGTTCACTGGTGGCAGATTCGGGGTTTACTTCGATTGTGGACTCAACAAGCTTAGAAAGATCCAGCGACTTTCTGATACCACCGACGAGGTTTCTGAGGTTTCTAGCCCCGAGCAAGCTCGGTGTGCCTCCTCCCAGATACAGAGTCTGGAAGGATAGACCGGCATATCTACAGGATTCATGCACGACTGCTTGTACATAAGACTCGAGGGAACCTAATCGTGCCGGCAGGGAATAGAAATCGCAATAGCTGCACTTCTTGACGCAGAAAGGGAGATGGATATAAAGCCCCCTCACACTCACTCCTCCATCTTCAATAGCAGCATGAATGCCTCCTGGGGCACCTCCACCGAACCCACCATCTTCATTCGTTTCTTGCCTTCCTTCTGCTTCTCAAGGAGTTTTCTCTTGCGTGTGATATCACCGCCATAGCATTTTGCCAAAACATCCTTTCTTACCGGGGCAATGTCTTCTCTCGCTATTATCTTGCCGCCGATAGCAGCCTGTAAAGTTATCTCAAACAGGTGTCTGGGAATAAGCTTCCTCAGTTTATGTATCAGTGCTCGGCCTCTAGGAACGGCGCTATCGCGTACAGCCACAAAAGACAAAGCGTCAACTTGATTCTCCTTGACGAGTATATCCACCTTGACGAGGTCGCCGCTACGATAGCCAGCAAGATCGTAGTCCATGCTGGCATATCCCCGGCTGACGCTCTTGAGCTTATCGTAGTAGCCAGTGGTCATTTCAGCGAGAGGTAAATCATAGGTTAGGAGCGCCCGCCTGGTGTCCGGATTTTCCATGCTTACCATGGTACCACGTTTAGATTCGGACAACTCCATGCACGCCCCCACGAAGTCATTTGGAACGATGATTCGTGCCCTGATTATTGGCTCTTCGATGTGGTCGATATAATGAGTGGGGGGAAACTTGGATGGGTTGTCTAGCATCAGAGCTTCTCCGCGGGTAGTGACCACTTTGTAGACAACTGAGGGCATAGTGGATATAAGCTCCTGCTCGTATTCTCTCTTCAATCTCTCGAGAGCGATTTCCATGTGCAGCATGCCCAGAAATCCGAGACGGTAACCATGGCCCAGCGCCGCAGAACTCTCCTTTTCATATACAATAGAGGAATCGTTGAGCTGAAACTTCTCCAGTGCCGTTGTAAGCTTACCATAATCGTTGCTATCGATGGGATAGATACCGCAGAACACCATAGGTTGGGAGTGCTTGAATCCAAGTATAGCCGGGGTTTCAACGTAGTCTGGCGATATAATGGTATCACCAACGTGGATATCACCAGCCTTTCTGATAGTCGCGCCGACGTAGCCAACCTCTCCTGCTACTAACCTATCGGAAGGCGTGATTTGCGGCAAGAAATAGCCCACTTCGTCAACCTCAAAAACCTTGGATGTGGACTTAATCATGATCCTATCGCCGCAGTGCAAGCTACCGGAAAAGAGCCGGATGTGTGGTATCACCCCGCGATAAGAGTCGTAATAGGAGTCAAAAATAAGACACTTTAGAGGCTCATCCGAGCTTCCCCGGGGTGGTGGAATCCTAGAAACGATCGCCTCGAGCAAATCGGGAACACCAGTCCCATCCTTAGCAGAAATGAGTAAAGCGCTATTAGTCAGCAAACCTAACATATCTTCCAGCTGCAGACGACACTCGTCAATCATGGCCATGGGAAGGTCAATCTTATTGATGACCGGGATAATCTCAAGTCCGGCATCAATTGCCAGATAGGCATTTGCGATGGTCTGCGCTTCCACTCCTTGCGAAGCATCAACCAGCAGAATGGCGCCTTCGCAAGCCTTCAGACTCCTCGATACTTCATAGTTGAAGTCTACGTGTCCGGGCGTGTCAATAAGGTTGAGTGTATACTTCTCGCCACTTCCTGACTGATATGGCATCCTCACGGACTTTGCCTTGATGGTGATACCGCGTTCACGCTCCAGATCCATGCTATCGAGTACCTGTGCATTAGCAGTAGTGTGGAGTACTCCTGTTAGCTCGAGTATGCGGTCAGCGAGGGTTGATTTGCCGTGGTCGATGTGAGCGATGATGCAGAAATTTCTTATGCTATCCATTACCTATGAGAAGGTTCTCAAAACCACCCTCTACGGCGATCACGCGATATGGCTAATTGTTACTAGTCCGTTGATTTCGTACCGTGTGTCTTCGTAATTGTTGCGTAGAGCGGACGTATCCGCTGTCTGGCGCAGACACGTTATAATCAAAGCCTTGTAGCGTACGGCGCTCCAGTTTCACGTTAAGAATACGCTCAAGATCATCTACCATGGACGCGTCTACACTCGTCACGAATGTTAGCGCATCACCGTTTCTATTAACCCGTCCTGTGCGGCCGATGCGATTGGTGTAGGCATCTATACTCTCAGGCATGTCGTAGTTAATGACGTGGGAAATACGCAAAACATCGATACCACGGGCGGCAATGTCGGTAGCCACCAGAATCTTAAACGCGCCAGTACGAAAACCATCAAGTGCGGCCTGACGCCTGGGTTGAGACAGATCGCTTTGCAGTGAGGTAGCCTTGAAGCCCGCTCTTTTAAGCTGCTGTGCAACGCGCTCGGTGCGATACCTGGTACGTGTAAAGACAAGTACTGATTTTGTTTCGGTACGGCGTAAGAGTTCTATCAATAGTGCAGTTTTGAGGTGTTGCTTAACCGGGTATAATGCATGTGACACAGTGGTTGCCGGCATTATGCGGCCGATTTGCACTGTGACCGGATCATGTAGGATATCTTGTGCCAGATGACGGATATCGTCAGGCATGGTAGCCGAGAAAAGGAGTGTCTGTCGCTGCCTTAGCAGACACCTCAGAATACTCTGGATGTCTGGTAGAAAACCCATGTCTAACATTCGGTCCGCCTCGTCGATTACAAGGACTTCCAGATGTGATAAATCGATTGTGCCCTTCAGGAGATGATCGAGCAGGCGACCTGGACAGGCAACTGCTATTTCGATCCCATTTCTTAGTCTCTGAATTTGTTGATCTATGCTCACCCCACCATAAATGGCGATACTCCGCAGCCTGGTTTTCTGCCCCAATTTGCTGATAGTCTCGTATGTTTGCTCAGTCAATTCACGCGTGGGAGAGATTATGGCAGCACCGACCTGCCCCCTCTGACCATGCAGCAGGCGCTGTAAGATTGGCAGTGCGAAAGCAGCGGTTTTGCCGGTTCCGGTCTGGGCCAGACCAATGACATCACGTCCCTGCATTATTGGAGGGATCGCTTGAAGCTGTATAGGTGTGGGTGTAACATAGCCAATCGCTCGCACACCAGCCATGATGCTCGGATCAAAATTAAAGGTTTCGAAACTCATTAAATCTCCTTGGGAAAGTTCCTGTTCATTAGCGCTGAACGTGAAGGTAGTCCCGCAATCGCGACACTAGATTGACCTGTCCTTGAAAGTCATTGGATAACCTCATCTCTTCGATATTTTAGTTAGAGTTCAGGCTACCCAACACTTAAGATAAACCAGAGGCT
>CAISEW010000056.1 GCA_903884455.1 uncultured Chloroflexota bacterium | reverse complement strand
GCCTGTGTAACAAAACGGGCGCGTTCGATATCAAGCTTCAAAGTTCGCCGAATGTGACTTATCTTGCCCAGCCTCTCTTCCTCCTCAACCCTATAGTCACGTTGTCCCATCATTGTTCTGTAACGGAACTGGTCTGCCAGTTTTTGAGTCAACCTTTTCTCTGTTGCAACAGCCATTTCTGACCTCTCCTCCGCCTTATTCAGAAATATCGAATAATAGCGCTTGACATTCCAAAAGCTGTATCGAAGGGTATGATTAGTGGCTAGTAACTGAGATGCTCTCAATCGGTTACCTTAGATGTACCACTAATTCTCGAATCTGTCAAGGAGTCGCTTAATTCTACTTTAATATCCGACAGTCTCCCTCCTTGTTAGATAAGGGAGGTGTCATTCCTCGTCCCATATGTGGCCTGTGGTAATGATACCTCCTCAGGAAAACTTCTGCCATATCCTGGCATTCTGATAATTGCGCGACGCTGTACTTAACCCATCCCAGGCATTCTTTTCTTACGGTTCGGTTAAAACTCTCGATATAAGCTTGCTCATTCTTCCGGTAAGGTCGAGCGACACGGTGTCTGTCACAGAACAGTTGCGCATTACTTTCAAATGCCGCTTTAAACTCAGGGCCGCCGTCTGTTTGAAGCAGCTTAACGTGACCATCAAACCGGCGTCTCATACTCTGATGCAAGAACTGACATCCCAGATCAGCGGTCAATTCAGTTGCGATGAGTATATCTGCTTCTCTAGTAAAAATGTCGATCGCGGTAAAGGCATAAAGCTCACCAAAGTCTATAGTATCCATCTGAACCACTTCTCTCGGCATTAATGCTTTTGGTACTTCTCCCCTTACTTTGTTCTTCTTCCACCTGGGACGAATAATGTACTTCTCTGATAGTATTTCATAGATTTTAGGGACAGACAGGTGAATGTCATGCTCAAGCTTGAGGAAGTACTGAATCTTTTGCCCACAACACTCATATTCCCTTTCACGTATCTCCCAGATCCATCTTTTGACTAGAGGATTAGCCTTTCTTTTCGATCTTTCTCCTTTCTTAGCCTGGCGGTATCTGTCGAGAAATTCAATGAGCCCAAACTGTTCTATCCCCTTAATCCAGATATAAATCGTTTCCCGATTCTTTCCCAACCTCTGGGCGATGTGTGATTTGGGCAATCCCTGTTGGCGTAGTTCCTCGCATAAAGTTATCAGCGTCTCATTAAGCATGTCCATAATTTTATATGGACTGTCGGATTTTTAACTGAACAATGCGGGAGTCAGGAGAGGTGGTGCTATATTGTTGACATTCTAAGCCATCCATGATATAAAAAAGTGCAATACGAACTTTCCAAACTGCGTATTGCGTTTGTATTCCTTGTCGTTGCGCTCAAGCTTCGGTACAGATTGTCGTTGTTCTAGGGGCAACAGTCTATTCACATCGATGATGAAACTAGACTTTTCAGATCAGGTACCAGAGCAATTGCTCTTAAAATCAAAAAAGGAGGTTGTCTAATGGTTGAGAAAGGCAGAGCAGCGGTCTATGAAGGTCTAGGAAAGCCAATGAAAATCAAAGAGTATCCGGTGCCAGAACCAGAGCCCGGGGCTATCCTCATCAAGGTAAGAAGAGCAAATATATGTGGCTCCGACCTTCACATATGGCGGGGCGATGTCGACCTTGCCAACTTGGGGCAACCATTGCCGATAGTCTTTGGCCACGAGATGATAGGCACAGTCGCGAAGCTGGGGGAAGGAATATCAACCGACTCAGCAGGGCAACCATTAGCAGTGGGGGATCGGGTAGTCTATCGATACTTTTTCCCCTGTGGGCGTTGTCGAGCATGTTTAAGAGGAGACGATGCCGCCTGTCCCATGAATTCTTTCGGTGTATATGGCCTCGTCGAAGAGTACCCCCATTTTGGGGGAGCATATGCCGACTATTACTACCTCCGTCCCCACCACACAGTCTATAAGGTACCTGACGATGTAACAGACGATATGGCTGCTCCCGCGAACTGCGCTCTCTCCGAGGTTATCTACGGGCTGGACAAGGTAAAACTTAGCTTCGGTGAGACAATCGTCATCCAGGGTGCGGGGGGCTTGGGAATTTATGCCACCGCTGTAGCCAAAGAGATGGGAGCCGGTAAGGTCATTGTCATCGATGGCATCACCCAACGCTTGGAGCTGGCAAAAGCATTTGGCGCTGATGAATGGATCGATATGAGAGAGTTTAAGACTGTAGAAGACAGAGTGATGAGGGTGAGGGAATTGACCGGCGGTTGGGGGTCCGATGTCGTGGCGGATTTCGTTGGCTTTCCTCAGGCTATGGTCGAGGGTATAGACATGGTAGGGAACGGGGGGCGATATCTGGAGATCGGCAACATCGCTCCTTTGAAGACCTGCGAGATCGACCCTTCCGGTCTTGTAATAAACAATAAGAGCATAATAGGGGTCATGCTGTATACTCCCGCATATTTGAAAAAGGCCCTTGACTTCTTGAGCCGGGCCAAGAATAGTTACCCCTTCGAGAAGATCCTGTCTCACTCTTATCCTCTGGAGAAGATAAATAAGGCATTTGATGATGCACTGAAAGGAAAGGTTTCAAGGGCTACCATTGTCCCTTAAGTCATTTTAAAGGGTTTGGCTTAATAGAAAAATAGGCTTTCTATTGAAATTGAGGGAGGCATGTGCTATGGCAGGATTTACGGGGAAAATAGTAGAAGTGAATTTGACAACTGGCGCTGTAAAAAAATTTAATGTGGGACAGGAGGTGCTGCGAAAATTCATTGGTGGAAGTGGATTGGGAGCTAAGCTTTTTTTTGACAGCGTTTCACCCAATGTCGATGCCCTATCGGGAGATAACACTTTGTTCCTTACAACCGGACCTTTGACAGGCGCAAACCTCCCCGGGGGAGCACGTTCCTCTGCATGTTTCAAGTCTCCACTGACCAATATTCTGGGTGAGAGTAACTGC
>CAISEW010000055.1 GCA_903884455.1 uncultured Chloroflexota bacterium | reverse complement strand
TCCATGCCAGCAATACCGAGCCCTGTGCCAATGTAGCTATTAACTTCACCGATGACTCCACTGGCACCTACGATAGCTGGTTCTGGACTTTCGGCGATGGCAGTAACAGCACTGCTCAAAACCCATCCCATGCCTACGCCAGCGCCGGCACTTACACCGTCAGCCTGACCATCAGCAACGGCTGCGGTGATGATACCGAGACCAAGATTGAGTACATTGCAGTTCAGCCCAGTCCCATAGCGAACTTCAGTGCTGATCAAACCAGCGGCTGTGCTCCTCTAACTGTTGTCTTCACAGATTTATCCACAGGAAACCCCACGAGCTGGAACTGGACTTTCGGTGATGGCGGCACGAGCACAGACCGGAACCCGTCCCATCAATATGCAAACGCTGGCACTTACAACGTCACCTTAACCGTCAGCAATGCCTGCGGCTCGGATGACGAAACCAAGACTGGATACATAACAGCTGAAAACTGCACTCCCGTTACGCCTGCCGGTGGCGGTGGTGGTTGTCCTTCCCTTAAATACCTTACGGTGGACTGGGAAGGAAATAACACCACGAAGCCTCTTTACGCCAATAACTGCCTAGCGGTGAACTTGACTGGTCCTAGCCCCGATAGCAGTGACAGCTTGTTCCTGGCGCGGGGAACTCACGCACCTGTTGTTGACGCAAGGACATACTATCTCATAGTAGTCAGAGCGCTCGAGGAAATACCTGCTCTTCCAGTGAATACCATGGCGATTGTGGTCTTCAACATAACTCCTGCGGACGCTGTTTTCGATAGGGATATTCTCCTGACATTGGGCTTGAATCAAACACAATTGCCCGCGAATGCTTCAAATGTAACCATGGCTTATTATGATGATGTTAACGGAGTCTGGGTACCACTGGAGTATGAAGCAGGCGGACCAAACGGTGTAGCCGAGCTGACCCTATCTGCGCCGATAAACCACTTCAGTATTTATGGCGTACTGGCTGAGCTTGCTCCGACACCTACCCCGCCTGCCCACTTTATACCGGGTGGCTTGAGTATAGTGCCCAGCGTGGAAAAGACTACCTTCGTGACCAAGACTGGGGAAAGCGTTACCATTACCGCCAACATAGCCAACGACGGTGGGCAGTCAGGCACTTATACTGTTGAGCTAAAGCTAAATGGCGAAACCATAGATACCAAGACGGTGACACTGGCTGCCGGACAGAGCCAGCAAGTGAGTTTCACCCGGTCTGGATTAGATTACGGGCAGTATGAGGTGAACGTTGCCGGGTTGAGCGGCACATTCACAACGTCACGAACCATCACCTGGTGGCTTATCATTGTCATAATAGCCGCGATTGGCTTGATTATCTGGGGAGTGGTCTGGGGGAGAAGAAGAAGGCGCAAAGCGCACCAAGCAGCAGAGTAAAGATAAAAAGGAGATAACCGAGCCTCAGGCTCGGTTATCTCCTTCCATTTGATTCCCTTCCAAAATCGTTTAGCAACTCGAATCGTTATTGCCTGCGAAGCGTGGTAATCTCATCAGTGAAATTCCTCGCAGAGCTTGTCTTAAGTATTATGAGATTCTTCGCCTTCGGCTCAGAATGACAAAGGGTAAAAGGTTCAGGATGGCTCTCTTGTCATTGCGAGCCCCGACTTGTCGGGGCGTGGCAATCTCAAGAGATTGCTTCAGCGAGTAGATTGGGAGATGGATAAGCTCCTTCCTAACCGTATCTGAAGCTAAGGTGGAGTGAGATAGCAAGCGGGGTTATCTTTATTTCGCAGTTTTCTTCACTTCCCAGGAAATAAACCAGGACAAAAATCCCCTAAAAGTACTAGGCAAGTGAGGGATTTTCCTTTTTTCTAGCGACTATATATATGACGAAAGTACTAGTTAATGAATCCTGGTAGCTAATAAGGTAATCACTCGCTAGAGGTTAGATAAACTGGTGAAGAAATAAGGGCAACAGATATGAAGCGCGCATTAGTTCTCGTCATTCTTGTCTCGCTGGTGGCTTTACCAGCATTCGTGTCAGGATGTACGTCGGTTATAGCTCAGACTAGAGAGCCTTATACCTATTCCTCTGAGATTTACAATGCCTCTAAAGTTTCGCCGGCAACTGAGCAGGAAGTTCTGGATTTTCTCGCTCAGGACACCACAGACAATAATTTGTGGATAAAAGGGGTCTATGAGTGTGGACATTTCGCCGCTGATCTCTGGTGGAATGCCTATATGCAAGGGCTGGAGGCTTGCATGGTCTGGGTAAAGCACTGGGAGCAGGGTACGGAACAAGATCACTGGGTAGTTAAGTTTCACATTGAAAACGAAACTCAGAACTATTGGCTCTGGGTAGAGCCGTCAAGTGATGGGGTTGTTAACGAAGGCGACTACACAATCCAGGACACTTTTTGCGGAGAGGACGCTTTAAATCTTTGCAAAACTTGGTGGGCGGGAAACTATAGCTAGGTCAAAGCTTACCTAATCCTCTTCTTCCTTAACAGCCTCAAACAGTTTTTCCGAGCTCTCTAGATGGTCAATATATAGAATGCCATCGAGATGCTCAATTTCCTGCTCCAGAGCCTGAGCCAGAAGCCCTTCTGCTTTGAGGCGAAATTCCTTACCGTCTCGGTTTTTCGCTTTGACCTTCACTGTTACCGCTCTTTTTATTTCCCCAAAGTAGCCGGGTATGGATAAGCAGCCTTCTTGAACTATTCTCTCACCCTCCTTTTTTACTATCTCAGGGTTAATCAGGATGATAAGTTCCTGTTCCGGCAGCTCGATGACTGCTACGCGGAGCAATCTTCCTACCTGCGGGGCAGCGAGGCCGGCTCTGTTTGGGTCAGCGCGTAACGTATCAATCATGTCATCGATTAACTTCCGAATCGAGGTATCTATCCTGGTTACTCTTTTGGCCTTTTGCCGCAACACAGGGTCGGGCAAGGTACGAATCTGTAAAATTGCCATGCTTCCTCTGAAAATGCGCCGGGATTTTTATCCCATACTGATTATACCACTGCTTGCTGACGAGAATCACCCTAGATATTTGAGATTGATTCGTGTTGGGATACAGGGAAAGACAATTGACCTTGGTCGGAGATGAGATGTAAAATCAGCCTGAAAGTAATCTATGAAAGGGGAGACAAATGGCAAATCAAGACGCTGTTCAACTGGATATCGAAGATAGTATTGCCACAGTGCTGCTGAACCGACCGAAGGCATTGAATGCCTTTAATCATGAGGTCTTATCGGGGCTTCAACAAATAGCGCAGGCTATCAAGGAAAAACCTGCGGTCAGAGTTGTTATCATGACTGGTGCCGGTGATAAGGCATTCAGCGCGGGGCTGGACTTGAAGATGGTAGCCTCCGGGAGCGGTCCAATGGACATTTTCCCCAGTTACCGGCAGGGCTATGATTCCCTATACAGCTTGAAAATGATATTTACCATGTACGAAGAGCTGGCCGTACCGGTTATCGCTGCCATAAACGGGTACTGTTTAGGGGCAGCCTTTGAACTCATTCTTTGCTGCGATATACGCCTGGCTTGTGATACTGCCGTGTTCGGGCTTCCTGAGATTCAGTTGGGAGTTATCCCGGATCTGGGAAGCACGCAGCGGTTACCCCGGATAGTGGGACCGGGCATAGCTAAGGAGCTGATTATTACCGGACGAAGAATTGATGCTGCCGAAGCGCTCCGGGTTAGGCTGATAGATCATGTGTACCCCAAAGACCAGCTAATGGTTGAAGCCAAGAAGCTGGCCGAAGAAATAGCTAGAATCAATCCCCACCTTATTCAGGGTGCCAAAAGAGCGGTCAATCTTGCCGCGTCGACCCCGCTCGACGTAGGGCTGCGCATGGAAACCGACGTATGTCTGAGCTCAGGCAGTGGTGCCACAATGGGTGAAGCCGCCCAAGGGTTTGTTAAGAAAGAGTAGCCCTACATGCCTCGGGGATGCAACAATGTACAACAAAGCTGTGCTCGATAATGGCTTGAGGGTTCTCACCAGCACTATGCCCCACAGCCGCTCAGTATGCCTTGCTATCTTTGTAGGCGCTGGCTCTTGCTACGAAAGTAAAGAGGAGGCGGGCATCTCCCATTTCGCCGAGCATTTGTTTTTTAAAGGCACAGAGCAGCGGCCTACAGCTAAAGCGATAAGTGAGGATATTGAAGGCGTTGGGGGCATAATCAATGCTGGCACAGACAAGGAAATAACTGTCTTCTGGTGTAAAGTCGCTAGCCCTCATTTCTCCATTGCCCTGGACGTGTTATCTGACCTCTTGCTCAATTCCCGCTTTGACAACAAAGATATTGAGCAGGAGCGCCATGTCATCATGGAGGAAATCAATATGAACCTGGACCTTCCTCAGCAAAGGGTAAGCATGCTCATAGATGAGCTGCTATGGCCTGAGCAGCCTCTGGGGCGCGAGGTCACCGGATACAAGGAAACTGTGTCTTCGATAACAAGAGAGCACTTATTAAACTACGTTGCTCGCAGATATATGCCCAATAACACTGTGCTCAGCATTGCTGGCAACATCCAGCATGAAGAGGCGATCGCTCAAATCGAGCCCCTGTTTAATAAATGGGCTGCCGGGGAGCTAATGACTGGCTACATAACTAATGACAAGCAAAGGGAAGCCAGGCTGCGTATCGAGCCCAAAGATATCGAGCAAGCGCATCTTTGCCTCGCTGTTCACGGCTATTCTCACTCTCACCCCCAACGTTTCACCATTGACTTGCTTAACACAGTGCTGGGCGGTGGAATGAGCAGCCGCCTATTTACGGAGATACGAGAGAATAGGGGACTAGCCTATGATATTCACAGTTATACCGAACACTTCCTCGATTCAGGGTCATTTGGTATTTATGCTGGCATTGACCCCGCGAAGGTGGAGATTGCTCTCGCGGCTATCCTTGAAGAGGTGTCGAAGATTAAACAAGGGATTACCACTACTGAGCTTACCAGGGCTAAGGAATTGTCAAAAGGAAGATTATATTTGCGGTTTGAGGATAGCCAAAATGTCGCGTTATGGTACGGCGGCCAGGAAATATTAACGCGGCAAATCCTGGACATAGACGATGTTATTTCTATTGTGGATGCCATCACCGTAGTTGAGCTAAAAGAAGTGGCCGAGGAGATTCTAACCGATAGCGGGCTTAATTTAGCCGTAACAGGGCCAGCTAAGGAAGAAAAGCCTTTAAGGAAATTGCTTAAGATCTAATGCCGTAAAGGAAGAACCGCCCTGAGGCGGTTCTTCCAGTTCCTGATGAATTTAGTTGAATTCTAGCCCCAGAGGCTACATCATGCCCTCGTATCCTCCTCCTCCGGGCATCGCCGGCATCTTTTCCTTCTCAGGAATGTCAGTCACCAAAGACTCCGTGGTTAGAATCATGCAGGCAATGCTGGCAGCATTCTGCAGAGCACTTCTGGTGACCTTGAGCGGGTCAACAATGCCTCTCTCTATCATATTTACACCCAGTTCATCTTTGAGGGCATCGTAGCCTATGCCGGGTTTGCTTTCCTTCACGGCATTTATCACCACTGAGCCTTCTCTGCCGCTATTTGTAGCGATACACCTCAGAGGCTCTTCCAGAGCTCGTTTCAAGAGATTCACCCCGGTAGCCTCATCGCCTTCCACCTTGATCTTCTTCAAGGCGTGCAAGGCATTGAGCAGGGCAACACCACCACCAGGCAGGATACCCTCTTCCACAGCAGCTCGAGTAGCTGACAGGGCATCTTCTACGCGGTGTTTTTTCTCTTTAAGCTCTGTTTCCGTAGCCCCACCTACCTTAATCACTGCCACGCCGCCTGCTAATTTAGCCAGTCTTTCCTGTAATTTCTCCTTATCATAATCTGACGTGCTTATATCAATCTCGGACCTGATTTGTTTGATTCGAGCCTCAATCTCTTTTGTTTTACCCTTACCCTCAACAATGGTGGTGTTATCTTTATCGGCAATCACTTTTCTGGCTTGCCCCAAATCTGCCACAGTAACTGAATCAAGCTTTCTACCAATCTCTTCAGATATAACCTCACCACCGGTAAGAACGGCTATATCCTGAAGCATGGCCTTTCTCCGGTCACCAAAGCCAGGTGCCTTTATCGCCAGCGGAGATAGAGTGCCCCTTAATTTATTAACCACCAGTGTAGCCAGGGACTCACCTTCGATATCTTCAGCGATGATGACCAGATTCTTGGACACTTGAACAATCTTCTCCAGAGCCGGCAATATATCGTTTATGGCGGAAATTTTCTTATCAGTGATGAGGATATAGGGGTCTTCTAGTTCTGCCCTCATCTGTTCGGCGTTGGTGATGAAATAAGGGCTGATGTAGCCGCGGTCGAACTTCATACCCTCAACAAATTCAGTCTCGAATTGCAGCCCTTTCCCTTCTTCGACGGTGATAACGCCATCCTTGCCTACTTTTTCCATAACGTCAGCAATCAAGTTGCCAATTTCCTGGTCAATAGCCGATATAGCGGCTACCTGAGCTACCTGTTCTCTACCAGCTACCGGTATGGACATTTTCTTGAGCTCCCCAACTATGGCTTCCACCCCTTTCTCAACCCCACGCTTTAGAGCCATGGAATCGGCGCCAGCGGCGATGTTCTTGAAGCCCTCACTAATAATAGCTTGAGCTATAATAGTGGATGTACTGGTACCATCGCCACATTGGTCGTTGGTCTTAGTGGCTGCCTGCTTTACTAGCTGCACCCCCATATTCTCAAACGGGTCAGGCAAATCTATTTCTTTGGCTATAGAAACGCCGTCGTTGAGAACCGAAGGAGCGCCCCATTTCTTATCCAATGCTACAGGCCGCCCGCGTGGCCCCAGAGTCACCCTGATAGCATTAGTTAGAATGTCTACGCCATTCTTCAAGGCTTTCCTTGCTTCCTCGCCGAAAATAATTTGTTTTGCCATTCGCTTACCTCCTTTTCTTAAATCTTCTTGGCCAAGAGATCGCCTTCACGCATGATAATCAGCTCTTCGCCATCCAACTTAAACTCAGCGCCAGCGTATTTGGAGTAAATAACCTTATCTCCCTTCTTTACATCCATGGCAATACGCTTGCCCTCTTCAGTCAACCTGCCTGGACCGACAGCAATAATTTTCCCCTCCTGGGGCTTCTCTTTGGCTGTATCCGGTAAGACTATCCCTCCTTTGCTTACTTCTTCTTGGGGTGTGGGTTTTATCGCTACCCTGTCTCCCAAAGGTTCAATTTTAGCCATATTCCCTCCTTTCCTAGATTTACATTAGCACTCTGCCCTTGAGATTGCTAATCATCATTATAGCAAAAAAACTCAAAATGCAACAAGTTTTACTCGTTCATATGATTAGTGACACTCCTTTTTGTCATTGCGAGGAGCGAGATTCCTCGCTTACGCTTCGGAACAGGCTCCGCAATCCCCCTTCTGTCATTGCGAGGAGCCGAAGGCGACGAAGCAATCTCGGTGGGGGCATGAGATTGCCACGCCCCGACAAAATCGGGGCTCGCAATGACACGAAAGGTTATTACCCAATGTTACAAGCATATAAAGTGTCACCCATCTATCTGAACTAGATCAAAGGGTTTTACTAAAATTTGCCAAATTTTAGCCTTGAATTATTACACTAAACCGTGTATAATTTTAAGCGATGGAGCAAAGAAAAAAGGGGAAAAAACAATGGAGCAAAGAAGAAGTCCGGGCGCTAAGGCAACATTTGAACTTAACTCAAGCAAGACTAGCCGAGGAACTAGGCACGCGTCAGCAAACAATCAGCGAATGGGAAAAGGGGATGTATCGCCCTCGCGGAGCATCGGCTACCTTGCTCAGTATAGTTGCCGAGCGCAGTGGTTTTACTTACAAAGCTGGAAAGAAGCACGATGAATCAAAGCGATAGGTAATTTTTTTACGCCATGATTACACGTAATCGGATAAAATTCTCGGAAAAGCAGGCAGCCCTCATATGGCAACAGGTGCTGAGAAAGGAGCTGACCTCCACGGAAGACGAGCCGGTCAGTGTAATCTATCCGGGAAGGACTAATGGTGATAACGGCCCCGATTTTCGGGATGCGGTTATTGTAAATAAATCTCATTTGACGAAAGGGGATGTAGAGGTTCACGTTAAATCCAGCGATTGGTATAGCCATGAGCATCATGCTGATGCTGAATATAATAATGTCATCCTTCATGTCGTGATGTGGCATGATTGTAATTCAGCTACCTTACTACAAAGCGGCAAGCCGGTTCCCGTGCTATGTCTGGCGAAGGCATTGCGGCACCAAGCCTATTTGTTGCCTTGCCGGCTTCCTTGCTTCCAGATGCTGGACCACGTGGATAGGCAAACTTTAGAAAAGCTACTGAACACTGCCGGTGAAGAAAGGTTTAAGCTGAAGGCGAGGCATTTTCAAGCCGAGATTCTTCGCTTCGCTCAGAAAGAGGAGGCAGGGCAGGTGCTTTTCCGGGGCATGATGAGGGCTCTGGGTTATGCTAAAAACACAAAGCCCTTTGAAGACCTTGCTGACAGAATGCCCCTCAATTCCATCGAATCCAGAGAGGGGTTGGCTCTAAAGCAAGCTTTGTTGTTAGGCACAGCCGGGTTATTACCTTCTCAAAGACGGCAAGGAAAGTTTGTCATGGAAAAAGAAGTCCGGGAATTGGAGCAAATGTGGCAGTCGGCGGGTAAAAAAGTTAAAACTATGAGAGAAAGTGACTGGAACTTCTCACACATATACCCCAACAATTCTCCAGTGCGACGCATTGTCGCCCAGAGCTACCTTCTTGAGCGTTACTGCCAAGGAAAACTGTTAGCAGGGATATTGCAGCTAGTGAAGGAAGCACCTCTGCCCAAGGGGCACCATGCATTGGAGAACGGTTTAACCGTGGCTGGCGATGGCTACTGGCGGGACCATTTCGATTTTGATGTCAGAAGTAAAACAAAGATATCGGCTCTTTTGGGAAATAGCAAAGCAGGTGAAATTGCAGTAAACGTGATATTGCCCTTTGCCTTTTTCTGGGGGAAATTAGCTGATGAGACGAAGCTGACAGAGAACGCTATAGAGCTTTACCGTAATTATCCCAGATTGGCTGAGAATTGCATAACACGGCATATGGCGAAGCAACTTGGCTTCGAAGAACCCTTTGATTTCACTGCCTGTCATCAGCAAGGGCTCATTCATGTCTTCAGGAACTACTGTCGTGAGGGCAGATGCTCACAGTGTCCTCTGGCTGGTTGAGTATTCTCACGATAACTTCGGAACTACGATAGATGTTATCAGCACACAGCAAGCGCTTCCGGGCTGAACAAACCGCCAGAATGCAATAGTTAGGCCATTGCTATAATCGTGTACTAGCTCTTGACTTCCCTACTATCACTCCCTATAATGAGTATATACTCCCTTATTGGAGCGATTGCCTGATGTTGAGCACACATATTATTGTTACGGTTAACCAAAGAGTCCTTAGCTTTCTTGCCAAGTTCGCGGATAGGGAATTCTATGAAAGAGAAATCGCCCGCAAGCTTAGCATAGGTTATGGCTCGGCACACCGTGCCGTCAAAGACTTATATTCTGCCGGTGCAATTAAGCGCCGACGAGAGGGGAAAATGTATTTCTATTCTATTGATTCTTCGACTGTCGCCCTTACAGAGTTCAAGAAAATGGTAAATCTCATGCTGATTGAACCGCTAGTAGAAGAACTGAAGAAGATGTCAAGCCGCATAATATTGTACGGTAGTTGTGCTCTTGGGACAGATAATTCGGAGAGTGATTTAGATTTATTCGTCGTATCTAACAACAAAAAGGACGTGTCAAATGTTGTCAGTAATTTCGCATTCCCCAGGGGATTTGAGAATATTAATATTCAGTCAGTGATTAGAACGCCTGTCGAGCTATTGGAGGGAGGGGAGTCAGAGCAGACTTTCATGGAAGAAGTTGAGCGTGGCATAGTATTATGGGAAAGGGCTAGAAGTGAATCAAGAGTTTAAACAGTGTCTCGAAAGCAAGAAGATTGTTTCCTTCGCCAGAGGCAAAAAACTGGTTAAGAAGGAGCTCTCAGTCGCCAGAAGTGACCTGGCAGATGCAAAAGCAGGTTATGAAAATGAGCGATACAAGTGGTCAACTATTCAAGGCTATTATGCGATGTTTCATGCTGCCAGAGCGCTTGTCTACTCCCAGGGTTACCGTGAGAAGAGCCACTACTGCCTGGCTGTAGCCTTGAGGGCGCTATTCGTAGACGAAGGTAAAATGGACGCTCAGTTAGTTCGGGACTTACTCAATGCCATGAACCTCCGTCAAGCTGCCGATTACGAGGCTGAATTTTCTCAGTCCGGAGCTAAAGCGGTTATCGCTTCAGCAGAGAAGTTCATAGAAAAAGCAGACGCCACAGCCAGGAGCCAGGCCTGACGATAACGGGCGAGTCCGATGAGTGGATAAAGTTCCGCGTCAGAAGAATGAAGCAATCTGTAAAGACTTGCTCGCAGGAAGCAGAGATGGTTATGGATGCCACAAAAAAGTGCTCCAAGCAACCTCCCTCTCTTTGGCTTCCTCCCCTCATCCTTTCGACTTCCGCCTACTCAGTCTCGGTTCATCGTCCACCAACTTCCTGTTCGGTTGCTTGGGACAATCTTAATACTACCACATCCGTCAATAGTTTGTCAAATTTCCGTTCTTGAACCTTCAAATGGGCATCAGTTGCTACTTAAATGACCCAGAATACACATTTTCCTCTAACTAAGGCCTTTCTCTGCCTTGCGCAATCGTAAGGAAAGTGCAACGCACATTTGGGAGCTACGTCCTTGTGGTATTCTGGGGACATAATACCTGATTTGTAGCAGGTCTGATTGGTATGGTGTCCCCGGAATTCGCGTCCTAGCGGCGTGTCATTGCCAGATCCCCGGCCATTCCTGTCATTCCGAGCATATATGCGAAGAATGTTGTCATTTGGCTCATAGGGGGCAGAACATGGGGGAGGCCGGGATGATTCGTTCTGCAAAAATGGCTGTTTTTTCGGGAGTTCAACAGCTCTTTTTCATACGTAAGACGATTACCTCCGGCGGATTCAATTGTTAAAGTACACACGATTCGTTTCGTCGGTTTGCCCTTTATATTTGCGAGCCGTGGGCGCTGGCGGACTGACGCATGGAGGCAATTCCCAAAAGATTCTCGACAACAGTTTTCAGGTAGTTGCGGTCGGTCGGGTCCAACCGGTAATTTGCAGAATACCATTTTACGAGTAATCTGGAGGCTTCTCTGATTACGCGGCGGTTACCAGGGTTGTACTGAAGAGAAGACTGTAACTTGACGCGAATGAACGCTACTTCAGGGTCAACGCCTTCCAGATTCGTAATGTTCCACAGTTGGGATGTTTCGGCAGGGCTAAGGGTACCGGAATAGAAGCCATGTTTGCGGGCATTCCGGTTGCCTTTCTGGCCACCGCGCTTCCTTTTAATCTGTGTTTGATTTGCAGTCAGGTTTTGAGAAACCTCACCCGCGGGATTTGATTTATCAGGGCAACACACGAGTTCTAAGCAGAGATTAACATGAATTGTTTATTCGAACAAGGGGAAATTGGCGCGTAGTGGACAGTAGACAGTAGTCAGGAGCCAGTAGTCAGTAGAAGAGCTCGACTAATAGACGAAATTCAAATGCGAAAGCTCAAATGACAAACGAAGCCCAAATGCCTAAATGCCAAACAGCCTAGGGGCTGGAGGCTGGAGGCTAGAGACTAGAGAGGGGGCTCACTATGCTCGGGTTATTTATCGTTCAAATAATCGCAAACCTGCGCAGCCACCCCAAAATGAGCAAGTGAATGAAGCATTACTTTAGGTACAAGACTCCGCGGCATAATGCCTGATTTGTAGCAGGCCTGATTAGTATGATGTCCCTGGAATTCGCGGTGTTAACCGAGCGATGCCCATTGCGTGAGTGTTTCCGATGAAGGCAGTTCAATCTTCCTTGTCTCGGTGATCCAGATATACTCGTTGACAAGTGCCAGCACTGTGGAATTTGGTCGCCCCAGTTTTTGGGGAAGGTCGTCAATTTGGAACCCTTTATTCCTGCATAGGTCGCCGATGTGTAAAGTAAGATCTCTGATTATCTTCAGGTACTTGAAATACGATTTAGGACTACCATCACATTTGAAGCTTTCCCGCATTGCCTCATCCCAGGGCATCAACGCCTTCGGCCTGATGGCGAAGAGGATTTTGGAGGCTGCGGTTGGGCCAATATGGACCTCTGATTCATTGCCATAGCGAGACCGCCGTGCCCCTATCCTGTCCTTAAGGGAACCGTAAGCATTAGCAGCAGCCTCAGTTTCTTGATCTTTAAGTTGCCAAAGAGGGGTCTTATCGCTAAACAAAGTAGCGCAATCCTGTTTATACCACTCCGAAATATTTTTAGACGCAACTTGGTGTTGACCTTTCGAAAGGTGTCTACACCCCCAGTCGTTCAACCAGTTCATCAGGGCGGCGCGATGCTCTTGAATGGAGAGGTCCAATCGATCGCCGATAGCAGATCTGAAATTCACGAGCGAAGTGTTATAAGGGGTGAGAGAGTTGAACAAGAACCCGGCCATCGCTATCTTACTCAGCGTGACGTCCTTGATATTCATTTGTGAGAACCTCCAAAAACTATATTACGCGATTTCTAGCGGATTAGTTAGCACGGCGTCTGTTGGGATTCCCTCATAAGGATTATTTCAAACTGAAGGATGGTTCCAAATGCCCTGGCAGTATCTATAGATACCTCATGTCACTATGTACGGTAGCATATACGTCCGGCTGCATCTGGATGAGTGCACTACTCATACTACCCGAAAATGGTCCTGTTATCTCAAAGTTAGCCTGAATGCCAAAATGGATCTCAAAGGTTTCTCCACCGTACAAGCCAGTCGGGGTGCTTTCGACATCCATGTGCATATATGGTTCGATTCCTGTAGCAGAAAAGGATGGAGCTTGTACCACATGCAGTTCTACCGAGAGCAAGGGGTAGCGATGTACCGGCACAACAATGCGTACTCGCTTACCTCCCTGACGCTCCGTGCCGGCTGAACTAACGGCGGATAGTCGCAAATCAGGATTTGCTGGCACAGTTGGACGAGGAAACCCCGCAAGTAAGCTCTTCAGATTCTCATAAAGAAAATAGAAGTCAACATGGTTTCGGCGTGGCATTCCTACCAAAGTCTCTGGCGTGCCGTCCACGAGATTAAGCAGTCTCCAAGTAACCCGACCTCGAGTGAGCCTTACCTCTAAACGTGGGTCGCCATCCAGTCGTCTATGAGTCTTGGCCGCTAGTGAAATCTCGCCGGACTGAATTTGACAAATGGTATATTCGATTTCCATAGGCATGTCTCCATCATCAAGTGGTCGATTTTGAAGAGCGTACCGATATCCTTCTCTTCAAACAGTCAACAATTTCGTGCCTTAGCTTTTCAGTGATATTCAGCTTCCGAAATACCAAGTCATCGATGGCATTATGCTCTGGTGTGTCCAGTTCTTCTGGTGTCTCCAATACCTCTCTGCCCGCAACCCTATCGCAAATCGCTTGGATAGCCCTGAGGTTGCCAACGTCAAAATAGATGGGAAATTGCTTTAGATCTGCAGCTTCAGCTTTCAACAGGCCACCGCCCAAGTTCTTACGACCACCGGCCTCCCGAAGGAGCCATGCTAGGGACGAATTCAATATCAACCACAAGTTTAGGATTACATCTGAATTCAGTAATTCTTCTCTATTAATGTCATAAATATCAACAAAGCTAGAGGAGAATGCGTGTACTTGATTTAATGCACAGAAGTGACGGCTCACACCACGGGGCATGATGAGTGCTGGGCGTTCTTTTGTTGTTGACTTTACGTCAAACGGGAGAATTCCGGCAGCTCTAAGTGCGGCCTTTTCTCGCGTGTTCAATTTGGATCCATCAACCAGAAAACTGCCGACATGGTCTAGTACATACGGCGCGCCCTCGGTCATGAAAGGAATCAGGGCAGATTCCAAGTATGGATAATCACTAGCAGTTTCAGCATGCACTATATGAGCGGAGGAAAGATTCAGTCCCTGCCCGATCGTAATGGTTCGCCGCGGAATACGCTCTATTTGGCTCCCATTCCGTTGAAGAACCTTTAACACCTGCAGAAGGCAATCTTCTATGCCTGATAGTATCCCCCATTTAGCATCGTGAAGAAGGCTGTCAGAATACCTATACTGGGAATAATCAACTTTTCCTAAGCCCTTAAGAATCTCAAAGTCGTGGCTAACTGGTAATGCGTCGAAACTTTCGTGGAAGCGTAAGAATTTAAGAGTACGGGATGGCTGTGGAGATCTACCATGGAAAACACAAATGATTGTATTTATATTGGGCCCTACCTTGCTGTCAAAATACTTGAAGTCGCTATCAACTATCGCAATCACATTTGTGGTCTTCATCAGGAATTCCTGCAGGGCTTTGCCGTACAGAGTATCCAGCCATGCGTTCTGGGTTAGTAGGACACCGGTGCCTTTCTCCGCAAGCATATGCACGCTCGTTTCAATGAAGTACACCAGTAAGTCTGACCCGCGCGTTATGCCTGATGCCAATGATCCCCACCGTTGATTGATTCCGGTCCGGCACTCTTGCTTTCGCTGTTCCGAGAAGGTCGGGTGCCTAGCTTCGAGGTAGGGCGGGTTTCCAATCACTGTGTCAAACCCACCTTTCACACCAAACATCCACTCCGGGTCAAACCAGCTACAGGATTCGTAGGAGAACGGATCCCATTCGGTTAGCCGTTTCACAAGTGTATCCGCAACTGCCCACTGTACGTTTTCCGCGAACAGTTTTTGTTGGGTGGCCCGGAATTCTTCTTCAATCTGCGACTTCTCTGCCCCAAAACTACGTAGGTAATCTTCTCTTAATCCTTTGAGCTTATTCACTGTAGCCGTAACCCCAAAGGCGCTCTGGCTTACGCCGGAGGGCAAGCCCACAAGCGTGTTCGCGGCCACGAATTTGAACTCTAGGTTAGGCAGTGGCTCAACGCCGCGATTTTCCTCATAGTCAATAATGATTTCATCCACAACCAGAGACAGGAAGCACCGCAGCTTGGCAATCTCCACGGCAACCGGCTGGATATCCACTCCGTAAATAGAGTCCCTGATTATCATCAGCTTGCGAATATAAGCCCAGTTTTCACGGCTGATGTTTTTCTCCACGGTCTGTCGCACGATACCATCGAGCGATTTCAAATACTGCGCTCTCCATAACTCAAGCCTCGGATCTACCTTTTCCAGCATCGCCAGCATACGGTGCAGTACGCCCATGGGGAAAGCACCCGAGCCACAGGCCGGATCGATAACCTTTATGTCCCTCAGGGCAGTTACCGTCGCCAATTTTTCCTCTGTGGAAAAGTCCTCGACATCCCCGCCGTAACCGAGTAGCCGGCTGACCTTTTCCTCGGCGAGAGTGGTGTTGGTGAGCAAATACTGCTTTAGCGATTCCTGCACCATATAATTCACGATGGCACGCGGGGTGTAATAGCTCCCAGTAGCCTTTCGTGCAGTCTCTCCAGTCTCCGGCACCAACTCGGCCAGCAGGTTTTCGAATATTCTGCCGAGCATTTCCGGGTCAACCGCCACATCAACATCGATGCTACTGTTCTCCGTGATGGTGAAGTTGTACCTCTCGAGGAGGCTGAAGAAGTCGATGAACCATGCAGATGATATCTTCAACCCGTAATTCGCGACGCCTGGATAGAAGTCGTTGGAGTGGGGTTCAAAGAGGCCGCCATTGAGGAACGGAATTATCTCCGACCGGGGAACCAGAAGGGATTTTCTGTCTTTGAACGGCTTGTTCATCACTTCGAAGAAAAGAGGTTCCAGCATAGAGTGATAGAAGTCTTCCGTCTCTCGGGCGGCAGCCAGCGATAGCGCTTCCGGAGGAATCAGTGGCACATTGGATTCTTCGGACACCTTGTGCTTAAGGAACCAGCAGAAGATAGACCGGCCGATGAGCCGTATCGCAAACTCTTCGTAGATATTGATGCTACCCAAATCATCCCCGACGTATGGCAGCACGAGTTCCCGCGGGTGTCCCTCTTTGCCAGTAAGGCGATAGAAGAACCGGGCGATTTGCCGGTAGAAATCTTTATTGACCTTTTCGACATCGAAGGCTTTCTGCCATTCTTCAACCCAGGTCTCAGGTGTCCAGGTGTAATCGTAGACAAGCGCTGGCAAGTTAAATTCGCAGACCGTCCGGATAGGCTCCCCAGGATGCCAGCTGAATGTGGTCAACTTCGAGGAATAGGGGTTATCTCCCTTGAAATGGGCAAAGGTGAAACCGTTCTCGCCATAGACGCAGATGAACAAAAGGTTCTCGCATTGCCAGGCAGGGAGATCAGGCCGGGCACTGCGCCTTTTGGCTACAAAGCACCGGAGTATTTGCCGCAAGGTTATGATTGAGACTTCACGGGTGACGAACTCAACGACGAAGATTCCCCAGGGTTGATCAGTGGCAAAAGGCTGTAACTGACGTATCAACCCATCCTTAAGCTTTTCATTGACATCTTCTGATAGGTTCAGATCCAGTCCGGTCCATTCGAAGGAAACATCATCAATACTAGCTTCCGGTAAATCCCAGCACAAATCTTCTCGCAGGAAACCTAACAAAGAATCCAAGTCTTTGATACGATAGACTCTTTGCTGCTCTATCATGCCATTACCTCTATGCTAATTCCATCCAGGCTTTCAGTTTAGGTTGAATGCCTACCGGGGCTTGCACTCGTTTAAGATATGTGTTCTTAATGTGCTTTTCTACTTGTTTTCTGATATCGGTCAGGGTTTGTTTTTCAATCCGGCATACTCGCTGCGTTTCCGGAGTGGAACGGATAATATCGACGATTTCCGCGGGGTCTTCATATATCGCTTCAGTAGCCAGGTCGTAGAGATACCACTTGGTTTCGCCGGCTTCTTCGGTCCAGGGATGCTCGTCATCGTCACTGGCAAGAGAATAGTCGGGTCTCGGTATCCGATAGCAGAAAAAGACTGCCTGAGTTTTCTTTGAGGGATGCTCTTTACCCGTGAAGACACGCCCTGGCAACATTTTAAGCCTATCAGCAAGCTCGGGGTGTTCTTTTAGAATCCGCTGGTATTCCAGATGCATGTCTTCAATCAGGGTCGTTTTACCTTCATAGGTTTCATTGAAATTCTTAAGAGCTGCGTAATCATCTTTTTCTGTCAGGAGTTTCTTGCCTTCTATACCGAAGGTCTTGGAAATACGCAGAGTTTTATGGGAGACAAGCTGGTATAGGTGGAGAAGTACATCCAGATCTTCCGGAGGCAGGAAATTCCAGTAAGACATATTGCCACGCAGTTCTTTTTGTTCCGGATGGTCTGCAATAATCCGGGCTTCATTCTCTGGATTCAATCTGCGGTCAAGACGGCCAATGCGTTGCATAAGTCGAACAGGGTTCCAGTGTAGATCATAGTTAATCAGCCGAGTTGCATCCTGGAGATTGAGACCCTCCGAAAGAATATCTGTGGATATAATAATCCTTATCTCTTTACTGCCATTCGTTTTCAACTGAGAACTTGATGAATCGTTGTAATATGGAGCGAAGCGCCTGATTATTGCGCTCCTGTCTCCCTTTGTACCGCTGTCAATTTGCTCAACTCCTTCGATACCGGCTGCTTGCAATTGCTTTCTCAGATAACGTGCCGTATCAGCGAATTCAGAGAAAATAATGACCTTGTTTGTTTTCAGCACTGGGTCTGTCGTTAATAATTTAATTAGGGCTTGCAGCTTGTCATCATTTGCCGGTTTAAATTTATGCAGTTCCTCAAGAAAGAAAGCTATCTGGTCGAGGTCAAGGATTGTATCATTCAGTATTTCTTCAACTTTGTACTTATCACGGGAAAGATACTCGATATCTTCTAACATCTCATCGGTAATAACGTCTTCCTCCAGTTCTTCGATTTCCTTATCACTACCCCATAGTTCAAGCTGGCGCGAGTGCACATAGTGAACCAGGTCTGAATGCATTTCTTTCCAGCGTTCCAGTCTCCGGCGCTCGCTTTCGGTTTCACTATGCTTCGTTGCCCAGGCTAATAGCTTAATAAACAACCTATCACAGGAACTTTCAAAAGCACTTGCTGAGCTTTCGAAGCGCTTGAGAAACTGGGTCCGTATCAGACTAACGACCTGTCTCTGTCGACCATGGAGCATGGGATCAATTGTGGTGTCAGGTCCTTTGTAGTAATAGAGAGGGTAATAAATGCCGAGGACGAAAAGAGCCTTTTCTTTCTTAAAAGCCTTGTCGACATCATCGAGCAGTTTGCCGTAGGTTTTTCTTACTGAATATTGTGCAACTTGCGGGGGCTTTCGCTCTGGGAAACTGGTAATCCTGCCGCCTTCTTGTATTTGGCTCTGCTTAACATAGGCCCTACTCCTCTGCACAACCAGGGCATTAAATAAATTATCAGAACTGAGAACCTTCTCAGCTTCACTAGTATCTGTGCTCATCGGTTCATCGTCCGTTTGCTTCGTTTCTGTTTTTTTCTTAAGTTCACGCTCCATCATGATAAAGCGTCCCTTCAAGGAATGGATACCCAGCGTGGATTTAAAGTAATCCTCTCTTTGTCGTGAAAATAACTCAATCATATGTCGGAGATCGTCAAGCTGGTTATTAATCGGAGTGGCTGTCAACATATAGACCTGTTTGGTGCCATGAGAACCACCGATGAGGTCAAACAGCTTCCAGTAGCGGGAAGGCTTTTTTTCGCCAGTGCCTTTGATTCCTGGATTCCGAAAATGATGTGCTTCATCAATGACGATAGCATCAGCCATTTCTGTTATTTTTTCGAATCTTCGAGGAAATTCACCTTCTCTACTCAGATCAGTGTGATTAAAAATTGCCAAATTACTGAAATCTCCCCATAAATCGGGAAGGTATCGACGAATATCCCTTTCCCAAACATCTTTCCGGATAGCTTTCGGGACGAATAAGACAACTCGTTTCCTCTCATGCATAATCAATCGTTCGATAAGCATTAACCCGATAAAGGTTTTACCAAGACCGACTCCATCACACATGAAAGCTCCGCCGTATTGCCTTGCAATTTTCACCATAGACCAGTAGCCTTCCTTTTGGTACTGGTCAAGTACGGGAAGCATTTTCGATTCGGTCAGTTCCCATTCAGATTCGGTAATTTCGTGACCGCGGAAAAACTCTTGAAGCGCTTTAACATATATTTCAAAGGGCTGATATTCACGTGTATGTCTTTCGATAACACGGAGTATCTCAGGGGACACATCTTCAGCATGCTTCCAGTATTCTTCATACCATTCTTGTAGAGCGCCAACTTGCCTGCCAGTAATTTGAACATTCAGTTCGACGTTTTTTGACAAACCAGGCAGGGTGAAATTAGATGAGCCTACCAGACCGAAAGAGCCGATTACTTCTTGACGAGCTCTAGTAATATAGGCTTTTGCGTGAAACTTGTTCTCTCGATAGACTTTACATTCAATCTTTTTAGCTTTAATTGCTTCTACTATCGCCGGTACACCTACTAAAAAGTCATTATTTTCCTTTTCAATCTCTATGCTACTATCCAATCTGCGAGTGATATTTTCTAGTCCTTGATCAAAGACTTTCTTTGTACGTAAAGAAACCTCATCACCCATTAATATCCGGAATCTATCAACTTTTTGCCATTCACCGTCTAAAGCAAGCAAAGAGCCAATTTCGAAAAACCCTGTTGCTATATCAATCGATTGAGAAAGCTGGCACCAATCATGGAGATAATCTCTTACTTTCCAGTCTTCATCACTGTTATCTATGATAAATAGGTCAGTACCAGATTTCTTTGGCGAACGATCACGGAACTCTCCAAGTCTGGTCCCATATAGCTCATCCCCTAAGCCAAGTTGATTCTTCTTACTTCTCTTAGATTTACTCATTAGATAGTCTCGCTATTTACCTATCCATTAGGAAATCTTTCTGGTTATGGGAATTATACATCCATATACGAGAGTGAACAATACATAACCATTTTGGAGAAGCTGGCTAAAGGTAACAAATCGCCATTTTGTGCAAGTCAAGAGATACGATATACAACTGCCATCGCCCGGAAGGTAGGCCGAGAGGGAAGATGTTCACAGTGTCCTCTAGCTAGTTAAGGAATACTGAGGCGTAAGCTCAAAAATCGTTGACCCAGCCGACAACCCCCGAACCTGCGTTCACGCCGGTGAGGGCAAAGTCCTCATCGGAAACCAGGTCTGACTCTGGAATGTCACTAAGGACGGCTACGGATTTTTGCCCCTTTATTATCGCCTCCTCGATTGCCGTTTTAAGAGTCACGAACTCGTCCTGGAGGCATTTTACTTCCATTTCCAATTTCTTACTCCCTCGATTGACTATCACCTTGAATAATGTTAACAATAGCTGCATAGCCTGTCTATCACCAAAAAGTCCTACACCTGGACACCGAAATCTTCTGGCTATAGCCTAAAAGTACCAGGAGAGGAATTTTTCACTCTATAGATAGAATGCTTCTAATTGAAAAAGGTTGCAGGCTAAATAGTCCTGGCACAAAAATTTCAACCTGGAGCTTGTTTTGATAAGTAAGTCACAATCTAGCGTTTGTGACTCCTAACTGTATGGCATGTTCTAGGCGCCCCACAAAAGAACTATTGACTATTTCTTGCGTAGCAGTATAATAGTTTCCATAGGAAATACTGATTTTAGACTAACATAAATATGATAGTCGAGTATGCGCGTCAAAAAGTTGCGATAGTCCGCATAATACTCATGGAGCATATGTAGACGTGTGAACTGGGCTCTGTGTTCCTGCTGGTGAGCCCACAATGTGAGTACTAAGTATAGCTAAGTGAAGGTATATGATGGCCAAACCACGTAGAAAAGCACAAGATAGGGGTGCGGGACTAGTCAGAAACGTAGTTCACCGGCAAGTAGATCTGGATGAGGCGGCGACCGAACCGCTGATGTCAAAACGGACACGCAGGCGAGTGGAAAGGGCAGTTTTTGACAGTAAGGAACGCTACCGTCTAATAGTCGAGCACGCCGCAGATGCCATGTGGACCGTGGATATGAACATGCGGCCCACATACATGAGTCCCTCTATAACGCGCCTGCTGGGCTATAGTGTTCAGGAAGCAATGGCTAGGCCCATGCAAGAAATCTTTACTCCTGTTTCATTCAAGCTTGTAACGGGGCTTCTGAAAGAGGAACTGGGCATAGACAATAGGGACCAGAAGGACCTCGCCAGGTCGCGGACGTTAGAGCTAGAATTGATTCGCAAGGATGGCTCGTTAGTCCCAGTCGAGGTTAAGTATACCTTCCTGCATGACGTCCAAGCACGGCCTGTCGAGGTTCTGGCGATAGCTCGCGATATCAGCGAGCAAAAACAGGCGCAGGAAGAAGCCAAGCAGAACACTGAGAGGCTAATAAGGGCCATGGAGCACGCCATACAGGCCATGACCATCGTAGTCGAGATGAGGGACCCTCATACCGCAGGTCATCAGCAACGGGCAACTCAGCTTGCCTGTGCCATAGCGAAGGAAATGGGCCTTTCTAAAGAGCAGATTGGTGGGCTCCGCCTAGCTGGACTCATTCATGATATTGGCAAAGTCCGTGTACCTGCTGAAATCCTCATGAATCCCGATGGGTTATCTGAACCCGAATTTATGATGATTAAAGCACACCCACGACTCGGCTACGAAATATTAAGGACCATCGACTTTCCGTGGCCAGTTGCCCAGATTGTGCTTCAACACCACGAAAGGATGGATGGTTCCGGATATCCCTCAGGCCTATCAGGCGAAGACATCATCATGGAGGCGAGGATATTGGCCATAGCTGATGTTGTCGATGCTATGGCTTCTCACCGGCCTTACCGGGCAGCTCTAGGCATAGACAAGGCGTTAGAGGAAATATCACAAAACAAGGGTGTGCTGTATGACTCCAAGGCGGTGGACGCATGTTTGACGCTCTTTAGAAACAAAAGGTTTGAGTTTGAGCCACATACGCAGGTAGGAACTTCGCTTGATAAAATCTACCACGGTGCGCAACGGTCATGACCCCGATTTTTTCAATCTCGCCAGCAGGTTCAGGCAAGCTTGTGAGTATTGAACGAATTATAGACTGGCAGCGGGATGCGTATAGACAAATTGTCAACGAGCAACTTTCGGAGATTATTAACCTCATCATACATTTGCCTGTTTTGTTACTTCAAATTTATGGGTAGCATTCCGATGATCTCATAACAAAGGCTAATAGATTAGCCAAGACTGAGACTGGGCACTACATCCAGGTCATAACCGCTTATCTTGCCGGCTTGTAAATGATAATAGCCACAGGCAGCCACCATAGCAGCATTGTCAGTACATAAGTGGGGAGGGGGAATAAGAACCGACACTGGCGAGTTGGCAAGGAAATGCTGGGTTAACATCTTATTGGCTGCCACTCCACCGCTCAGCAAAATTTGCTCCACCTTCAATTGCCTGGCAGCCTCAATTGTTTTGATAACTAACACATCGACTACAGCCAACTGGAAACTGGCTGCGGCATCAGCCACTGAGATTTCTCCCTTGTGAACAAGATGCCACAAGGCCGTTTTTAGGCCACTGAAGCTGAAATCATGGCTTTCCTTGAGCCAGGCCCGGGGGAGAGGCAAGCAAGGGGTTCCAGAGCGGCTGGCCTGCTCAATAGCCGGACCCCCAGGGTAGCCCAGGCCCAGGATTCTAGCTGCTTTGTCAAAGGCTTCGCCGGCAGCGTCATCACGGGTCCGCCCTAACTTCTCAAATTGCCCGTGCCCCTTCATCAATACTAAATCACTATGTCCACCGGAGACAACAAGACAGAGGCAAGGGAATTTCACTCTATCCTTTTCCCCAGGTGGAGAGGAGTCCAGCCAATTAGCATAGATATGTGCCTCAAGATGATTAACCCCGATAAGAGGTAATTTTTTGGCTAAGGCAATTGCCTTAGCCACGTTGACGCCGACCAACAGCGACCCGGCCAGCCCCGGGCCAAAGGTCACGGCAATGCCGTTGATATCCTGCCAGGAGACTTCAGTCATTGTCTGGCTGATAACCGGGATAATAGTGAGGAGATGCTGCCTTGCGGCAACTTCGGGCACTACGCCGCCATAGCGAGCATGAATGTCTATCTGTGAAGCGACAATATTGGAGATAATTCTGCTGCCGTCCTCCACCACGGCAGCGGCAGTTTCATCACAAGAGGTTTCAATACCCAGGATTTTCATATCCTGCTAACTTTATAGCAATTCTTGGCATAATGCCAAATCAAAACCCAAAAATTGAACAAACCCAAATATCAAAATCCAAATGACAATTGAAATCCAAATGTCCCGCCTGCCAAAGAATTTGTTCGGCCTGCTTGCGCTAAAGCTTCAGCGAAGGCAAGCGGGCAGGCTAAATGCCAAAACTATGTATGCCGATTTGTCCTTTGAATTTTGGACTTGATTTGACATTTGAGCTTTGTAATTTGACATTATTTAGGATTTAGCCAATGAGATTGCCACGCCCCGACAAGTCGGGGCTCGCAATGACAGGGAGGTAGAGGGGTTGCCTGGCTTTGTCCAGTATGCTAACGTAGCTTTGTATTTCAGGCGTTTTGAGCATGACTTCTATTATTCTCGCCGGTGGCAAAAGTTCGAGGCTTGGTCGGAGCAAGGCTCTTCAGTCTATCGGGGGTAAGAGTCTTATCCAGTGGGTAGTTGACTGCCTTACTATCCTCAGCACAGAAATCATCATAGCGACTGCCCATGGCGAAGCGATTCCTTGCTCCTCGGCTGTAAGGATAAAAACGGTAGCCGACATTTATCCGGGGAAGGGCCCGCTGGGGGGCATTTACTCAGGTTTAATGGCTTCATCAAGTTCGCGGGCCATCGTTGTTGGCTGTGATACACCGTTTCTGAGCGTGAGCTTGCTTGAGTATATGACTCAGCTCTCTTCAACATTGGATGTTGTTGTTCCCCGGATAAAAAAGAAAGTAGAGCCCCTGTGCGCAGTTTATTCTAAGAATTGTTTAGCCCCCATCCAGGAATTGCTGGAGCAAGATGAGCGACAGATTATCAAACTCTTTAGTATGGTCAAGGTGAAATACGTTGAAGAGGCCGAGATGAACAGCTTTGACCCGGAGCACTTAAGCTTTTTCAATATAAATAGCCAGGCTGATCTGAATAAGGCAAGAAAACTGGCAGCCGAGAGAGGGTGGCTGCCCAAAGATAACTAAAAGTTATTTATGAGCCTGGACACTGGATGCTTCAGCCTGATGGGCAACTTTGGCTAGCTCATGAGCGTCCCCCTTCAAGGGACCGGGGCCGAGCTTCTTGATTTCTGAAATAAAATCAGTGACAACCTGAGCAAATCTCTGCCCCTCGGCAGCGGAGACCCACTCCAGCTTTAGCCGCTCTGGCTCGATTCCAAACTGGGGCAAAAGCTTTTTGAGAAGCAAAATCCTCCTCAATGTTTTGTAGTTCCCCTCCAGATAGTGACAATCTCTAGGGTGACATCCTCCGATAAAAACACCATCAGCTCCTAGCTTAAAGGCTTCCAGGATATACACAGGAGCTACCGCTCCAGAACACATTAGCCTTATCATTCTTAAATTCGGTGGATATTGGAACCGGCTTATCCCGGCAAGATCAGCACCGGCATAGGCACACCAATTGCAACAGAAGCCAACAATCCTGGGCTCAAAGTTATCCATCTAACTCCTTCGGAGAAATCCTAAATTCCAAATTCCAAGCTCTAAACAAATTCAAATCTCTAATTTCAAATACCAAAACTTTTTTATTTTGAATTTTGGACATTAGTGCTTTGGTATTGTTTAGCATTTGGTATTTAGTGCTTAGCATTTTTTACACTCCTGCCAAAGCAGCGCTAAGCATTGCCGAGATTTCTTGTCTGGTAAATCCTCGCTGCTGAACAGCGCCGGAGGGACAGGCAGCACAACAAGTGCCACAGCCCTTGCACAGAGCTTCGTTTACAACAGAAACTCCCTTTTCTCGATCCACAGCTATTGCTCCATAAGGGCAGAGGACCTCGCATACGCCACAACCACTACATAGTGCCTCGTTCACGAAGGCAACGATTCCTTCACCAATTATGGCATCCTTAACCAGTATGGTAGTAGCACGAGAGGCAGCAGCTTTCGCCTGGGCAATGCTTTCCTCAATGGATTTCGGCGCGTGAGCCAGCCCGCAGACAAAGACCCCGTCTGTGGCAAAGTCAACAGGACGAAGTTTGACATGCGCTTCCAGGAAGAAGCCATCTTGATTCACGGGCACCTTGTAGAGCATGGCAAGCTCCCTCACATCCGGTGAAGAGGCCATCGCTACACTCAGGGCAAGGATGTCAGCATCAATAGCTACCTCATCGCCAAGCACTTTATCCTTAACCTGAATCCTGAGCAGAAGCTGACTACCTTTTCTCTCCTGCCTTACCCGAGGTTTATCTTCCAAATCGTAATGCAAAAAGATAATCCCTTTCCGCCTCGCCTCTTCATAATACTCCTCGTAGAATCCGTATGTCCTTATATCCCGGTAAAGGACATAAATATTCATCTCAGGTTTCATCTCTTTAAGTTTCAAGGCGTTCTTAATTGCCTCGTTGCAGCATACCCTGGAGCAATAAGGCCGTTCGTCATTTCGACAACCCACGCACTGAATCATTACCAGATTGTCACAGTTGATGATGTCCGGGTTTTTCTTTACTATTTCTTCTTCAAGTTCAAGTTGAGTAAGCACCCTGGGGTCTCTTCCGTAGAGATATTCATCCGGCTTATATTCTTCGGCTCCGGTGGCAATTATGGTGACACCATGGTCTATCTTTTCTATAACCCTACCTCTATACCTCATTATTTCTGTTGTGAAGTTGCCGACATACCCATGGACGTCCACAATCCAGGTATCAGTATATACTCTAATCTTGGGGTGTTCCTGGACTTTCTTAATAAGCTGGCCAAGAAATTGCTGGACGTCATCACCGTCAATATTGTAATGTATCCTTCTGGCTACTCCACCAAGCATGTTGCTTTTCTCGATAAGATGAACCTCGAATCCCTGTTCCGCTAATGTTAAGGCGCCGGTCATTCCCGCCACCCCTCCTCCAATAACCAATGCCGCACGGTTGACCGGAAGAGATAAAGGCTTCAGAGCCTCAATCAGCCTGGCTTTGGCTACCGCCATTCTTATTAGGTCTTTTGCCTTCTCAGTTGCCTTATCCGGCTCACGCATATGTACCCAGGAGCACTGGTCTCGAATATTCGCCATCTCGAAAAGATACGGATTGAGCCCGGCCTTTCTGATTGTTTCCCGGAACAAAGGTTCGTGAGTCCTCGGGGTACAAGACGCCACAACAACCCGATTAAGCTTGTACTCTTCAATTACTTTCTTTATTTTCTCTTGAGTATCTTGAGAACAAGTAAAGAGATTTCTCTCAGCATAGACTACATTGGGCAAGGTCTTAGCAAATTCAGTGGCATCAGGGACATTTACATACCCGCCGATATTGATTCCGCAGTGGCAGATGAAGACGCCGATTCTTGGCTCTTCTCCCAGCACATCTTTTTCCGGCGGGTACACTCTTTCTTTGGTCAGAGTATTCCTTGCCGAGGCCAGAAAAGCAGAAATCTCACCTGCAGCACCACTCGCCTGCATCACTGTCTCGGGAATGTCCTTAGGCGCCGAAAAAGCCCCGCAGACGAATATTCCGGGCTTGGAAGTCTCCACCGGTGAGAAAGGCTTGGTTTGACAAAATCCATAAGGATTAAGCTGGATTCCAACCTGCTTAGCGAGCTTAACTAATTCCGGAGAAGACTGGAACCCTACAGAAAGAACCACCATACTGAATTTCTCAGTCTTTGTTAAGCCATCCTCGGTGGTAAATCTGACTACCAGGTCACCTGTGCTATCTACTGCTTCAACGCTGTAAACCTTCGACCTGACGAACTGTATGCCGATTTCTTCCCTGGCACGTTCATAGTATCTATCAAAATCTTTGCCGTAAGTCCTGAGATCCATGAAGAAGATAGTTACATCCAGAGGAACAGTACTATGCTCCTTAGCAATCATAGCTTCCTTAATGGCATACGTACAGCAGACGGAAGAGCAATAAGGTCTGTTATGCTTGGCATCTCTCGAGCCTACACATTGAATGAAAGCTATTTTCTGTGGAGGAACCCCGTCAGAAAGCCGTTGTAAGACGCCCTGGAAAGGTCCGGAAGCACTTAATATACGCTCGAATTCGATACTGGTAACCACGTTGGGAAGTCTGCCATAGCCAAGCTCGTAAAGTTCAGTCGGGTTATAGCATTCATATCCTCCGGCGAAGACAACTGCTCCCACTTTCACTTCCTCAAACGTGTCTTTCATGGAATGGTCAATAGCCTTGGCTTCACATCTGTCAACACATTCCAGACATTGGATGCATCCCGTGACCTGCCCGGCAAGACACCGGTTGGCCTCCTCACATGCTTCCGATATCGGATAACCCAAAGTAACTTCTTCAAAACCTTTCCTCTGCTCCACAGGGATTTCCGCCATTTTATGCTGCGGCTGCTCAGCAAACCGATTCTTCAACCTCTGGACTTCCTCAGCTGTCAGTTTCTGAGGTTCCGATCTTTCCTCTACAGGCAAAGGCATGCCACGCAGGAATGCATCTATCGAGCGGGCAGCTCGCCTGCCTGCTGCCATTGCGTCCACTACGAAGGCTGGACCGGTCACCGCATCACCGCCGGCAAAAATACCGTCGATATTGGTGGCACCGGTACCAGGGTTCACTTCTATGGTCCCACGCTTGGAGAGTGAAACGCCCAGTTCCTTAACAAAATCCGTTTTCGCCGCCTGTCCCAGCGCAGCTATGACGGTATTTACAGGAAGTTCAAATTCAGAGCCTTCAACAGGTACCGGTCGAGGGCGTCCCGAAGCATCGGGAGCGCCAAGCTTCATCCTGATAAGCTCAACTTTGGAGAGCCTTTTATCCCCGATAAAACGGCTAGGAGCAACAAGAAATTCAATCTTGATGCCCTCTGCCTCTGCAGCATCAATCTCTTCTACAGACGCCGGCATCTCTGCTCTGGTACGGCGATAGAGGATGGTAACTTCTTCAGCCCCCTGGCGTTTAGCTGTCCGGGCACAGTCGAGCGCCGTGTTCCCGCCACCGATGACAGCGACTTTTCGGCCCACTCTTACTTTCTTACCAAGGTTCACATTGCGTAAAAACTCAACCCCTTGCACGACGCCGGGAAGGTCTTCCCCGGGAACTTTTAGCTCCATCCCTTGATGAGCACCAATACCAATAAAGATAGCGTTGAATTCTCCTCTAAGCTCGCCTAGAGAAATATGCTTACCGACCTCGACACCGGTCTTTATTTCAACGCCGAGTTTTGTTATATATTCAATCTCCTTACGGACAACTTCTTTAGGAAGGCGATATTCGGGTATTCCAACCTGGAGCATTCCGCCCGGCTTGGGAAGAGCTTCGAAGATAACTGCTTTATGTCCCTTAAGCGCGAGGTCATGAGCTGCAACCAGTCCTGCCGGTCCTGCCCCTATTATGGCAACGCTCTTTCCCGTGGGTTCAACAGCAGGTACCTCAAGCTTCTCTATATCGAAATCGTCAGTCGCAAATCTCTTGAGGTCTCGTATGGCTAGTGGCTCATCAAGCTGGCCACGATTACAAGCTTCCTGACAGGGAGCGTAGCATATTCGCCCACAAATACCGGGGAGCGGATTCGTTGCCCTGATGAGCTTGTAGGCTTCTTCATTTTGCCCTTCAGCTATCAGCTTAATGTAGCCAGGAACGTTCATATGGAGGGGGCAGGCATCACGACAGGCGGCATGACAAAGGCGCTCTTCTTCTTTGTCAATCACACACTTTTTAGGAACTGCCTGAGGAAAGGGTGTGTAGATGGCACGGCGGGGCCCGAGTCCCGTGTTGAATTCGCTTTTCATCACTACGGGACACCATTCACTACATACCCCACAGCCAGTACACTTCTCCCAATCAACGTAAGTTGCCTTTTTGCGCAGCTTCACATTGAAGTTTCCCGCCTCACCATTAATGCTCTCTATCTCCGTATAAGTAAGGAGACTGACGTTCTGATGCGAGGCAACCTCCACCAATTTCGGAGAAAGAATGCACATGGAACAATCATTGGTGGGGAAAGTCTTATCAAGCTGGGCCATTACGCCCCCAATAGAAGGCGACTTCTCTACAAGGTAGACGTAATATCCGGATTCAGCAAGGTCCAAAGCTGCTTGAATCCCTCCTACACCCCCACCTATGACAAGAACCGCCCCTATTTTGCCGTTTCCACTTTGCTTTTCCATAATGACACCTTTATATTACAATCTCTGCAATGCCTCCTTAGCAAGCCCGGAAGGCTCTACATCCGTTCCTCGAGACCGCGAGTCAACAATTGCGCTCACCATCTCATGGCGTAATCTCTGGCAGAAGACATCGATTTCCTTTATCTTGGCAACAAAAGACGGGGCAACATATCCTTCTCTAACTGCTATGCTTCTTAGAGCCTTCATGATATCGGCAAAATCAACATTCTGAGGACAGTGTCCCTGACAGTTATAGCACTGGATGCAGAACCAGATAGTGTCTGAAGAAAGGACTTCTTTCCTCATCCCCAAAAGCACCATACGGATTATCCGGCGGGGATTGAATTTCTGGTCGATATCAGCAACAGGGCAACTTGCAGTGCAGAGGCCACAGGCGAAACAAAGCTTAATATTTTCTCCGCCTGGCTCATTGGCAACATCGTACTTGAACCTGGTATCCAGCTCATTCAAAGCTACAGTCATTTTCGCCTCCTTAATTCCCACTCGGGGAAGGAATCTTATAATAATCCAGCAGCTTTCAGTATATCGGGAACTTTTTCCTCCCGTCCGATAAACATGATATGCACTCCATCACAGACTTTCTCTTCTTTTATTTGCTTTATCATCCGGGCAGCTATTTCTATTCCCTTGGCAACCCCTGTTCCCTTCGGAGCTTGAGCCAGCTCGTCAATTAGATGTTGAGGGATAAAAATACCCGGTACGTTCTCATTCATATACGCAGCCATCTTCGCGCCGATAACAGGTACTATGCCGGCAAGGATTTTAACTTTCCCATCTATACTGCGGACGAATTTTGTAAATCTCTTTAATTCATCAAGTTCATAAACCGCCTGTGTCTGAATGAAATCCACCCCTGCCTTGAGCTTCTTCTCAACCTTGATAAGCTGTGGCTCGAGGGGATCGGCTGAAGGAGTAGCTGTTGTTCCAATACAGAAGTCGATACCTCCATCAAGTTCATTGCCGGCCATGTCCTTGCCGGAGTTCAAGGTGTGAACAAGGTGGATGAGCTGCACCGAATCGAGGTCGAACACTTGCTTGGCTTCTTTATGGTCACCAACATCAATGGAATCACCGGTAAGGCACAGAACATTACTTATTCCCCGGGAGTAAGCGAACAATAGATCGGCTTGAATTGCCAGGCGGTTCCTGTCCCGGCAAGTTACTTGAAATACTGGCTCGCCACCATGTTCCTTAATCAAGAGGCAAATTCCCAGGGAAGGATAGCGCATCACGGAGCTTTGATTATCAGTCACATTTAGACCATCCACCTTATCCTTGAGAAGCCCAATATGCTCTATGGCTTTTGACACGTTGGAGCCTTTCACCGGCCCCACCTCGGCTGTTACAACGAAGTCTTTTGTCTTAAGAATTTCCCTAAAAGGTTTTGCCATCCTTCACCCCCTTAAGCTTTTGCCGCCTGGACTTTGCCGGGTCTTTTCACCGCCCGAGCATTCTTAGGCGGATAGTATTTCCGCATCAGATCAAGTCTACCTTGCTTTTCCAGCCTGCGATAAATCAGAACCCAGGCACAATCCTTCTCCGGGTCTATCTCGCACTTTCCTCCCTTTCTCGTACCGCCACAGGGGCCATTAAGAAGCCCTTTGGCACAACGAACTATAGGGCAAACCCCTCCCGTTCGGTCCAGAAAACAATCACCGCAAGCACCACACATTTCCACCCAAAGCCCTTCTTTTTCTGGCATCCCGATAAAGGTAGTGTTAACTCCCGGGAACACGGGCTTGTCCTCAAACATCTCAGCCATAGTTTGCACTCCCGACCCACAGGCTAAAGAGATAACTGCTTCAGCTCCGGCAACCTTATCCTTAATCTCTGCCACCATCTCTCTTTCACATTGTCTCTCTACCGTAGCTTCAAGAACCGAAATCTCACTCCTCTCTGCACTTCGAGCCAGCCTGAGTTGCGAGGCAAGTATTCCTACTTCTTTCTCCCCACCAGCCCAACAAACAGCGACGCAGGTCTCACAACCCGCCACAAGCACTTTTTTATAGGGAGCAATTAACTGCTTGATCTCTTCCATCGGTTTTCGTTCGGCTATTATCATCTTACCTCCCGGACTCTTTTATTATCCTGGTTATCTCATTTACTGCTCTGACGAACTTGTGAGGCGCATTGGGGCTAAGGTTGAACATTTTCACACGTCCACCATCTACATTGACCTCTTTCAAGAGCATTCCGGAATATTTCACCCTTTCCTTTGCTCTTGTATTTCCGGTGATGTGATGGCAAGCTCCATCCTCACATCCCATCACCAGCACTGCTGCAGCGCCTTTTTCAAAAGCTTTCAGGATATGAAACACATCCACTTGACCAGCGCAGGGAACCCGGATTATCCGTATGTTCTCCGGGTAATGAAGCCTTAATTTTCCTGCTAAATCAGCAGCAGGATAGGCAGAATGTTCACAACAAAAAGCTACATTGCGCCCATTCAATGATTCTCCTACGGCTTCAATCTGGGCCAGAATCTCCTCATCTCTATAACCTTGAAATTTTATGGCCTTAGCCGGACATATAGCGGCACAAATACCGCAAGCATAGCAAGCGAGGTCTGAAATTCCAGCCACCTCCTTACTATTATCTGCTCGAACTAATTGGATAGCGCCATGCGGACAGACACGAATGCAAGTAAGGCATGCCACACACTTTTGAGGATCAGCCTTTACTCTCTCCACATCCACCAGAATTTTTCCCGAAGACAAGAGTCCATGGACGTTCATGACCACGCTGGAAATATCTGTCAACACCCGCCCAAGGTCTAAGTCACCCCGACATCCCCCGATAAAGAATATCCCCTTCTTCTCCGAGGTAACGGGATAGAGGTGCACATTTTCATCCTGGAAAAAGCCTCTGGAGTCTCTCCTGACGTTTAGCAAGGAACTCAAGTTTTCAGTTCCTTCGACAGGGAGATAAAGCTCCTCAGCAACCAGAACGTCACAGGCCAGCATTACATCTTCCCCGAGAAAAACATCTTTAGCCTCGATTTTCACCCGTCCATTCTCCACAGTGACCCTCGGCGGGACCTCAGACTTCAAGAACACCACCCCACAGTCTCTCGCCTCCTGGTAAAGTTTTTCCGTTCCTTCGCTATCCACTTTGACGCTTTTGTAAAAGACGTAAACCTCGCTGCCCCATTTTTTCCTGGCTATCAAAGCATTATTCAGAGTAGCCAGTGTGGGAAAGCGAGAATTTTCATCAGAAAAATCAAACACGAAACCTATGGTTTTTGGTTCTGTCTCCAGACTCGAGTTTCGAAGCATACTGCAGAACTGCTCTTGTGACACAATGTTCAGACCAGAGATTGCTTCGCCTTCGGCTCGCAACTTTGGCTCAGAATCTAAAGCAAGCTCGGTCTGATACCCTGTGGCAATAACTATCGCCCCATACTTGCGGAAAATTTCCTCTCCCTTTTTTCTTATCCTGACGCTGAAATCCCCTATCTTCCCCTCCACTGCCATCACCCGGGCAGAAGTGAGGACCTCGATGTTTTCATCTCCCTCTACTGCACTTATCATTGAACCTGGGTCAAAACCATAGAAGCTTTCCAGTTCTCCAGTCCCAGCTCCCAAAACCGCCTCTTTCTCCAACAGGGTTGTCCGCAAGCCAACTCGGGAAAGCTGGAGAGCCGCGTTAACTGCCGAGAATCCGCCACCGACCACGAGAACCTCTCTGTTCACGGGCAACTCTTTCTTCTCTACCGGCTGGAGCAACCGAACTCTGTTTACCGCCATCTTTATGAGCTCCACAGCCTTCTTGGTGACATCCCCTTCATGAGCCCAGGAGCATTGCTCCCTGATATTTGCTATAGAAAATAGATGGCCATTCAGCCCAGCATCTTCTAATGCCAGCCGAAAAATATGTTCCTGTTCATTGAACTCAGGAGAACAACCTGCAACAACAACCCTCTCTATATTCTCTTCCCTGATACGGGAAATCATCTTTTTTCTGCCCTCTTCAAGACAAAGGTTGGAACTCAAGTCGACAGAGGTGACATCGGGGAATTTCTCTACCTTTTTGACAGCGGCATCAAAATCAATATTTTTTAGAGCCCCGCCGCAATTGCAGAGAAAAACGCCTATTTTTGTTTCCATTCAATGTCTTCCTTGATGACCTCGCCTTTGGCTCCCAACTTTGCCCAGTGCTTGCATTGCCTTGGACGCTGCTGCTATCCCATGAGCGAAGGAATCGGGTATATCCCTGGGGCCCTGACAAGTTCCGGCGATGAAAACGCCATCAACATTGGTTTCATTAGAACTCAAGGAGTCCTTTTTATCAAAGAATCCGTCGTCAGCCAAATTTATGCCCAGAATCCTGGCTAAATCCCAGGAGTTCTTTCCAGGAGAAATACCAACGGAAAGGACTACAAGGTCAAAGGTATCCCGACAGACTTTTCCTTGAGAGATATCCTCGAATTTCACTTCAAGCTCGCCGGATACAGTTTGTAAAATCTCGACTGGCACTCCCCTGACAAATCGTATACTTTCTTTGTATTTTTCATAGAATTGAGCAAAGCCCTTCCCGGCAGTCTGCAGATCGATATAAAAGATGGTCACCCGGGTATCAGGATTCTGATATTTGATAAGCCCGGCAAGTTTCATAGCATATTTGCAGCACACCTGTGAACAATACCCATGACTTTCGTCCCTGGAGCCAATACATTGAATAAAGGCAATGTTTCGAGGCTCCTTACCATTTGTGGGAAGTCTAAGATAGCCTTCACGAGTGAAAACCTGCTCCAGGTCAAGACCAGTTAAGACATCAGGATATCTACCATAACCCAGGGAACCTTTCTTTCTAGCATCAAAAACATCAAAACCAGTGGCGACAATGATGGCACCGACGCTCAACTCTTGCTCCTTTGGCTTGAGCTCGAACTCAATAGCTTTAGTAGGGCAGCTCCTCCAGCAGAGATCACATCTCTCCCCTTTAAAGCGCAGACAACGTCCTTTATCGAGAATATAGGAAAAAGGTGTCGCTTCAGCAAAAGGTGGATAGATAGCCTTGGGGTCAGCAGGGCAGACTTCAGTGCAAAGACCACAAGCTATGCATTTCTCTTCATCGACATACCTGGGTTGTTGAATTGTCTCAACACGAAAATTGCCCAGCTCGCCGCTGAGTTTCTTTATCGTGGAATTGGTCAGGAGCTTAATTCGAGGATGAATTACCGCTTCTTTAATCTTATCGAAAACTACACAGGCAGAACACCTGGAGCAGATATCTGTTGCCTTACAACAAAAAGAGGCACCGTGCCCACCAACCACCGCCTCCTTCTCCAGCAAATATACATTTACACCAGCATTAGCTAACTCTAACGCTGAAGCTACTCCCGATATGCCCGACCCAACAACCAAAACATTTTTGTTCTCCAAGCTCGTTCCTTAAATTCCAAAAATCGTGTCATTTTATACCTTTTTTATTTTTTTAGCAAGTCCTCCACTCTCTTAACTAATTCCTTAGCGTCAACTGGCTTTTGAAGATAATCCTCTGCCTCCATCATCATTCCCTCACGCATGGAAAGATGCATTTTTTCTCTATCTTCAGGGTAAACAGTGAGCATCAACACAGGGATATTAGAGAAAAAATGGTATTTTTCGTCGGTTTTGAGCTCATGAACAACCTCAAATCCGTGCTTACCAGGCATTATCACGTCCAGGATGATTAAGTCAGGCCTTTCATCCACCACCTTGCGTAAACCTTCGAACCCGTCATACGCAGACAACACTTTATAGGACTGGGGCTCAAGGATTTTTTTCACCACTGTGTGCACATCAGGGTCATCATCAATAACCAAAATCTTAGTCTGTTTTGGCATCCTTACCTCCTTTAGACAAAAGCTTCTCTACTCGCTGGAGCAACACAAAGGGCTCGATGGGTTTTTCTATGTAATCATCAACAGCAAGTTTACGGCCTAGCTCTAACTCATAGCGCCGCTGACTAGCTTCCTCCCTTACTGAACTTATGACAAGGACAGGGATATCAGGATATCCCTTCTTCTGACAATCTTCTAATTGCCTAATCACAGCAAAGCCATCCATCCCTGGCATTAAGAGGTCTAAAAGCATTATGTCAGGTTTTTCTTCTTTTAACTTTTTTAATGCCTCAAACCCATCACAAGCCTCAATTACCTGATAAGCACGGGACTTTAGCACACTAGCAATTGCCAGCCTCATATCGGGGTCATCATCCACTATCAAAACCCTCGGCATCTACTTTACTCCGCTTGTTTTGGACTTTTGGGCAAAATAAATGTGAACTTACTTCCCTTGCCAGTCTCAGGACAAGGACTTGTTGCCCATATTTTACCACCATGCCCTTCAATTATCCTCTTGCTTATAGAAAGACCCAAGCCAGCCCCCCTGTGTTCCACATCCAGACCCTTATAGAAACCATCAAACACTTTGGGTAAGTCCTCGGTAGGGATTCCAATTCCTGTGTCTATTACATCAACCCGCACATGATCTTTCTCGTCTTTTGCTCTAACCGTTATTCCACCGGAGAGAGTAAACTTGATAGCATTGGATAACAAGTTTGTCATTACTTGCTTAAGCCGACCAGCGTTCCCGAGAACTGTAGGAAGTTCTCGAGGTAGTGCAACAACCAGTTGCAACCCCTTTTCCACAGCTAAGGGTTGCATGGTCTCAGTGCAATCTTCTATCACTTTCGTCAGGGAAACTTCTTCTGTCACAAATTTTCCGACATCAACACGGGAGAAATCAATCATGTTACTTATTAAATTGAGCAGGTCAGAGAGTCTCTTGCTACTCCTTTGAATTATGTTTTTTTGTTCTTCACTCAGTTCTCCAACGAAGCCATCAAGCAAGAGCCGGTTGTAGCTTTCCGCTGCAGCCAGGGGGGCCTTCAAGTCATGGAAAATGACGGACAGAATACGCTCCATCGTTTGCTTAGTATGCTGCAGCCTCGAAGCAACTACTTTCACAAGGTTGTTTGCCACCTTGTAACCCATTTGAGGGTTTTCATCCAGCAGGGCTTTAAGCTTTTCTCCGTCCAGGGCGATAATCTCAGTCTTCTCCAGACACCGACCCGAAGAGGTAAGAATGTGAGGTTCCATCAGTGCTGACCAACAAAAACTGCTACCGTCGGATAACACGTCGATTGTGGCCCTTTCAGCTGCGCCACGGCTTATAGCAAGCTCTGTCTCCAAAGCTACCTTGCCCGATTTGAGAGTCTGGACATAGTTACACTGCTCGCCTTCGCAGAACATGACTGCCCCTGCTTCATAGGACTGCTCCTGGCAAAGCGGGAGCAGCTTATCTAACTCTTCGTCAGTCAAGCCCTGGAATATCTCTGAAGATTTCAGTGCTTCTTTAATTGAGTTTAATTCTGTTGTTGCTTTCATTGGTCGCTGCACATTATAAACACTTCTAGAGATTATTGCAAAAAATTGAAGAGAGGGTGATTTTGCAATGTTGCTCTAAATGTGGCATTCTGGCATACTGTGCTAAAATTATGCCGGGAGTTCAAAAATGAAGACGAAAAGCAATCTAGCGAGGATATTGGATATCGGACAATTTGCGGTCACTGCTGAAATCAGCCCTCCTCAAAATACGCAGTTCGATACGATCAAGAAGAATGTCAACCTTATCAAAGGTTATGTCGATGCCTTTAATGCCCCTGATGGACAGGCAGCGGTGGTGGCTATGGCAAGCTGGGCAGTCTGTCTTGTGGGAATAGAGGAGGGTCTTGACGCCATAGTCCATATGACCTGTCGAGATCAAAATCGAATTGCCCTTCAAATGGATATCCTGGCAGTCTCCGCTTTTGGTGTTAACAATATACTCTGTCTATCCGGGGACCCCATCTACTTTGGAAACCATCCCAAGACAAAGCCCGTCTTTGACCTCGATTCTCTCCAGCTTATCAGAATGGTCAAACAACTAAGAGATGAAAAAAAATTTGATAATGGAGAGCTCATAGTAGGAACAGAGCCCAGACTTTTCATCGGGGCAGCTATGAACCCTTCTGCCCAACCATTAGAGGCCGCTGTAAATCACCTTAAAGACAAGGTTACTGCTGGGGCAGATTTTGTCCAGACCCAGCCCATATATAACATTGAGGGATTCAAGAAATGGATGGAACTGGTCCGAGAAAAAGGATTACATAAAGATGTAAAAATTATTGCTGGCATTACTCCTATAACATCCCTCGCAGCAGCAAGGTATATGAAAACAAAAGTCCCCAATATGGATATTCCTGATAGAATTATTGAACGCCTTAAAAATGTTCGTAATAAGGATGAGGCGGCAGAAGAGGGGATAAAGATTGCCGTGGAAACAATAAATCAATTAAAGCAAATCGAGGGAGTAGCTGGTGTTCATATCATGACTCTACAGCGTGAGGAACTTATTCCCAAGATCTGCAACGCAGCCAGCCTTTACCCTCGGCCCTGAGTAATAGAGGAGTTCATTTCCTATAACGTGCTCAAACTTTCTCCACTTTCACTGCTGCAACTTTGTACTCAGGAATTTTGGCTACCGGATCGAGCTTGGGATTGGTAAGGATATTAGCAGCGCTTTCGGCAAAATGAAAAGTCATAAACACCACTCCTGAGGGCAATGCACCAGTTACTTTAGCCTTAGCAGTAACTTCCCCTCGCCGGGAACTGACCTTAACCTTATCACCCTGGGCTATACCAATCTGCGAAGCATCTTTGGCGCTGATTTCCACCACACCTTCAGGCTCTATGATATTAAGCCCAGCTACTTTACGAGTCATTGTTCCCGTGTGGAAGTGATACAAGCTGCGCCCCGTGGTGAGAATCAGAGGATAGTCCTCATCCGGCATTTCTCCCGGAGGAATATACTTTAGCGGGATAAATCGGCCTTTTCCCCTGACAAAAGTATTCGTGTGTAATATCGGTGTGCCCGGATGGTCGTCAACAGGACAAGGCCACTGGAGTCCCCCATTCTCTAATCGCTGGCAACTTATGCCACCATAGCTAGGAGTAAGTCTACGGATTTCCTCCATTATGTCAGATGGGTGGCTGTAGTCAAAGCCTTTAGCCCCTAACCTTTGAGCTATCTGACAGATAATCCACCAATCAGGCTTAGATTTGCCGATTGGCTCAATAGCTTTTCTTACTCGCTGCACTCGACGCTCAGTGTTAGTGAAGGTGCCATCCTTTTCGGCAAAGCTGGCCGCGGGCAGAACAACATGAGCAAACTTCGCTGTCTCAGAAAGGAATATGTCCTGGACAACAAAAAACTCAAGTTGAGCCAACGCCTTCAGGACATGTTGAACATCAGGATCGCTTAATGCCGGGTTCTCACCCATCAGATATAGCACCTTTATATCTTTACGGTAGGCAGCTTCAACCATCTCAATCAAGGTCAGCCCTGGAGAAGGAGGCAAAGAACACCCCCAGGCGGTCTCAAATTTCTCTCTAATAGCTGGATCGCTTACCGTCTGATAGCCGGGGTAGACATTAGGCAGGGCACCCATATCGCAAGCACCCTGTACATTGTTTTGGCCTCTAAGGGGATTGACCCCAGTTGAGGGCTTACCTATGTTCCCGGTGAGCATTGCCAGATTGGCAGTAGCCAGTACATTGTCGGTGCCATGAGAATGCTGGGTAATGCCCATGGAATAGATGATGGTAGCAGGACTATTGCCAGCAAACATACGGGCAGCTTCTACTATTTGGTCTTTCGGCACCCTGGTAACCTGCTCCACAAAATCAAGGTCAAAGTCCTTTAATGATTCCTTGAAAGCATCGAAGTTCTCACATCTATCCTTGATAAAGACCGAGTCAAATAGTTCCTCATCCACTATAACCCGCATCATTCCCATGAGCAAAGCAACATTTGTGCCAGGGCTATGCCGTAGCCAGAGGCTAGCAAAGCGACAGAGGTCAATTTCCATGGGATTAGCTACAATGAGCTTGCCCCCGCCTTTTACTGCTCTTATCATCTCAAGCCCAATCACAGGGTGGGCTTCTGTAGTATTGGTGCCAATAGCCAAAATACAGGCGGCGTCGCCAATTTCGCTGATGGAATTAGTCATAGCTCCACTGCCAAAGCTTTGCGCCAAGCCAGCTACAGTGGGGGCATGACACAGCCGGGCACAGTGGTCAACATTGTTGGTGCCCAGCACTGCTCGCGCGAATTTCTGCATGACATAGTTCTCTTCGTTGACACACTTGGCTGAGGCGATGACGCCTATTTCACGCGGCGTATAACCTCTCAATTTACTTGCCATCAAGTCCAGCGCTTCGTCCCAGGATGCCTCTTTTAATTCCCCATTTTTTCTTACCAAAGGAATGGTCAATCTCTCAGGATGATGGACAAACTCGGCAATGCCGAACCGTCCTTTGACACATGCCTGCCCATGATTAGCCGCACCATCTGGATCAGGAATGGAAGCTATTATCCTTTCATCCTTCACCTCCAGTTTGAGTTGACAGCCAACACCACAATAGGGACAGATTGTGATAACTACACGATCGGGCTTCGCCAGCCCGCGGGTAGCCAAATCAGTAAGGGCACCTGTGGGACAGGAATCAACACAGGCACCGCAGAACTTGCAGCCAACCTCGTAAAGCGTTAGCCCGTTTAAGGGGGCAATAGCATGGCACTGGAGGCAACGTTGAGCTTCAGCGACTGCTGTCTCCCAATTCATTCCCTGCTCCACTTCGGAAAGACCATCAATGCGTGCCTGGGGCGCAAGATAAGAAATGGTAGCTAATCTTTCTCCTGTAGGTACTTCATCTAACCAGGCCATAGCCTCCTCGGCAGGAACAAGATACTCTGTAATATCCCCCCTGCCACCAAGATAACGATCAATGGACTGAGCTGCCTTCCTTCCCGCAGCAATAGCATTGATGACCAAAGCTGGTCCACTCTCGCAATCGCCCCCAGCAAAAACGCTCTCTCGACTCGTGCTTAAGTCTTCATTGACCTTCACTATGTTTCCCCGCCCTACTTCGACCCGAAAGCCCGCAGGAACTTCTGGCTGTTCGCCAATGGCAGCAATCAAAGTATCAAGCTCGGCAGTAAACTCGCTTCCCTTGATAGGAACAGGGCGGCGCCTGCCGCTGGAATCAGGCTCTCCCAGCTCCATACGGATTAACTCCAGCTTCAGGTTATCATTCTCCTTGAAAATCTTGGAAGGAGCGACGAGAAAGATGATTTCAACTCCTTCCTCCAACGCTTGTTCTACCTCCTCCGATTGGGCTGGCATTTCGCTCTTCGTCCTCCGGTAAAAGATAGTTACCCTCTTAGCACCGAGCCGCAAAGCAGCACGAGCAGAATCTATGGCAACGTTCCCTCCACCAATCACCCCTACCCTATTTCCTACCTTCACCTTCTCTCCGAGATTAAACCGACGAAGGAATTCCACACAGCCGATTACCCCAGGCAAGTCTTCTCCATCAACCCCCAGCTTCATTTCCCTGTGAGCACCGATGGCAAGAAAGATTGCCTGGTATCCTTGTTTAAAAAGAGAATCTAAGGACCCGATTCGGGCGTTCAGTTTGATTTCCACCCCCGCCATCTCAATTTCTCTAATCTCCTCGCGAAGTATATTCCGCGGAAGGCGATATTCAGGGATTCCTACCCTCATCATCCCGCCTGGCTCGGGGAGAGCTTCAAATACAGTTACCTTGTGTCCCAGCTTGGCCAGATAGTAAGCACAAGTGAGCCCTGCCGGCCCCGCCCCCACTATCGCTACGCTTTTCCCTGTTGACGGGAGAACCTTCACCTGTTTTTTCCAGCTATCATCACCATTATCAGCGGCAAAGCGCTTGAGCATCCTTATGTGTAATGCCTTATCCACATCTTGGCCACGCCGGCATTCCTCTTGACAGGGGGCAGCACATACTCTACCTAATACAGCAGGAAAGGGAACTTTCTCCCTTATCACTGCCAAGGCCGTGCTTGGTCTCCCTCTGGCAATAAGGCGAATATAACGAGGAATGTCTATACCAGCAGGACAAGCTTTGTAACACGGAAAGGCAATCTCAATTACGCTATTGCACCTTATCTCGTCACAGACCCGAAGACAACGACGGCATAAAATGCAAAAGCTAGAATTACGAACGAAGAAAGGATTGTCCTCTAACAGAGGTAAAGACCTAGGTACATGAACAGGTATCTCACTTAAACCGCTATAGTCAATAGCTTCCTGAAGTTCGCATTCCTTTTTTTCAAAGCAGATATCCGCGGGCTGTCTAGCTAAAATGGCAAGCAATTTTTTTTGCCGAAGCTCTTGTACCTTTGGCGTCTTCGTCTTAATTACCATTCGCCTAGAGACGGGAGTGACACAGGAGAGAACAATATTGCCATTTGCCTCCACTACACAAAGCTGGCAAGCCTCATCAGGGATTACTTGAGGTAGCGGTTTTAAGTCGGGATAATAGCAAAGACTGGGAATGTAAATCCCTGAGCATCTGGCAGCCTCCAATATCGTCTGCCCTTGCCTGGCTTTTACCTCTTTGCCATCAACATTCACTGTAATAATGTCTTGTTTAACCATTGCCGGCTCCTTTCACAAGCTTCTTTTGGCATGCTCAACCCCCTCACACTTTATGTCCAAAACGATTAACTTGAGGAAATATCTTTAACCAGCTTCCAAACGATAGTCTCACAAAGCACAGTTACATCCTCAGTGGAAAGATAATCGGAAATATTGGCATCGAACAATATATTCCCATTGGGAGCAAGCTCCTCGTCACCCCTCCATAGCACCAGAGTTATGGACACGTGGGGAAAGGCATCAACAGTTACAGACATATCCCCATAGTCTGCCGCATGGCCTCCCAACTTGGCCGCTATCTTCATCAACAGCTCGGGACTTTTGCCAAAGTTTTGTACTAAAGGGGCTACCGCTCTTTGAGAAAATGTCGGGAAATAGCTAACGCCTCCTGATAGCTGTTTATAGGCAATCAATTTACCGGTAGCCGAGGTGCCCTTCGCCCCAGTGAAGTAGTGAAGTATCAGGATTTTGTCTCTCAAGGGAGCCTCTACGCCGCTATTTTCCAACAAAATATTGCATTCAGGAAGCATGATGTGATACGGCTGATTCAGATAATTAATGACTATTTCATGGGGTTCTAGGTACCTAGCACCACTTGTACGACATTGTTCTTCTATATCACTAATTTGGGCCAGCTTTTCACAAGCAAACTTGTAAGAGAGGTTAAAACCCTTTTCCCAAGGACTACCTGATAAAGGACTGCGACCTTGCGTCATGTTACCAACTTGGGGCGAGGCAAAAGACCTGCTGCCTCTACTATCTCAGGCACAGCTTCTTCCCACTCGATAGCCATAAGATGAATACCAGCCACACCCTCAATTCCACGTACTTGATTGATAATATCAATACAAAGCTTGATGCCTTCTTTAGATACTTGTTCCTTAGGCACTCCTTGAAGCCGTGTAACAATGCTATCGGGTACATCCATTCCGGGGACTCTGGTCTTCATATACTTTGCGGCACCCACCGATTTGATGGGAGCAACACCAGCAAGTATCTTTACCTTTTCATGTAATCCTCTATCCCTCACCATTTTCATCCATTCAGCGAACTTATCCACATTGTAAACAATCTGTGTCTGGATGAAATCTGTCCCCGCTGCCACTTTCTTAGCAAGACGTGGTGCCCTGAACTCAAAGGGGTC
>CAISEW010000054.1 GCA_903884455.1 uncultured Chloroflexota bacterium | reverse complement strand
TGCGCGTGCGGGTCTGGGTGTGCCCTTTGGAGTCGGTATAGGTCTCGGTTACCGTCCTTGACCAGTGTTCATCAACCTGCCAGGCATATTGTACGCAGGGAGCACCCGCCAGATAGCTGGTCAGCGGCGTTTCGCTTTCGGCTGTACCCTTAAGTTCGGCTAGGCCGATGAATATGCCCTGTGTTTTCGATGTCGGGAGGTCATCGATGAGACGCTTGTGCCGCAGAGCCCAGAACACCCCGACCAGGCACCCGAGAGCGGCCAAGCTACCAAGGACAACCGATAATAGGGGTAGAATTCCTGATGCCACGTGTCAATTGTAAGGCACAAATGGGCCTTTGGTCAAAGTGAGCGCAAGAGCCGCTTCAAGAGCTTCCTATCATCGCCTAGAATCAGCCCCCACCTGACTGCCAGACTTGCTACAGAGAAAGTTATGGGTTTCGAGTCCCTCAACTCAATCAGTTATCAAAATATCATCGTAAAGACTCTCCTCGCCAATTTCGTAGAGATGATATTCAATACTCCAGAGCGATTATTTGAAAAATGGACATCTATTGCTGTACAATGTCATATAGATAGTGTTAGAATGTCCCCGAAATATTGGAGCATACTATATGGCACAAGTTCGTTTATTACCTAAAAAACCTCTTATCGAAGCCATCCTCGAATTCAGGTGGCAGATTCGAAGCGAGGAAGGAGACCCTCATTACACTTTATTCATAGGTAGACTATATGACCGCGTTCAGACACAGTATCCTTTTCACGAGCCGCTTCCGACTGTTATGATTCCGCTACCAGCAGCAGGAAATGTTATTCAGCATCGCTTTCGAGTAAATAAGGGAAAATGGCCTTTGATACAAATCGGTCCAGGTATCGTAACGGTTAACGATACAGAAAATTATGTTTGGCAGGATTTCGGTGAACGAGCAAAACTACTTATCAAGGCAATTTTTGACGCTTATCCTGAACCCAATCAACTGCATACGGCTAGTCTAGTTTTAAGATATCTAGATGCCTTCGAGCTCGACCAAAATGAGGACATGCTTAATTATCTTTCAACTAAATTAAAATCCACAGTTTCATTACCACCTCAGCTTTTTGAAGGCACTGATGTGTCAAGAAGTCCTAAAATTCTGAACATTATGGCCTCTTTTCCAGCGGGGAAACCCAAGGGAGATATCCTTGTGAGATTTGGAAGCGGTAGACACAATGATAAGCCAGCCTTAATAATGGAGACCGCAGTACATTCAGATAGCTCTGATTTGCCCAAGATGCCAGAAGGATTTGAGCGTTGGGTAGAAGATGCTCATAAACTTACGGATGATTGGTTCTTCACATTTATAGAGGGCGAACTTAAAAGGAGGTTCGCTGGTGAATAGTAGTTCTATTCTCACGGAAGAAAAACCACCTACGTCTAGTGTTGAACTTGATAAGACTCAACCGTATAGAATACCTCACGTCCCGATGTGGTATTTCCAGGACTTAGGCATGACTTCCATAGCATGGCTGGCTCCCAAACAGACTACTTACTTTTACTTCGCAACAGCACCAGGAACAGACATAAGTGGACTCTACTCTAGAATTATTGTAAGTGCCCCCAAAACTCAGGTGTCATTCCATGACCGAGCATCTATCGAGATATTATTAGGCGACAAAGGGAAACGCTTATTAGAAAGACTAATCGTCTTGATAGAGGATACATCGTGGAAACAGTATTGGCCTCTCATTCGCGTAGAAGTCAGTCACATAAAAGATGTCGAAGTGAGAGACTGGCAGTACATTCTACTTATATTAGTTTTTGACTCTGATTTCGATAGCGCTGATAAGTATCTTCACGACTTTTATAAAAGACTCGATTTGTTAACCTACACCCTGGATCAGGAGGAGCAAGATATATTTCGGAGGATGCTTTACTTCGATGTCGGAACAACTCTACGAAGCACTTAACCCTAAGACGTATCTTGAGCTTGCCACAGAACTCTCCTCAAAAACTCAGGCAGCCGCAAAACGTACGGCTGCTGACCGAGCATACTATGCAGCCTTTCTAAGCAGTCGAGATCTTCTCGCAACAAAAGGGTACATCATGCCTTATTATGATGCGAAAGACCATGAGGACGTGGCAGAGAAATTGAAAGATAGAAATGTCTTGGGAGCCTTTGGTAACGAGGGAAATAGGCTTCGCCGAGCGCGAAACTTGATAACTTATGATACTCGTGATATCAGCTCAGCGAAGCAACATGCGTGTTCATTAAAATGGATGCTTGAAACCGCTAGAACAATCATAGAACGTGTTGAGTCATTGCGGCCAAATCCTCAAACGAGACGATAAAGCTCTACTCTCTAATTACTCAAGATAGCGCTACTTTCCCCTCAACCCTATCATGTATAGACCAGGAATAAAAGATACCTACTTGCTCAGCAACCTCGTCTCAAGATCAGCCAGGCTCCTCAATGACCTCCCGTCCTTTCGCTCGCCCCTTCTATCGAGGTGGAAAGCCATGAGCCCCGCTTCCTCGGCAGCAAGGAAATCCTGCTCCCACAGGTCGCCGACATGAGCCATCTCTTGAGGAGAGACGCCCATATCACGGCATACTTCGGCGAATAACCCGGGAGTCTTTATTTGACCGTAGTCTGATACTGTGGAGAATACCCTGGCAAAGTATTTCTCCGTCCCATCCAGCAGGTAAGGCAAGAAGTCCCTCGTGGAACAGGATACCACGATGAGGGTGTAATCCTTGCTGAGAGAGGACAATGCCTGAGTTACCTCAGGATAGCAAGATACTCTGTGCCTGTAGTCCTCCAGTATCTGCTGATGGCTCGCCAGAGGCGGGCCCAGGCCGAAGCGCTGAAGCCAATACTTGATGTCGTACCACTCTATCCTGTGGTCGCCTACCACCCGATACTCCCTCTCAATAAACGCCTTCGCCTCCTCAAAGCTGATTCCGTTCCTCCTAGCATAGAGAGATGGAATACCCTCAAACCATACAGCCTGGCTGAAGTCCGGGGTCACCAGAGTGCCATCAGCATCGAAAGAGACTACTTTGACCTTGCTCATGCTTACCTCATCGCTATTTTAAGGCTTGTCGCGGCC
>CAISEW010000053.1 GCA_903884455.1 uncultured Chloroflexota bacterium | reverse complement strand
CAGAAATTCGCTATTGAATACACTATGTCTCCTATAGATAACGTCGAGCTTTCCCTGGTGCCTCACTATCACTACAAAGGCCGAAAGAAAGACAAAGCCTTCGCGCCAGGAGTATTGGAGAATCCTTACTCCTTTCAGGAAAACCTTATAGAGCGGCAGCGAGCGCAAATTGTGCTTTGTGTGCTCCCATAGGGACGACCGGATATCAGCATCGCTTCCCAGTCTGGCTCCAGGACGCTTCGCCTTTAGAGGTACAACCACGTGTCCTAACCTTGACAGGTTAGTGACCAACTCATAATTATGAACCGAATCCGCTCCTCCAATTTGGAGAGCAGAAGGGTCACAATACAGGATTTTCAACGGCAATGCCTCCTTTAACGGCCGCAATAAATGGGATCGCCTGGAAAGCCAGAGTCTTTATTCATTGAAAACGCAGGCTTATCTATAGCCTGAAACAGATCGTAGTCAGCCTAAGGATGCCTTGACACACTGACTATATCCACACCTACGACGTTGTGTAATTCTCTAACGATGAACCCGGCATCTCAGGGCTGCTGCTAAAGTCAGGTATCTAATATTACCCGGAACCTGGCTTTGACCCCGTAACAGCAGAGTAGATAGCCTCTATTCTATCTACAACAAGCTTCCAATCGTAGTTATTCGTAATGTGTTTTCTGGCATTAGCCCCTATCTTATGCCGTAACTCTATATCATCTAACAACTTCAATATAGCCTCAGCTAATGACTTGGGATTTCTTGGCGGAACCAGCAAACCCGTTTCACCATCGCTTATCACCTCTGAGTTCCCTTCGACATTTGTTGCAATCGATGGTAGCCCGCAAGCCATAGCCTCCAGCAACGAAGTAGGCAGACCCTCGTAGTACGAAGGAAGAACATAGACCATTGCGTACTGAATATATCGGATCAGTCTACTTCTATCAGATATATGGCCGGCAAACAGGATGTTTTGCTCCAAGTCAAGCTTACTGGTCATCGTTCTAAGCATCCCTTCGATAGTCCCCTTGCCCACCAGAACAAACTTCACATTCTCATGCTTCTGGCACACATACCGAGCGCTCTCTATCAAATCAACTAAGCCTTTTCGAGTCTCCAGACGGCCGGTATACAGTACATAGGGTTCGCCGCTTTTCCCCTGGGCTGGAGTGAAGATGGTGGAATCGACACCATTACCCACAACGGTAATTCTCCCGTCGAATTTGTGGTATTCTGTCAGCTCTTTTGCGCATGACTGTGAAACTGCAGTGATCACATCAGCGTTATGCAAGAGACTTCTTTCTGCCTGGAATAGTCGCCTGCCCAGCATCTTAACCACACGAAAATGAAAGCTTCTCACCGGCATGTTTTCAATATCTTTCTTAATAGTGCCATGTGATGTGAAAACAATGGGCAGTGAAGTATGAATTACAGGCACAAGTGCCCCATGCACATGTAGTAGGTCGAAATCTGATTCCAACGACTTAAACAACTTGTTTACCCAGACCCCCTGCAGCCAAAAGGGTGATGGATACGAAGGTATGAAGCGCACCCGGTGCACAGAGATACCATCTACCCT
>CAISEW010000052.1 GCA_903884455.1 uncultured Chloroflexota bacterium | reverse complement strand
GGGGAAAGTCTTCCACCATCGCTGAAACCCTAAGCAGGAGTTCCTCAAGAGCCTTTATGTCAGAGGGCTTCGCCCCTCTACCGGGGGTTTGGGGGTATCCCCCATCCGCCTATGGCGGACCCCCAAGATTGGGGGATAAAGGGGGTTGATAAGAGCGTTTGTAGACATTTTAGAAAAGCGGTTCAGCCATCAATGCTGTAGGTTCTGCATGCCCAACCCCCATTAGTGTGGTATTGAAATTGGAGAAGACCATATTGGGAGAGGGTAGCACACGATACCCGGAACGTGTTTGTAACCGCCCAGACAGAACAGGGATTCGAGTCATTTCCTCAATTTATTTACGGTTGAGCGCTGATCCAAATTACCGGCCTGAGCCGAACCTGAAAGGTTTACGTGGCGTCTGCCAAGTACTAAGAGTGTAAAATTTAATTGTAGGGGCGTTCAATTGAACGCCCCTACGCTTATTACCAGGTGGGCGATGTGAATTTCGCAGGTGTCTGGCGCTGTTTCTAATAGCTCTTCGCTGACGTTCTTCTGAGCTCCGGGTGTGAGTAATCCGGCTTCTTGCCGTCATTGTATAACTTATTGAATAGGGTGTAATGCTCTGTTCTTGTTATGGCGGTGAGGAATCTCGATTGAAGTTGATCTTGGGCCAACAGCCTCTTTGTCGGTTTCAGAGACAGGATTATCTTCAGAAAACGCCGTAACAAGTCGTGTGTCAAAAGCGTGTAATTATCACAAAGCAGATTCTGCAGTTTACCTGTAGAGATAACGCTCAGAATGTAACGTTCGAAACTATCCCTGGGGACGAAAGCCGTTTGTTCTCTTCTCTCCAGCACAATACTATGGCTCGGGCAAAATCTGACGCAGACGCCACATCCAAGGCACCTGCCGGAGTCGATTCTGGCGTAACTATGGCCATTTTTGCGTTTGTCCAGTTCAATTGCGTTCACCGGGCATCGTTCGATACATTCGCCACATTCTGTACATGGCTCATCGCTCGGCCTGGAAACGAAGTTTGTGTTGATATTCGCGCTATACCCCAGTCTTTTGTATGCCAATAAAGCCTCGCAACAACAAGAGCAGCAATTGCAGATCCAGTTGACTGATTCCTGAACATTATCACCCGTTTGAACCAAACCCTTATCAATACATAAATTGAGTATCCTGCGAGCCTCTTCCTTGCTGATGCTTCTGGCTATCTTATGCTTAGCCAGACTTTCCGCCGACTTATTGAATGTCAAGCAGACTTCCTGGGGATTTTGACAGGCCTTACCCAGATGCTCCATTTTGTGACGACAGTAGCAAATGCCTACCGTGATGCAAGATGACGTATCAATTATGTGACTGGCTCGCTCGTAATCAAGAACAACTACTCTGTCTTTTTCCTGGATTGCGTCTTCCTGTACCAGGGCCCTGCCTATAGCCGGTTCGAGTGAAAAAATCCCCTTCATGAAGTCTTCCTCGACATTGATATACTGGTAATACAGTTCCGAGAGAATCTTCTTGTCAAATCTATCATCCAGACGCATTAAAGAGAATTCGAAGAATCCCGCCATAGTGGGAGCGAGAAGATAAGCCTGCGTCCCGCCGGCAGCGAAATCAAACAAGATACCCTTATCGGCGAGCACGTCGAGTATTACCCTTGCCTCTTGGTTTGACTTCTTCCAGAGCCTGGATGCCTCTTCAAGGGTAAATAGATTTATGGGCAATACGGAAACAAGCTGAGCTTCGTCTCTGGCGAGCAAGATTTCAAGTATCTTAATCAGAGTTTCGGAGGCAGGTGCACCCTGCGGAGCCTGGTCCAGCCTTCTCTGCAAAGTGTAGTAACTGTTTGAATTTATGTGCCCCATAGGAGTCAGATTCCAATCTGGCTAATTCTTGATTTCGATGCTGTTTTTCATGGCCTCTTTCGCATTATAACCCGGGATTTCCCATTTCAACTTGTGACGAGGCGATACTTGGCCCTCATCCCTCCTGCGCAGCTAATAAAATAGCATTCTAAGTGAATAAGTGAATAGCGGAATAAAAAACCGAGAACTTATGATAACTCCAGAGAAAGTCGCAGAAGTCTTATACCACTGTCTAGGGTCTTTGTCAATCATGACAGATCGTGCTCCAGAACCAAGTGGTTTTGGAGCGCTTATTGTGCCTGTTTGTTGTGTCTGCCTGCTGTCGCATTCTAACGAGCTATCTTGTCCTCAGCATAATACCTGGTATTTTGAAGCTAAAACCCAAGTGTGAATTGCTTTCCCACGGACAATATCGTAGGGGCATCCTTCACGAGTGAAGGATGCCCCTACCTTGAAATTCAGATAAGACGCCCTCTTTACACCACAATCTCCGCTCTCAAGGTTTCCTGACCTCGAAGGAAGACGATCGTGGCTCGGCTGCCCAGGGTTAAGTCTGCCAGAGCGTGCTCCAGGTCATCTACACCGCGTATCGGCCTGAGATTCAACTCGGTGATTATGTCTCCGTT
>CAISEW010000051.1 GCA_903884455.1 uncultured Chloroflexota bacterium | reverse complement strand
GTCTCCCCCAACTGGCTGAGCGTCATGGCTCGTTTTCTTGATGAAAATCCGCGAGCAGGGGTCGTCACCCCCAAGATATTGCTTTTCGATGACCGTAGCAAAATCAATACTATGGGGTCGAATATCCATGTTACCGGCATCGGGTTTTGCCGCGGTCTGAACAGGATAGACGATGGCTCAAAGATACCCCAGATGGTATCCGGTGTCAGTGGTTGCTCCTATCTAATCAGGCGGGATATACTGGAAAAGATAGGCGGTGTCCCTGAGGAAAGCTTCATGGGGAATGACGATGTTGTGCTCTCCTGGTTGGTAAACCTCATGGGTTACGAGTTGTATTGCCTGCCTGAGGCGGTAATTTACCATAAGTACACGCTGAAGATGAACCCGGAGAAGTTCTACCAACTTGAGAAAAGCCGACACGCCCTGTTACTTTACAGCCTGAAGCCTCTGACATTTGTAGTCCTGTCTCCTGTCTTTGCCTTTACGGAATTCCTGATATTGGTCTATAGCCTGCTGAAGGGCAGGCGCTATATTCAAGCTAAGTTCAAGGCTTGGGGAGCAGTCTGGGAGAACAGAAAATATATAAGGGAAAGAAAGACGCAGGTTCAAAAATTGAGAAGGATTTCCGATTTTCAGTTGCTAAAGAAGATGCGCTGGAATTTGGAATGGAATCAGCTATTGCGCATTGCTTAAGAAGCACGAGTTGAACACGGCGAAACCGACTAATTCTTACGTACTATCGGGGTGCGAGGGAACAATTGAATATTTGTATGCTCACGGATCAGTTCCCACCAGATCTCGGCGGCGTTAGTTCCTACGTCTACAATTTGTCAAGAAGTCTGGTAAAGCGGGGTCATGCTGTCACTGTCATAAGCCGGGGGAGTTGGAGAGGCTCTAAATACGAAAGGGTAGATGGTATCTCTGTGCACCGGGTGCGCTTCATACCTTCGTATCCATCACCCTTTTGGCTGCAGGGGGTCTGGGTAAACAAGTTGTTTAAGTCGTTGGAATCAGATTTCGACCTGCTACATGTGCATGGGGCACTTGTGCCCGTAATCCATACTTCACTGCCCATTGTTTTCACATCACATGGCACTATTAAGAAAGATATTGAAAACATGCCGGCGAGAAGCTTTCATTTTCGTGTGGTTAAGATTCTGAAAAGGCAACTGTTTGAGGCGGAAAAGAGTCTTGTGCGGCAGGCTGACGCAATTACTGCAGTATCAAAGTCTTGTGCGGAGGACTTAAAAGGATATCACGCAATTGACAAAGAAATTACTGTTATTGGGAATGGCATAGACTCCGCTTTCTTCGCTCCCAATAAAGCAAATGAAATGGATGAGACATGTATACTATATACTGGCCGATTAGAAACTATAAAAGGGCTGGTTACCCTGGTTGAGAGTGCTAAATATGTGTGCCAGAAGTATAAGAACTTGAAGTATGTTTTGGTTGGCAAGGGGACGATAGAAAAAGTGCTGAGAACTATGATCAGTGAGCTTGGGTTAGAGCAAAACTTCCACCTGGCTGGGTACATATCTGACCGAAATAGCCTTCTTCAATACTACCAAAAAGCAACTATCTATGTGCTGCCTTCCTACAGTGAGGCTATGCCTACTTCATTGCTGGAGGCTATGTCTTGTGGCATAGCATCGATTGCTACAGATGTGGGGGGGAATCGGGAGGTGATAGCTGACGGTGAAACCGGATTATTGGTGCCGTCAAGAGATTCAAAGGCGCTAGCCGGGGCTATATTGAAGCTTTTGGATGATAAGGAGTTGAGACACAGGATAGGGGCTAATGCAAGAAAACGCATCACTAATAGCTACGATTGGAAGCTTGTTGTAGACAGAGTAGAAGCTATCTATTCTGCGATTGCGGGGTCAAAGCCGGGTCCCGGGTAATATTAGATACCTGACTTTAGCAGCAGCCCTGAGATGCCGGGTCCATCGTTAGAGAATTACACAAAATTGCAGGTTTGGATACAATCAGTGTGTGAAGGCATCATTAGGCAGATTACGAGCTGCTCCAGGCTACGGATAAGCCTGTGTTTTCAATGACTTGAGACTCTGGCTTTCCAGGCGATCCCGTTCATTGCGGACGTTAAAGGAGCCATTGCCAGTGAAAATCTTGTATTGTGACCCTTCCACTGTCCGAATCGGAGGGGCGGATTCGGTCCATAACTATGAGTTGGTTACTAACCTGTCCAAGTTGGGGCACGTGGTTGTACGTCTAAAGGCAAAGCGTCCCGGAGATAGACTGGGAAGCGATGCTGGTATCCGGTCGTCCCTATGCGGGCGCGCAGAGCGCAGTCTGCGCTCGCTGCCGCTCTATAAGGCTTTTCTGAAAGGAGTAAGGATTCTCCAATACTCCTGGCGCGAAGGCTTTGTCTTTCTTTCGGCCTTTGTAGTGATAGTGAGGCACCAGGGAAAGCTCGACGTTATCTATAGGAGACATAGTGTATTCAATAGCGAATTTCTGTTGTCCAAGTTATTCAACATTCCTTTGGTCAAAGAAGTAAACGGGATAATGGCCGATGAAGCAAGGATGCAGAATGTGGGAGGTAATCTCTTCCAGCGGATCATCGACACCATAGAGAGATTCAATATGCCAAAAGCCGATCGAATCATTGTAGTTACATTGAAGCTGAAAGAGGTTCTCCGTGATAATTACCATGTGCCTGAAGGTAAGATCGT
>CAISEW010000050.1 GCA_903884455.1 uncultured Chloroflexota bacterium | reverse complement strand
TTCCGCAAATAGTGAATCCTCGCACGTAAAAAATACGTCGCGGACTCGGTGCAACAGAAGCCACAATCTCAAAACTGTATTTTTCGATTCAGAATTTACCACCATATTTAGCTCCTCCTTATTATCTTACTGGATTGTTTCTTGTTTGTACGACGCCAATCAACCTTATCACAACAACATGAACCCAACATGAACTGGAGGTGAACCGCAGAAAAGCATACAAATGAGCCTTCATCTCGGCGTTTTTAGATAATTAACAATAGCCTGTTTTGTTACCTCAAACGCACACCCTGAAGGGCAAAAGTTCTATGTTATTGCGACACCACAATCCCATTTAGCATCATCTCCCACAATAAAGGTGTTCACATTACAATTGCCCTCTACGGTCAAAGTGCACCACTCTATCGGCGGGCTTGTCTCATACTCTGTGTTTGAAGCCACGTTCCCGAGAGGCCATTGTGTTTTATCCAAGCTGATGGAAATTTCATTGGCTCCTGTCATAGTGATAGTGATGGTGCCGCTGTCCTGGGCTAGAGCTGGCAGGGAAAAGATTAGGGCTAGTATAATGGCTACCACAATACTCGTGATTATTACTTTCATCTACCCCTCCGAATTTGATAAACCTCTGCTTACTGTGTTTGGTCAGTCGTTTTCGGACAAATCGACTGCGGTAAAATGCTACAACCCACATCAGCTCTTGTCAAGACCTTGTCCTTGTTCAGTACCGTAGTGACACTTCTTTTTCATGATTGCGAGGAGCCCCGATGAATCGGGAGCGACGAAGCAATCTCTGAGGAAAAAATCTAAATCCCAAGCACCAAATCCTAAACAAAAGAAAGGAAGATTTAATTCGTCTCATCCAAATACCAATGTTCAAAACGTTTAGGATTTTGTTATTTGGATTTATTTGGAGATTGGATTTTGGGATTTGGTATTTAGCCAATGAGATTGCCACGCCCCGACTTGTCGGGGCTCGCAATGACACGGAAAATTACTACCCAATGTTACAAGGCAGTTCTACTTTTTGCTCGATTCCAAAGTCGCTGATGTTGTAGCGATTATGGCGGCGCCAAGAGCGGTAATGAGCTGGGGGTGTGGTGGTACCAGGAGGTTGGCGTTCAATTCGTTTTCTATGGTCTTGACGAGAGCGATGTTGAGGGCACCGCCGCCACAGATGGCGCATGGCTCCTCCAGCTTAAGCTTCTTGACCAGTGAGGAAATCTTGCTTGCCAGGGCTTTGTTAACACCAGCGGCGATGTCCTCTTTTGGGATGCCTTCGCTTATTCTGGTGATGGCTTCAGATTCGCCGAAAACAGCACAGCCTGTACTAAATGTGATGGGGGTCTTTGACATGGCTGCAAGCGGGCCAAAATCGCTCAAATTTATTCGCAGCACGTTGGCGATGACCTCAATAAAGCGGCCACCGCCGGCGGCACATTTCTCGCTGACAGTGAAGTTGGTTACCATTCCTTCTTCATTTAGCCGTATTACCTTGGTGGATTGACTGGCTACATCGATTACAGTCCTGGCTTGCGAGAAGACGTTGTTTATGCCTCTGGCAGTGCAGACTATATCGCTTGCCTTCTGGCTGGCAAAATAAACATTGTCGGCACCGGAACCGGTGGCAACTGTATTGGCTATGTCATTCTGAGTCAGGTTGACCTTTCTTATTAACTCCGTCCTTATGGCCTCGGCAGATGTTCGGTAATTAGCTCCAGATATGATTATATGTGAAGCAACAAGCTCGAAGTCTTTAATTATGACTCCTTTGCTGTATGCCGAGCCTATGTCAATGCCCATAAACCAGCTCATCGGTGCTCCTAACTGAAGAAGGTGGGTTTTTCTAACCGCCGTGACTTTGTGGGCAAGGCCTCACCTACTGCCACTGCTTTCATGTAGGTTTCCTTTGCCAGTATGGCAGCGCCAAGTGCCCCGGTGAGAAGCGGCTCTTCAGGAACGAGGATTTCGCAGCCCAAGCTTTCTTTCATTGCCCTAACTATGCCGGTGTTCTTGGCCACGCCGCCGGTGAGCACTAAATCAGGCTCTATCCCGAGCCGCCGTGCCAGCGCGGCTATGCGGCTGGCCAGGGCATCGTGAAGTCCGGCCAGGATGTTCTCCAGCTTTTCACCGCGGGATAGGAGCGCTACCACTTCTTGCTGGGCGAAGATAGTGCACAGGCTGCTTATCGGGATTTTTTTGGTGGCTCTCAGGGAAATGTCTCCCATGTCTTCCAGCCTGATACCAAGTGTAGCCGCAGTTACTTCAAGGAATCTGCCGGTCCCAGCGGCGCACTTGTCGTTCATAACAAAGCTAATCAGCCTGCCGTTATTAATTTTCATACACTTGGCATCCTGGCCGCCTATATCAATGGCAGTCCTGACGTTAGGGAAAAGGCTGGAGACGCCTCGGGCATGGCAAGAAAGCTCTGTTATCTGGCGGTCTGCGAAAGGGACGTTGAGCCGTCCATAGCCCGTAGCTACGATATATGAGATGTTATCAATCTGCAGGCTGGCTTGCTCCAGTGCCTGCCGCATAACCTCGTTGGCAAGCTGGCGATACTCCGGACCGGTAGGGCCCTTGATGGCCGAAAGTAGATTGCTGCTCTTGTCCATGAGCACGACTTTGGTCATGGTGGAACCTATGTCAACACCGGCGAAGTACAAGCAGACCTCCTGGTGGGTTGCTATTAGCTAATTGTCTCAAGGAAGGCTTCGACCCTGGTTCTCAATGGAGCCAGGGCTCCTGTAGTATAGTCGTATTCTATATAGGTGCTGGGAATGCCGAGACTGTTGAAGTAGTCTTTGAGCGATGGCATTTCGAAGGCAAAGGGGTCACAATACCTGACGAGCAGCATTATGGCGCCGTTGATTTTCCATTCCTTGATTATGCCTTTAAGATAGCCGAAACGGCTTTGCAGGTCTCTGGCATAATCCTTTCTGGTCTCGCCGAGGGTAGCCTGCCTGAAGGTGCGGGCGCAGGTGATTTCGTTGAGATAGTAGTCGGCCAGCCCTTCCAGCGGGTCGGCAGTGAATTTCACGCCGGCTCTATAAGCCCTGATGCCGCCACAGCTTTCGTTCATCACCACATTTGCCTTAGCTTCGAATACTTGCATGACGTCGGTATCGTCAAGGGTGCTGCTCCATATGAGGAGACGTGCTGATTTCTTTTCCGGTCCAGCGGTACGGTTTTTGACTTCGCTTATAGTCTCAGTTAGCAGGTCATTTCCTTCAACTACAGGCAGGCTTGTCAGAGCTTTTACCACCTGAACGATTTCCGTTCCCGAGATACGGGGTGGAGACGACTTTGTCAGCTCGTATAGTTCTCTCACCAGAGTCCGCTGCTGGTTATGGGATTTAATAGCTGCCTCCAGCTTATCTTTGGACAATTTCTTTCCGGTGAAAGCCTCCAGAGTTTTTCTGAAATCGTTTAGCTGGCTTTTGAAGTATTCCAGGGCTTCGGGACGGACTGTTATGGGCATGTCTATGAAGTGGAAGTAGGGATAGTTGGTATAAGATTCCCAGACGCGAGCCGTTTTTTCCTGAGGGTCGCTGGAGTGAATGGTAACCATGCCATCAAGGAAATCGTTTTTGCCCTTCAGGGCGCAATCGAGGCAGCTGCGCATGATAGGGCAGAATGAATGAGGCAAAGCCCTGTCTGCTTCAGTGACTGGTTCTTTCATATTGCCGCATGTCCGGTATGGGACAATATCAAGGGCAGTAAGCATCTCTAGTGGGACGTAGACACAGGGATAGCCTATTATCTTTTTGCCCGCTGCCTTGAGCTCCCTGGCTCTCTGTGGACAGTTTAAATATATTTCCCGGGCCTTGCTGAGGCCTTTGTTTCTGTCTGACATCGCTGCCTCCTTGTTAGATTGAAATCCTGGATTATTTCACCAGTTGAACCCTGCCTGTTTTCTCATCTTTCTGTAGTGCTCCATAGTTTCCTCGAATGGCTCTGCCTTGGCTAACGCATCTTCCGGGTTAAATAGGCGGAGGTCTACGATATCGCCTTCGATGCTCAGTGAGGGCACCTTCAATTTCTCCATGAGCATATCTGAGACGTATGGAAGGTGTGTAGAGGCGCTGCGACAACTGATAAGGGGATGAAGAAGCGCTCCGTCGCACTTCCATTCCCTGGCATACTTCAGGTAAGGATAGGCGGTGGTGCCGCCGAGCACGTTCTGTTTCCGGGCATCTTCGTAGTAGCCGACAAGGAACTGGAGGCTGAACTTAGTGATGCGCTCCAGTGGATCACTGACCTTGCTGAGGTCCATGGGTATAGGTGGATGGTAGCCGACGCTCTCGATGACGAAGTTCCATCCTCTCTCAGCCAGCTTGTCGAAGAAGGCCAGGCTATGCCAGGGGGGGAGCTCGGCGAATACCAGCCGGTATTTCTCATCGGGGATGGCGCCTACATGGCTATTGACTCTATCTTTGACCTCCTTGTACATATCCTGGTAGAGTCTCAGCGAATCCTCGAGGTCGCCAGCCAGGAACAGGGCAGCGGGCATAGCGCTCCAGAAGTCCCGGCTGTGCATTGGGCAAGGTCTTGCCTTGCGCAGTTCGTTGACTTCATGCCAAACACGGTTAACCTCTATCATGAGGTCCGCTGTTTTATCCAGCTTGTCCCAGTCCATCTTCTTGCCCACCATGCCTTCCACGAAAGCAACAAAGTCCCTTAGGTGCTTGACTCCCAGTTTCACCATTCTGTCATAATAGCCTTCGATGAAAAATTCCTTGATGCCGGGGATAGGGGCTTCCAGTGGCCATACCGGGACATCCATATAACGTCCCAGCGCTTGGAACCACTTGTACCTTGCATCGCAGATAGCAGCCGAGGACATTAGAAATAGGGGCTTGGGCATTCCCCCGATGGGTGCCTCTGGGGGTATCTGTCCCTTCAACTCTTTCATCATCCTGGATGCATATCCGAGGGTAGTCAGGCTGTAACCGCAAAGGTGGGTGGGAAAGCCCTCGGCATCAGCGCGGTCCAGGTATTGTTGGGCAGCTCCTGTAGCCGCGGCAATAGCTCCATAATTTTCGGGATAGACCACTTCTATATCCATAGCTTTTAGGATGGGGTCGCCATAGTAAAAATTGAGCATACCCCAGACAGCAGGTTTGCCTGCTTGTATAGCTTCAACACTCTTCAGATATGTTTCATTTACCTTAGCCCTGAGTGGGTGCATTGATTCCAGCCGGTTTATTGTCTTTGTTGCCTTTTCTACAACCATAACTAATTCACCTCCTGAGAAAATTCACATAGTGCTTGGGTGGTTCATGCATGCTAGCATAGAAAAACACAGAAGTCGAGTCGCCTATATAACGTTGTTACACATCACGAAATTGCTGACTCATTTACCAAGTTGATGTAATCCTCGACAGGAAGCCCAAAAAACGCTTGGCAGTGGGGGTGTAGTATCATAAGGTATGTGGCATCACGTAGCGAAGCCTGCCCAGAATATTGACGAAGTCTAGCAAATAAGATACATTTGTAGGTTAGCGAAAGCCTTGGTGGGGAGTTCTTGTGGTTCTAGTCACTTGGCAGATTGCCACCCTCCTGTAAAGAACTGCGTGATAGTCTTCGTAAAGGTTTTTTTGGGTTGAATTCTGGGCTGCTTTTTATACCAAACTATCGCATTGAGTAAACCAGCGTATGCTCAAATCTGTACTGATTGCTAATCGAGGAGAAATTGCTCGGCGTATAATCAGGACCGCCGAGCTATTAGGTGTCGAGACCATAGCGGTGTATTCAGATATAGATGAGAAATTTCTGTTCGTCCAGGAGGCAGATAAGGCACTGAGGATTGGGGAAGCTAAACCCAAGGACAGCTATCTCAATATAGATAAAATTATTGCAGTGGCTAGAGAGTCAGGCGCAAGTGCCATTCATCCCGGATATGGCTTTTTGTCCGAACGGTGGGAATTTGCTCAGAGGTGTGAGGCAAAGGGGCTGATATTTATCGGGCCGAGCTCCGAAGTCATTCATAAAATGGGAGACAAGTACCGTTCACGAGAAATAGCTACCAGTTTGGGCATACCCATTCCGCCAGGGAGTGGTATATTGAGCAGTGTCGAAGAAGCCAAAGAGTGGGCAGCTAAACTTTCCTTCCCGGTTATCTTCAAGGCATCGGCTGGCGGTGGCGGGATCGGCATGATGAAGGTGGGAAAAGTGGAGGAGGTTGCAGAAGCATTTGATACAGCCACAAACCGGGCCAGACTGGCTTTTGGTGATGAGAGAGTCTATGTCGAAAAATATCTGGAATCACCCCACCACATAGAAATCCAAATCCTGGGAGACAAAGACGGCAACGTGGTTACTTTCCCAGAAAGAGAATGCTCAGTGCAGAGACGGCATCAAAAAGTGATTGAAGAGTCACCATCTCCTTTCGCTACTGCTGAATTGAGGCATGAACTACAACATGCGGCCAAACGCCTGGCTCGGAGAATTGGCTATACAAATGCTGGCACCGTTGAATTTGTCGTTGATAGACATCGGAAGTTTTACTTTCTGGAGATAAACACGAGGCTTCAAGTAGAGCACCCGATTACTGAAATGATAACCGGTATTGACCTGGTTGAGCAGCAAATCAGAATTGCGTCAGGCGAATCTTTATTGCTCAGAGAAGACAGCTTGGGTTGGAAGGGATGGGCCATTGAATCTCGTGTCTATGCGGAGGATTCGGAGAATTTCTATCCATCACCCGGCAACATAGCTAGGTACATTGAACCACGTGGTGAGGGAATAAGGGTGGACTCTGGATATCAGGCTGGAGACACCGTGAGTCAGTTTTATGACCCCTTGATTGCCAAGCTAGTCGTCTGGGGCAAAGATAGAAACAAAGCTATAATAAGAATGCAACATGCTCTGGACAACTATGAAATTACAGGTATCAAAAACAACATTCCTTTCCTCAGAAAAGCTTTTGATTCTGGGATATTCAAATCAGGGAACTATGATACTCATTTCATATCGAAATTAAAGGAGGGGAAAAATGAGTAACAAAATGAGACAGGAGGTTGAAAACCTTGCACGCCTCCGCGAGGAAATCAAGCAAATGGGAGGTGAAGAGGCTGTCAAAAAACAACGTGAACGAGGAAAACTGACTGCCAGGGAGAGGCTTGACCTCTTGGTTGAAAAGGGGACATTCGTTGAAACTGGCATGCTTGGTAGCGAGTTCGGTGTGGATGAACTTGTGCCGGCTGACGGAGTCATTACAGGCTGTGGCAAACTGAATGACGGAGTCCGCATTAGGGACGTGGCCGTGGCCGCTTACGATTTCACAGTGAGAGGCGGCTCTATGGGAATTGTCAACGAAACCAAGGTGACCAGGATAAGAGAGATTGCTCTCAAAGAAAGAATACCAATGATATGGTTGAGTGATTCTGGGGGTGCCCGGGTAAGTGGTGGCGGCTTTAGCGGCGAAAGAGTGGCACTATTTGCCAATACAGGCTATCTCTTTAAGGAAGAATCTCTGATGTCAGGCATAATCCCACAAATCGCAGCTATGATGGGGCCAGGATATGCAGGGACTGCTTATATACCCGGCCTTTCCGATTTCGTGCCTATGGTCAAAGGAACGAGTTTTATGGGTTTAGGTGGACCATCTCTTGTCAAATCGGTGATTGGGGAAAAACTCACTGAAGACGAGCTTGGCGGTTCCAAAATCCACTGTGAGATTAGTGGCTGTGGAGACCTGGAGGTGAATTCAGATGAGGAATGTATTAAAGCTATAAAAGAATATATTTCTTTCTTTCCTCAGCACTGTGAAGAAAAGCCGCAGCGAAAGGAATGGGCAGGAGACTCCATGGCCTTGCTTGATGATGGCATATTGAATGTTATCCCGGACAACGCGCGGGAAGCCTACGACATGCACGATTTAATAAGATATATCGTGGACGATGGCTACTTCTTTGAAATGAAGCCGAAGTGGGGGAGAAACATTATTATCAGCTTTGGACGTATAGCCGGTTATTCGATTGGAATTGTGGCAAACAACCCAATGTTTTATGGAGGCGTCATCGATATTGATGCTGCTGATAAAGCCGCCCGCTTTATATGGCTTTGTGATGCTTTTAATGTCCCGCTTCTTTTCCTTTCTGATGTTCCCGGCTTCATGGTCGGTTCCAAGGCAGAAAAATCGGGCATAATAAGGCACGGAGCCAAGTTGATTCATGCAGTTGCTGAAGCTACTGTGCCAAAATTTACCCTGATCGTCAGAAAATCCTATGGTGCCGGGTATTATGCGATGTGTGGCAAGGCCTTCGACCCTGACTTGCTGATTGCTTATCCCGGAGCTGAGATATCGGTTATGGGACCAGAGGGTATGGTATCCATTTTTGCCAGAAAGCAACTTGCTGAGGCTGAAAACCCGCAGGAGATGTTAGCGCGCCTTGCCGATGAGATAAGACCACAGATTAACATATTTAAAACAGCCAAGTCAGGTGTTATAGATGATGTAATTGATCCCAGGGAAACGAAGAGAGTATTATTCCGGGCTCTTGAGTTTACCAAGGACAAAAAGATATTCAGGCATCCCCGGAAGCACGGGGTCTATCCTGTATAAGGAGAAAGCTAATGTACCAGACAATAGTAACTGAAACAAAAGACAAAGCAGGCATAATTACTTTGTCTCGCGAAGAACGAAGGAATGCTATATCACCGACTATGATAATCGAACTTTTTGATGCCCTGAAAAAATATGACGATGACCCAAACATTCTTGCCATCGTGCTGACTGGGGCTGGTAGCAAAGTATTTTGTGCTGGAGCTGACTTTGGTGAAGCCATGAGCGCCACAGCAAGTTTACTCGACCGCCACGAAGAACAAAGGAGATTTGCTGAACTTTTCAAGGTGATCAAGGGCTTACGCAAGCCGTTGCTAGGACGGATTAACGGGCATGCTTTGGGAGGCGGTCTTGGATTAGCTTGTGCCTGTGATATAGTGATCGCTGCTGAAGATTGTCGTTTTGGCACGCCGGAAATAAACGTTGGGCTGTTTCCCTATGTGATTATGGCAACCTTGCTCCGATCTACTTCAGCTCCGAAACGGCTTCTAGAATTGATGCTGACTGGCGAAAGACTTGACGCCAGAGAGGCGCAACAGCTTGGCCTGGTAAACCATGTTGTGCCGAGAGAACAACTGGATGCAAAAGTGGATGAAATCACCAAGAAAATAACCAGCAAAAGCCCGGCTATCTTAAGACTGGGCAGGAGAGCCTTTTACACAATGCGTGACATGGAATATGAGAAGGCATTGGAGTATCTGGCATCAGTGCTGGCAATTAATACGATGGCTGAGGATGTAGCCGAGGGCGTTACCGCTTTTCTGGAAAAGCGTGAACCACAGTGGAAAGGAAAATAAATAAAGGAGAGGCACCATCATGGGATTAGCAGGCAAAGTAGTAATAAGTGCTGCTCTGACCGGCGTAGCCGCTAACAGAGAGCAGTGCAAATGGATTCCCTATACTCCCGAAGAGATTGCTGAAGAGGCACTAAAAACCTACAATGCAGGAGCTTCAATAGTACATATTCATGGCAGGGAATATGATGGCGCTCCATCCTGGAGAGTAGAGATATTTCGAGAAATCATGAAAGAAGTTAGGAAAAGGTGTCCCATTATAATAAATTTCTCCACAGGGGCTGTCGGCGTGGATAGGGATACTAGAATAGGTCATATTCGAGAGCTGAGACCGGAAATTGCAGCATTGAATATGGGAACAATGAACTATGCCAAATATAGTCCGAAGCGGAGGAACTTTGTCTTCTCCGTGGTCTTTCAAAATCCCTTTGATGATATAATGTTTTTTTTGGATACCATGAACCAGAATGGCGTGAAGCCAGAATGTGAATGCTTTGATCTAGGGCACGTGGAGAGCATTCTGCCTCTAATGGATATGGGACTGCTTAAGAATTTTCAAGTCAGCCTCGTAATGGGGGTGGTTGGAGGCATGGGTGCCACAGCTAGGAATCTGGCACATGTGTCTAGTGTAGTTCCTCCTGGAGTAGCCTGGCAGGTCATAGGTATCAGTCAAGAGCAATGGCTCTTGATAAGCACCGCTTTAGCACTGGGCGGAAATATTAGAGTTGGCCTTGAGGATAATTTCTATTTGTCACCCGGGGAAATGGCTCAAGGAAACGGGCCGCTGGTGGAAAAGGCGGCAAGGATGGCAAGGGATATCGGCAGGGAGCCAGCAACGGTGGAAGAAGCTAGAGCTATCCTAAAGTTGTACCAATCGGAGGAGAGGACTAAAGAGGCAAAGTAAGTCAATATGACAGAAGTGCCATCACCTATTACAGGCAGTGTCTGGAAAATTTTGGTAAAAGATGGGGCATCAGTTAGCGAAGGCGAAACCATTGTAATCCTCGAGTCCATGAAAATGGAGATTCGTGTGAAGTCTCCACATAATGGGAGGGTGGTTGAAATCCGGGTAAAGGAAGGTGACTCTGTCCTCGAAGATGACGTTATTGCCATTATTGAGTAATGGCCATTGTAATTTGCAGACTAGAGGCTAAGCAATATGGACTTCAAATTTACCGAAGACGAGGAAGTATTTAGACTAGAGGTTCGCCAGTGGCTTAAGCAAGAAATCCCGCAGAAGTGGATTGAGCTTGATCCGGGAATTTGGGAGGAAACTGAGGAATCCTGGACACTTGCACGTGAGTTTCAGCGTAAATTGGGCCAGAAAGGCTGGTTGGCGCCATCGTACCCCAAAGAATATGGAGGCCTGGAACTTAGCCACATGAAACGACTTATACTTGCCGAGGAGTTGGCTTACAGCAGGGCTCCATTAAGCATCGAGGTGGAAGTTACAGTGAATTGGGTGGCGCCTTCCATTATACTCTTTGGCACTGAGAAACAGAAGAAAGATTATGTAAGCAGTGTAGCCAAAGGGGATATAATCTTGTGCCTGGGATATAGCGAACCAAATGCTGGCTCTGACCTTGCCTCGCTTCAAACACGCGCTGTAGAAGTTGGTGATGAGTATGTGATTAATGGCCAGAAGACATGGTGTAGCTATGGCCATCTTGCTGACTACTGCTGGCTTGCTGCTAGAACTGATCCTGATGCTTCCAAGCACGAAGGAATCAGCATATTCATTGTGGACATGAAGACACCGGGGATTACTATACGCCCCCTGATAAACATCTTGAACCGTCACTCTTTCAACGAAGTCTTCTTTGACGATGTGCGAATCCCGAAGGAAAGCCTGGTAGGACAGAAGAACAAAGGGTGGTATCAACTGGTGATAGCTCTGGATTTTGAACGCTCTTCTATAGGCTATGCTGCCGCAAACCAACGACTCATTGAAGAACTGATCAAGTATGCTAAAGAAACCACGAGAAGTGGAGAACCTCTTGCCAACGACCCTCTAATCAGGAACGAGCTGGCACAGCTAGCAGTGGAAAATGAGGTTGCCCGCATGATGGCATATCGCATCGCCTGGATGTTCAGTAAGGGTCTTCATCCCAGCTATGAGTCATCTATGTCGATGGTTTTTATTAGCGAGGTGATGCGGCATACAGCCAATGCCGGGATGCGAATTCTCGGCCACTATGGAGAACTGGACAGAGATTCCAAATGGGCTGTCATGAATGCACGGATAATGCGCATGTGTCTTAGTTCACTTTCGATTGGCGTTGGCGGCGGCTCCAATGAGATTCAGCGCAATATCATCGCTATGAGAGGTCTTGGCTTGCCGCGAAAGTGAATAAGTCCCGGCATGTTAAATGAACTCATAAGACAGGGGGAATAATATGGACCTTGGTCTGAGCGAAGAGCAGGAAATGTTAAAGAAATTGGCTCGTGACTTTTTACAAAAAGAGTGCCCTAAACGATTAGTCAGGCAACTGGATGAGAGTGACCAGGGTTATTCCTCTGAGTTGTGGCACAAAATGGCAGAACTGGGCTGGATGGGTTTGGTGTTTCCTGAAAAATATGGGGGCAGCGAACGTAACTTCCTGGATTTGACAATCCTTCTTGAGGAAATGGGATACAATATCGTTCCTGGCCCGTTTTTCTCCACCGTAGTCCTTGGCGGATTGACTGTACTAACAGCAGGAAGCGAAGAGCAGAAAATGGAGTTCCTGCCCAAAATCGCCAGTGGGGAAATGATTCTTAGCCTCGCCTTAACTGAGCCCACTGCTAGTTATGATGCTGCATCAGTCAAGACCAAAGCTATAGCTCATAATGGCAAATATGTCATCAAAGGCACCAAGCTGTTTGTCCTTAATGCTAATGTTGCCGACTACATTCTGTGTGTCGCCAGGACAAAACAGGCAAAAAACCCAGAAAATGGCATCACTCTTTTTCTTGTAGATGCCAAAAGCCCGGGGGTCAAGTGTACTCTACTTAAAACTCTGGCACGTGACAAGCAATGTGAAGTTGTCTTTGATAATGTGACTGTGTCAGAGAAAAGCATAGTAGGTGAACGAGATGGGGGATGGCCGATAGTAAAGGATGTTCTCCAAAAAGCTACGGTGGCTAAATGCGCAGAGATGGTTGGCGGCACTCAAGCAGCATTGGATATGGCAGTTAATTATGCCAAGGAGAGGGTGCAGTTTGGCAGGCCTATTGGTAGTTTCCAGGCTATCCAGCATTACTGTGCCAATATGGCCACGGATGTTAGCGGTTCACGGTTTGTTACATATAAAGCAGCCTGGAAGGTAAGTGAAGGCCTTCCTGCTGCCTTAGATGTAGCTATAGCTAAGGCATGGGCAAGCGAGGCTTATGGACGAATTACCCTATCAGCACACCAAATATTCGGGGCCATCGGCTTTACCATGGACCATGACATACACCTATATTATAGGCAGGCAAAAGCCGCCGAGATAATTTTTGGTGATGCTGATTTTCAACGTGCTATTGTAGCTCGAGAATTAGGTCTCTAATATTGAATCTTTATCTTAGGGAAAGGCATTCGCGGGCGGTCACACTTGATACTTCATCAATAATGCTGATTACTCTGACCTCAGCCTGCTCTTTCTTACAAACCTGTCCATTCTTCTCAGTGCTTCCTCGATATTAGGTAACGAAGTAGCATAGCAGCAGCGGACAAAACCTTCACCGCATGGTCCAAAGGCAAGGCCCGGGACCACGGCAACTTTTTCTTCCAATAGCAGCTTTTCAGCAAAATCTTCTGAATTCATTCTGGTAGCTTTTATAGAGGGAAAGGCAAAGAAAGCGCCCTTGGGCTCAAAACAGGGCAAACCAATCTCATTCAATCTCTTGACCATGAAGCGACGGCGTCTGTTGTACTCTTGAACCATCTTTTCAACATCGTTCTCACCGTTTCTGAGGGCCTCGATAGCTGCCATCTGGGTCATCGTTGGGGCACAGAGCATGGTGTATTGATGGATTTTTGTCAGGGCCTGGATGAAACGGTGGTCGGCTGCCACATAGCCAATACGCCAACCAGTCATAGCATGAGATTTGGAAAATCCGCTAATCAGGATGGTACGCTTCTTCATCCCGGGAAGACTGGGAAAGCAAATATGTTCGACTCCATAGACTAAACGAGCATATATCTCATCAGATATTACCAGTAAGTCATGCTTTTTAGCCAGGTCGGCAATAGCGTCAGCCTCTTTTTTGGACATGACTGCGCCAGTGGGATTCGCTGGATAACCTATCAAAATAGCCTTCGTCTGCTTCGTGATCCTGGCTTCAATATCGGTTGCCCTGATGACAAAGTTGGTTTCTTCGTTTGTGGGAACAATAATGGGCACGCCGCCAGCCAGAATGATGTCGGCAGGATAAGCCACATAGCAAGGGTTGGGAATTATGACCTCATCACCGGGATTGATAATTGCTCTCAGAACAAGGTCTAATCCTTCACTACTTCCTGTAGTAATAAGAATTTCGTGCTCGGGATGATAGCTCACCCCGTAATGAAGCTCCAGGTAGCTGGCTAATTCCTGGCGTAGTTCCGGCATGCCGGAGTTTGAAGTATACATGGTATAGCCTTTTTCCAGAGAATATATGCCTGCCTCTCGGATATGCCAGGGGGTAACGAAATCAGGCTCACCTATACTAAGTGAGATAACGTCTTCCACGGAGGAAAGCAGGTCGAAGAACTTCCTGATGCCTGATGGCGGAAGCGTAGCCACTTTTTGTGAAATTAGGTTATCCCGGGCTTCGGTTGCAGGGGACTTTGTGTTTAGCATGTTACGGTGTTATCGGTAGACGTCTATTCGTTTCCTTAGGAAGGTGAAAAGTTTCCCCGTACTCCTTATATCGTTTGAGAAGAAAATGGGTGACGGAACTTTGCACCTGCTCTAGAGGAGCCAGTTTCTCCGCGACAAAACTGGAAATCTCCTGCATATTCTTGCCTCTCACTAATATGGATAGGTCATAGGTGCCTGAGACGAGATATGCAGAATACACTTCGGGGAATTGATAAATGCGCTCAGCGATAGCATCGAAGCCAACACCCCGTTGTGGTGTTACTCGGACTTCGATTAAAGCCCATATATCTTCCTTTTCTAATTTAGGCCAGTTTATTATAGCTTTATATTTCAGAATAGTCCCATCTTTCTCAGCCTGCTTAATTATTTTTTTTACCGCACTGACAGGTTTATCCACCATGGTGGAAATCTGTTCCGGAGTTGCCCGGGCATTCTGTTCTAGAATTTCAAAAATCTCCTTCATAAGTTCTCCTTAAAGTACCAGTTCAACAGCAGACCATCGGTCATCTGCTTCATTGTAACACAGTTCAAATAGTTTACCATCCTCAGTGACAACTCTGAATAGCCTTTTGCTTGGTTCCTGCCAGGCTTTTTCTACTGACTTTATTCCCAGTTCCTTTTCTTGCCAGACAAAAGACCGTGGTTCTTCGGCATAGACATAGCCCGAATAGCATTTCACTTTTATCTCCATATTTTGACACCGGTATACCACAAAATAGTTGACATAACAATGAAGCCTAACAGTCTAGTTTATCCTCTCAAGAGAGGATAAAGAGTAATGCGTCTTGAATGGCAGGTCTTGGTTTCATTGTAATACAGTTCAAGTAGTTTACCACCCTCGGTGACAACTCTGGAGCTTGTTGTAAAGTTGTGTTCTACTAATTGACAAACGTGATACGCTGAAGTAGTATCAAGAGAGACGAAAGATGAAAAAGGATTTGCTCTCAATAGCCGACCTTAACCGTAAGACAGTTGAACACCTCATAGAGCAAGCCTGGCGTATGAAAAAAGAGGGGGCGACGCCTCTCCTTTCAGGAAGGACCTTAGCTCTCCTCTTTGAAAAGCCTTCCTTGCGAACCAGGGTCAGTTTCGAGATGGCTATGTATCAGCTAGGCGGACACAGTATCTATCTATCTCCAGAAGAGGTAGGCTTGGGCAAACGAGAGGCAGCGGCTGATATAGCTCGAGTGCTCAGCCGCTATGTCGACGGCATTGCCGCTCGCACATTTTCTCAGGAAACTTTGCACATTCTCGCTGGCAATTCTTCTGTGCCCGTAATTAATGCCCTTTCTGACCTGGAACACCCCTGCCAGGCTCTTTCCGACCTTCTCACCATCTATGAAAAGAAAGGGCGGCTTCCTGGCTTGACTTTAGCATTTATTGGCGATGGCAATAATGTGGCCAATAGCTTGCTTCTCTCTGCCTGTCTAGTGGGCATGAATTTCCACCTCGCCTCTCCACCAGGCTATGAAATTAAAGGGGAGGTATTGAGTCAGGGGAAAAGATTCGCTATTCGGAGCGGCAGCCAGATTCAGCTAACCAACGACCCTTATGAAGCAGCCAAAGACGCTGATATAATATATACTGATGTATGGGTTAGCATGGGCCAGGAGGCTGAAGCAAAGAAACGCCGTCGTACTTTTTCAGGCTATCAAGTAGGTAATAAATTATTAAGCTTGGCTAAAAGAGATGTTTTGTTCATGCATCCCCTGCCGGCCCACCACGGCGAAGAAATTTCCACAGGGTTGCTAGATGACCCCCGGTCAGTGGTCTTTGACCAGGCAGAAAACAGGCTTCATCTGCAAAAGGCATTACTGGTGAAGCTGTTGTCAAATCCCAAGGTATCAGGCAAATGACCAGGCCTATTGTAGCCATTGTGGGTAGAACCAACGTGGGCAAGTCCACCTTGCTTAACCGCCTGGCGGATAGGCAGATAGCTGTGGTTGCTGATTTGCCGGGAACTACCAGGGACCGCGTTTTTGCTTTTGTTTCCTGGCAGGGGCGGGAGTTGACCGTGGTTGACACTGGTGGCTGGCAAGCAAAGCCACAAGGGTCTTTGGAACAAAAGGTCAAACAGCAGGTCGAAGCAGCTATTGCTCAAGCAGATGTCGTCATCTTTCTGGTAGATGTCAAAGATGGAGCTATTGCTGCCGATGAAGAAATTGCTGATGTACTGCGCGCCGCCAATAAGCCTATCATACTAGCAGTAAACAAGGTAGATTCTACCAAACAAGCAAATCAGGTGGCCGATTTCTATCGCTTGGACATAGGTGAGCCTATAGCTATCAGTGCTCACCATAATCGAGGGATAGACGATTTGATGGATGCTGTGTTAGCTTCTTTGCCCCCACAACCTATTGGTATTGCCGAGCCGGGAGAAGCTAAATTAGCCATCGTTGGGCGACCTAATGTAGGCAAGTCAACTTTGTTGAATGCATTGCTAGGGGAAGAAAGAGCCATTGTCCATGAGTCTCCAGGGACGACTCGCGACTCACTTGATGCTATAATTCGGTGGGATGACAAGGAAATCTTACTTGTCGACACCGCCGGGATTAAACGGCGTGGGAGAGTGGATGTCGGAGTGGACTATTATAGTTTGCTTCGCGCCCTTCAGGCTATCAACCGCTGCGATGTTGCCTTGTTGCTAATCGATGCCAGTGAATTTATTACCGCCCAAGATATGCATATTGCGGGCTATATTATTGAGGTTGGAAAAGGCATGGTGCTCGTGGTCAACAAATGGGACCTTGTTCCCCGAGAACAAAGACAAGAGTTCAAACAAAATGCGGAGCAAAGACTTAGATTTGCCTCCTACACACCTATCATTTACATCTCTGCCAAACTAGGGCAGGGGATAAATAGGATTCTACCCCAAGCCTGGGAAATCTGGAAGGAAAGACAAAAGCGGTTGCCTCAATCAGAAGTTGACGAGTTAGTCAAACAAGCAGTAAGTAGCTATCCCCCACCCCGCACAGGTTCTAGGCGATTACACATTACTCGAGCCTCTCAAGATGAATCTCGACCAGCAACTTTCATTCTTAAAGTTAACGATCCTAAGCTAGTTCATTTTTCCTATCAACGCTACTTGGAAAATAAGCTTCGCCAGGGCTTTGGTTTTCGCGGCGTTCCTTTGAAGTTAATTTTCACCAAGGCCTCCCGCAAAATCAATAAAAAGAGGGAAGTTAGAGCATGATGATAGCTGAATTTATTGCTGTGGTAGTCATTGCTTATCTCCTTGGTTCTATTCCCTTTGGATTGATAATAGGCAAGCTAAAGAGTGGCGTTGATATCAGGAAATATGGAAGCGGCAAGACTGGCGCCACTAATTTGATGAGAGTTGCAGGAACCAAGCTTGGCATTTTAACCATAGTTCTCGATGTGGTTAAGGCTACTGGGGCAGTCATGCTGGCCACAGTAATTATAGGTAGCGGCAGCGGAGTCTTAACCATTGGTGGCGTGTCAGTTTATTGGGAGCATATAGTCCAAGTTGCAGCTGGCTTGGCCGCAGTGGCAGGACATAACTGGCCCGTATTTGCTAAGTTTAAAGGAGGTAGGGGGGTAACCGCCTATTTTGGCACATTGTTCGCTATTTTCCCTCCCGCGGGTATATTCGGTGCCGAAGTTGTAGCTATAGCAGCATTACGCAGCCGGCACATGTCCCTTGGTTCTCTTCTTGGAGCCTTAGCTGCTTGTTGCTTAATGATACCTTTAACCATCTTGTACAATTTCCCTCTCATCTATCTGGCTTATGGTTTAGTAGTTACCGCACTGCTTGTCTACCAACATCAGGACAATATAAAACGCTTAAGACAAGGCACGGAACGCCAATTATGGTGAAAAAGTGCGAGATGCCATGCCTTAAAGTTACTATCATAGGCAATACCTCTTGGGGCAATACTTTAGGCGTTTTGCTGAGTGATAAAGGGGCAGCGGTAAAACTATGGGCTCGAAGCGAGGCTGAGGCCAAAAAATTAAACCAAGGACGGCGTAGCTATTCCTCTACTAGCCACATTGGGGAAGCCTTAAAAGGAGCTGACCTGGCAATCTGGGCGGTCCCCTCTCAAAAGTTGAGAGAAAATGTCAGCCAAGCCAAGAATTATCTCACTAATTCGATGCTATTGATGAGCGCCGCCAAAGGATTGGAAGTAAATAGTGGTAAGAGGATGTCACAAGTGCTGGCAGAGGAGATTGCTCCTTCCTTAAGAGGGCAAATTTGTGTTCTCTCTGGTCCTAATCTGGCCGGGGAAATTACCCAAGGCCTCCCGGCTGCTTCGGTCATTGCCGCTCAGGATATAGCTTTGGCGGAAAGAGCGAGGGAATTGATGGAGTCGCCCAAATTTTTTCTATCTACCAGCGACGATGTTATCGGAGTTGAATTAGGCGGGGCCCTGAAGAACATTATAGCTCTGGGTGCAGGAATGATAGATGGATTAAGCTTAGGTGACAATTATAAGGGGGCTTTTATTGCCTGGGGGTGGACTGAGGTTGTTTCCCTGGGGGTAAATTTGGGGGCCAGAGCTGGCACTTTTTATGGTCTAGCCGGTTTAGGCGACTTGATAGCTACTTGCTCCAGCACTCTAAGCCGCAATCATTATGTTGGCTACGAACTGGCTAAGGGGCGCTCTTTATCTGAAATATCTGCCTCTATGCCCCACGTCGCCGAGGGAGTTGCCACCACTGCGGCAGCCCACCAGCTGGCGAAAAACCAGGGGCTTAAATTACCCCTTATCAACCTTATTTATAGGATTCTTTTTGAAGGCTTGTCCCCAAGCCAAGCATTGTTTGAGTTCAGGGAACTGGCAGCAAACCATTACTGATGCCGGACTAGACGTCTATAGGCGGCTCAGTCCGAGGTAGTACCTTAGCCAATTCTTCAAAAAGACGACGCTGGTTCTTATCCAGGTGTTGAGGAGTTGTTATGACTATTTTGACGAGCAAGTCTCCTCTGCCCTTGCCATCAACATAAGGGATCCCCTTGCCTTTACAGCGAAAGGTTTTCCCATTTTGAGTTCCTGGGGGTATTTTTAAGTCCACCTTTCCATCTAAAGATGGCACTCTTACCTCATCGCCCAAAGCAGCTTGAGTAAAATTGATGGATAACTCGTAAAGAATGTCACTGCCATCTCTGTGGAATAAATTGGGTGGCTTTACTGAAAGGGTGACATAGAGGTCGCCGGGGGGGCCTCCATATAAGCCAGCACTTCCCTCTCCATCCAAGCGTAATCGATATCCCTCATCCACACCAGCCGGAATAGGAACCCTTATTTTGCGCTTCGTCTTTATTCTTCCCCTTCCCTGACATTGAGAGCAAGGATTGCTTATTACAGTGCCTCTACCTCCACAGCGAGAGCAAGTAGTGATACTGGTGTAGCGTCCAAAAATGCTTTGCTGAACTCTCCTCACTTGTCCTGTGCCGCGACAGTCCGGACAGGTCTCGGGATTTGTCCCCGGTTCGCTGCCAATGCCATGGCATGAAGGGCAGAACTCGATGCGTGGTATTTCAACTTCTTTACTACAGCCAAATACTGCCTCTTCAAAGGAAAGAGTGAAGTGACTTTGTAAGCTGTCCCCCTTCTGGGGAACACGCTGAGCAGTCCGCCCAAAAAGGGTGCCAAAACCATCCCAGAAGGATTCAAAAATATCTCCCAGCCCACCAAAGCCAAAATCGGGAAAACCTCCTTCTACGTCTACTCGGCCATAGCGATCATACTTATTCCTTTTCTCGGGGTCGGAAAGAACCTGGTGGGCCTCGTTTATTTCCTTAAATTTCCCCTCGGCTCCTGGCTCTCTATTGCGGTCAGGATGGTACTGGAAAGCTAATTTACGAAACGCCCTCTTGATTTCCTCATCGCTTGCGTTCCGAGGCACTCCCAGCACTTCGTAATAATCTTGTTTTATCGCCATAACCTTTAAGTATAACCTTTAAATGCTTGTGCGACAACTTTTAGCTACTGAACTTGCAATAATTGACGTCTTGAGAGGTGGTATAATCACAGTGCCGTGAAACAACAGATTGAAAAAATCCTCCGTCATCGTAAGGCAAAGAAAATCACCGGCGAAAACCTTAAAGCTTCGGCAGTGCTCATACCTCTTTTTTATAACCAAGGGCAATATCATGTCCTGTTTACCGAAAGGAGCGATGAGGTAGTCTTTCACAAAGGGCAGGTCTGCTTTCCCGGCGGGACCCAAGAGTCATCTGATTCCAGCTTACTCCAAACAGCCCTCAGAGAGAGTGAAGAAGAGATAGGTTTAGAGGCTAAAGATATTGAAATTTTGGGGGAGCTTGACGATAGCATGACCTTTGTCACTAACTATGTTATTTCGCCTTTTGTTGCCTTCATAACCCATCCTCACTCTTTGAAAACCAACGGTAGAGAAGTCAAGGGAGCCTTTTCTGTTCCCCTGTCATTTTTGATGGATGAAGTCAATTTCAAGCAAGATTCTTATGCTTATGAATATGAAGGGCATATCATCTGGGGGGCTACCGCGAGGATTTTAAGACAGTTCATCGATTTGTTGAAGTCCGAGAATGGGGCCCTCCAATAGTCATTTCCTCTCTTTTATATTTATAGCCGTTTATCTCACCGCCTTCAATTTTTTACTGAGCCCCACTCTCAGTTTCAGCTAAGCATTAGAAGTATGTTAAACAATGTTGTTAAGTTTTCTCAAAAGCCGTTAAAAATATTTGACAACATTTGTAAACAAATTTATAATTAGAGACAAAACCAGTAGAGAAAAGAGATGGCAAACAAGGATTATTATAAGATTTTAGGCGTAAATAGGAATGCTTCAGAAAGGGAAATCAAGCAAGCCTATCGCCGTTTGGCTCGCAAACATCATCCTGACCTCAATCCCAACGACAAATCGGCTGAGGCAAAATTTAAGGAGATAAATGCGGCTTACGAAGTCCTTTCCAATCCTGAAAAGCGAAAGAAGTATGACCAATTTGGGGAACAATGGGAATATGCTGAGCAATTTGCTAAATCTGGAGGCCAGGAGAGAGTTCGGTGGGATTTTAGCAAAGGTGGCACAACCTTCGAATATGGAGACCTGAGCAACTTTGGCGATATTTTCTCAAGCTTGTTCGGCGATTCTGGTATAGGTTCCAGGATGAAGCGTGAGCCACAACGCGGTCAGGATATAGAGTCTCCCATCGAGGTGAGCCTTGAGGAGGCTTACCATGGCTCTACGCGTGTTATACAGCTCCAGACCACGGAGCCCTGTACAGCTTGTGGCGGCACAGGCAGAGTAGGCAATCGAGTCTGTACTATTTGCAATGGTGCCGGTGGGAAAGTGATTCCCAAGCGCCTGGAGGTTAAGATTCCCGCGGGAGTTAGAGATGGCTCGAGGATTCGTATAGCCGGGGAAGGTGGCCCTAGCCGTGCCGGGGGCAACCAAGGCGATCTCTATCTGGTAGTGAGGGTTCTGCCTCACCAACTCTTTGAGCGCAAAGTAGATGACCTTTACACTGAAATCTCAGTGCCTCTAGCCACCGCCATGTTGGGTGGGGAGGTCGGATTGCCCACTTTGAATGGCAATCTATCTCTTAAAATTCCACCGGAAACTCAAAACAGCAAGGTTTTCCGCCTGGCAGGGAAGGGCATGCCAAACTTAGGTAATTCAGCTTATGGTAACATGTTTACTAAAGTAAAAGTGGTCCTGCCCACCAATTTGACCGAGGAGGAAAGAAAACTATTTGAGAGATTGCGGTCTCTGCGACCCACATAAAAGCGAGGTGCCACGATGATGGATTGGGAATCTAGACCAAGATACGTAATAAGCATAGCCGCCAGGATGATAGGCATAGAAGCTCACACACTGCGTTATTACGAAAGGCTGGGGCTGGTACAGCCAGAACGTTCAAGTGGCAATATCCGTCTCTATTCGGAGGAAGACGTTGACCGGTTGCGCTATATTAAGGCTCTGATGAGCGATTGTGGCGTTAATTTGGCTGGAGTAGAGGTGGCGTTGAGGTTGATGCAGAGGATGAAAGACATGCAACAGCAACTTGAGGAAATGGAGAGAAAAATTAATAAAGTTGCCGAAGCTGAAATAGAAGACATAATAGAAGACATAATAGAAGATGCAGAATGGAAGGAGGTATAGAAAGTTGAAACCAGAGAGATTTACTGAACAGGCGCAGGAGGTTTTAGCAGCCTCACAGGAGCTAGTTCGTCGCTATCGCCATAACCAGTGGGATGTAGAGCATGTCTTGTTGGCTTTGCTGGAGCAGGAAAAGGGGATAACTAAGGACATATTACAGATGCTAGGTGTGGATATTGATGTGGTAAAAAAACGGATAGGAGCAACGCTTGAGAGTTTTCCCAAGATAGCTTATGAAGCAACGCAAATTTATGCTACCCCGCGGATTTCCGCTCTTCTGGAAAATGCCAACCGTGAGGCCGACAGGCTCAAGGATGAGTTTGTCAGCACTGAGCATTTGCTCATTGCTATTGCCGGGGAAACCAGAGGTGAAGCCGCAACAATTCTAGCTGAATCTGGCGTTACCCAGGAAAAGATTTATCAAGCCTTGCAGAAAATCCGTGGCGGTCATCGAGTTACCGACCGCCAGGCGGAAAGCAAATACCGCTCCCTGGAAAAATACGGGCATGACCTCACGGAGTTAGCTCGTCAGGGCAAACTCGACCCTGTAATCGGACGGGAAAACGAAATTAGACGTGTGATACAAATACTCTCGCGGCGCACCAAGAACAATCCCGTGATTATTGGCGACGCTGGCGTGGGCAAGACGGCTATTGCCGAAGGATTAGCTCAGAAGATTGCCGCTGAAGATGTTCCCGATTCCCTGAAAGGGAAAAAGGTGGTGGCTTTAGACATGGGAGCACTGGTGGCTGGAAGCAAATTCCGCGGGGAATTTGAGGAAAGGTTGAAGGCAGTTTTAGATGAAGTCAAGCAGGCGGCCGGTGAAGTTATCATGTTCATTGATGAGCTTCACACTGTGGTAGGAGCCGGAGCTGCCGAAGGAGCAATTGACGCCAGTAATATGCTAAAGCCAGCACTGGCTCGTGGTGAGATTCAATGTATCGGAGCCACTACATTGGATGAATATCGAAAGCACGTGGAGAAAGACAAAGCTCTGGAGAGACGTTTCAGCCCTGTTTATCTCGATGAACCCAGCGTAGAAGCCACCATAGAGATGCTCCGAGGACTTCGTCCCCGATATGAAGCACATCACAAAATAAAGATCGAGGATTCCGCCCTTGTGGCTGCTGCCAAGCTGAGCCAGAGATATATATCCGATAGATTCTTGCCTGACAAGGCAATTGACTTGATCGACGAAGCAGCCAGCAGGCTACGTCTTGATATGGAAAGCGCTCCCGAGGAAGTTAAAACTTTGGACCGAAAAATGAAGCACCTGCGTGACGAGGAGGAGGCGGCTTCCCAACGGCAGGATTATCAAAAAGCTGCTGAATTGAAAGCGGAAAGGATACGTTTGGAACAAGAGTACAACCAAGCCAAACTAAAGTGGCAAAAGGAGAAGAAAATTGACAGTGTGGTAGATGAGGAGGATATCGCCAAACTGGTTGCCCAGTGGACAGGCATACCTGTTTCCCGGATGATGGAAGCAGAAACTGATAAATTGGTTCACATGGAGGAAAGGATTCACCAGAGGGTAGTGGACCAGGAAGAGGCAGTGACTGCCGTTTCTGAGGCTATCAGGCGAGGCCGAGTCGGACTCAAGGACCCCAAACGCCCTATTGGCAGCTTCATCTTCCTTGGTCCTACCGGCGTGGGAAAAACCGAGCTGGCTCGCGCTTTAGCCGAGTTTCTCTTTGACGACGAAGACGCCATGGTAAGACTGGACATGTCGGAGTATATGCAAGAACATACTGTATCCCGTCTTATCGGGTCGCCTCCTGGGTATGTGGGCTATGAGGAAGGGGGACAATTGACCGAGGCAGTGCACCGCCGTCCTTATCGAGTCATCCTGTTTGATGAGGTGGAAAAGGCTCATCCCGACGTCCTTAGCATATTGTTGCAGCTACTGGAGGATGGCCGGCTTACCGATGGGCATGGCCGGACCGTGGATTTCAAAAACACGGTAGTAATCATGACCAGTAACTTAGGCTCCAAGGAATTCCAGCGTGGGGGAATTGGTTTTCTCCGTAAAGAGGAAGGCGACGAAGAAAAAATGAGGACCGATATGAAAAGCGCTTTAAAGGAACACTTACTTCCCGAGTTACTCAACAGGATAGATGATGTCATCATATTCCATCCTCTAACTAAAGAGCACTTGAAGAGCATCGTTGACATACTTATCCGTGAGGTAGAACGTGGGTTGGCTGAGCGTAATATTCAGCTTGAAGTAAATGAAGAAGCCAAAGCCTGGTTAGTCCAGAAAGGCTACGACCCTGTGTATGGAGCTCGCCCCTTACGCCGGGCTATTCAGAAGTATGTGGAAAATCCTATATCGACCAAGATATTGCAGGGTGAGTTTAAGGAAAGGGATACGATAGCCATTAGCTTGAAGGAAGATAACCTGAGCTTCGCGGCTCTGAAAGCTGCCAAGGCTAAGACTAAGTAAGAGGTTGTTCAGCGACTCGCTCTCCTCCAGAACCTTTTCCCTTTGCCACGCTGAGCCCTCAGCTTCCTGCCATCCCCTTGACCTAGTCCAGATAGCTGGGTGATACTTTATATGTTTGTAATGTCGGCAATAACCTCCCGTGTCATTGCGAGCCCGTCTTTTTTTCGTCATTGCGAGCGAAGCGCGGCAATCTCTTAGCCCCACCGAGATTGCTTCGTCGCCCGATTTATCGGGGCTCCTCGCAATGACAGAAAGAAAGTGTCACTCAGGTACTGAATGGGGATACCCCTTTGACGCCTATGCATAAAGCTGGTAAGCTAAGAAGCTTAAAGGAGACCTGAAGATGCCTGCTAAAGTGGATATGGACAAAATCGTTTCTCTGTGTAAGCGGAGGGGGCTTATTTTCCCCAGCAGCGAAATATATGGCGGTTTAGCTAGCTGCTGGGATTATGGCCCTATGGGGGTGGAGCTTAAGCGCAATGTTAAAGAAGCCTGGTGGAAGGCGGTAGTCCATGAGCGTGATGATGTAGTAGGTCTGGACACATCTATCATGATGCACCCCGGAGTCTGGGCTGCTAGCGGCCACATTGATAATTTCACAGACCCCCTGGTAGAGTGCAAGTCCTGCCACCTGAGGTGGCGCGCTGACGCAATAGAGGGCCAGAGATGTCCCCAATGTAGTGGTGAACTAACTGAGCCTCGCATGTTCAACTTGATGTTTAAAACTTTTATGGGTCCTGTGGAGGAGGAGGCAAGCCTTGTCTATCTCCGTCCCGAAACTGCCCAGGGCATATTCGTTAACTTTGAGAATGTAGTCACCACCTCCAGGAAGAAGTTGCCTCTGGGCATCGCCCAGATAGGCAAGTCTTTCCGCAATGAAATCACCCCCGGCAACTTTATATTCAGGACCAGAGAGTTTGAGCATATGGAGCTGGAGTATTTCGTTAAGCCCGGGACTGATGAAAAGTGGCTTGACTACTGGGTCAAGGAGAGGTTCGACTGGTATGTCAAACTGGGTATCAGGAAGGAGAATCTTCGCCTGCGCCAGCACGGCAAAGATGAACTGGCCCACTATGCCAAAGACTGCTACGACATCGATTATCTCTTCCCTATGGACTGGTCGGAGCTGGAGGGTATCGCTAACAGGGGCGATTTCGACCTCACCCAGCATGCCAAGCATAGCGGCAAGGAGCTCAGTTACTATGATGCTGAGGCTGGCGAAAAGTACGTTCCCTACGTTATCGAGCCTTCGGCTGGCGTCGACCGTTCTGTCCTGGCTTTCCTCGTTGATGCCTATGATGAAGAAGAGGTCGAAGGAGAAAAGAGAACAGTCCTACACCTGCACCCTTCTCTGGCTCCCATTAAAGTAGCTGTTTTGCCCTTAAGCAGGAATGAGAAGTTAACCCCTCTGGCTAAAGAGGTCTTCAAACAACTATGCCCGAGCTTCGTGACCGATTATGATGATTCTCAAAGCATAGGGCGGAGGTACAGGCGTCAGGACGAAATCGGCACCCCGTTCTGCGTTACCATAGATTTTGAGTCCTTACAGGATAAGCAGGTTACCATTCGGGAAAGAGACAGCCTGGCGCAAATTCGAGTGCCCATAGGAGAATTAAAGAAGGTCATAGAAGCCAAACTCAAAGGTGAAGCTTTCGATGCTTCATCACTATGGGCCACAAGAGAGAAGTGAGAATTCTGGCAATTAAGGGGACATCGTACATATCTCTTGATGTAGATGATGAGGCGACATAATCTTTGGAATTAAGCATAGTGTCCCCCGAAATCAAGAGCATCTTTCTTTCGCTCGTCGCAGGGTCGTTATGCCCGCCGTTATGAGTAGGGAAAGAGAGAGGAAAAAATGAACCAAATTAGCATTCAACTTCACAAAACTGAGATTGGGGAAGTCGTACTGGGTTCTTTTTGTGGCAAACTGTGTTTGCTTGGTTTCAGAAGCAGAGAAATGAGAAGAACCGTTGATGATAGGATCAAGAAGGCATTGAATGCCGAGTTTGTCGAACACGATGATGAAATTCTGGAGAAAACGAGAACGCAACTTGATGAGTATTTTAAGGGACTTAGGAGAAAGTTTGACATTCCTGTATTAATGGTGGGGACTGACTTCCAAAAAAGCGTCTGGAATGTGCTCATGAAGGTGCCCTACGGAGATACGTCAACATATTTACAGCTAGCAAGAGATGTAGGCAATGAAAGAGCTGTTCGAGCTGTGGGCAATGCCAACGCGGCAAACCCCATCAGCATAATCGTCCCTTGCCATCGAATAATTGGAAGCGGTGGAGAGCTTGTTGGATATGGTGGTGGATTGTCGGTTAAGAGACGATTGCTAGAGCTGGAGCGAAGCAATACTCGTGCATGTGACCGCCAGATGGAGATTTCGAAGCAGACCAAGCCTTGATGTCTGGGAGCGGAGAGTATCGAGAGGTAGACACAATTCCCAGGCTATGCCAGGTGGAAAACGCTGCCCGTTATGCAAGGAGGATGAAAAATGACCGTGGAAAAAATCAACCTTTCGGATAAGTTCGGAAAGTTGCCAGCCGGTGACTACGCAGTGCGTTTGGTCGCTAAGATGAACAACTACGACTTCAAAATCGTGAAATTCAAAGGTGATTTCATTTGGCACAGCCATCCTGAAACAGACGAAACATTCATTATCATGGAGGGCACACTTGTTATGAACTTCCGTGAGCGCAAGGTGGAAGTACACGCTGGGGAGATGATCGTTATCCCGAAAGGAGTCGAGCATAAGCCTTCTTCCGAGGATGGATACAGAGCCATCCTTATTGAACCGGAGGGTGTGTCCAATACTGGTGACGTTCGAAGTGAGATTACAATTGAGAAGATTGAATGGGTATAAGATCAATGATTGTATAACCAGTCAATCCAGCGGAAGGCTTTCAGCCGCCTCTGATCTTGGCGTTAGACAGTAGTCAGCAATAAATAGTGATGAGTTCAAAGATACGTATTTGTACAAAAGAAGATACCCGGGTTTTGACAGAGACTATCCGAAGGTCATTCCAAGATGTTGCCGAGCGCTTTGGCTTGACCCTAGAGAATGCCCCTCGCCATCCATCAAATTGCACAGTGGATTGGATTCGAAAGGATATGGAACGTGGCGTTACCTATTTCGCCATCGAAAATAAAAACCATGTTGTAGGGTGTGTTGCTCTCGAACGGGCAAATCCAGAAGTATGTTATCTAGAACGCCTCGCGGTGCTTCCCGATCACCGGAGATGTGGATTTGGGAAAGCCCTGGTTAATCATGTGTTGTCGGAGTCAGAACTTCTTGGAGTCCATCGTGTGAGTATAGGAATCATTGCCGAGCAAACTGAACTGAAGAACTGGTACAAGGGACTCGGATTCGTTGAGGGAGAGAGCAAGGAATTTCCGCATTTACCTTTCCGTGTTACCTTCATGTCATATGATATAAAGAAAAGCTGCCAACAATGCGCTCCGCCAGATGCGGCAGAGCTGCATCAGTGATGCTTGACGTTATACCGAATTATCCCTCACATTTCAACACAATCTAAATGGGGAAATCCTTAATATTTCACACTTGATATTTAATACTGCCTTCCTATATAATCTATTCTTATAGAGTGAGAATAGAAAATAGGTATAAAAATAGATGTTGGGCGGCGAGAATATCCCGCTTGCCGTCCGACAAAACGACAAACGAGCGAAAGGAGAAGTAACATGAGTTGGTATATCAAAGTGCTGAAAAAGTATGCAGTGTTCAGCGGGCGTGCAAGGAGGAAAGAATACTGGATGTTCGTTCTTTTCAATTTCATCTTCGGCCTTGTGGCCTCTCTCATTGACTTGGGCATCGGACTACTAACCTTTGCAGTATTTGGCCTTGGCCTATTATCTATTTTATATGCTCTCGCAGTCTTTGTTCCAGGGCTAGCCGTATCGGTTCGACGGCTCCATGATGTTGGGAAAAGCGGTTGGTACTTGTTGATAAATCTGATCCCGATTGCGGGCTCAATCTGGTTTCTGGTCCTCACTTGTACGGACAGCCAGCCTGGAGACAATAAATACGGTCCAAATCCGAAAGAAGAGATAATCACCCAACAAGAGATTGCAGCCGACGTGTAAAGGCGCGGCTGATCGGAGACCCGCGGACAACTGCGAAGATATTAATAAAGGGAAATGGATTTATCGCTAACCGGAATCGGCATAGGAAACTCCGATTACATCGGAGTTAATTCTACTTGATCAACTTAAACTCGTTGACGTCCACCAAGCCTAAATCGGTCAGCCTGAGTTCGGGAATTACAGGCAGAGCCAGGAAAGATAAGATAGAAAATGGTGCTGGAGGCAAGTTCCCCAGGCTGGCAGCAGCCTTCTCTACTTTTTCATGCTGGAACACGACTACATCTAGCGGCTCGGGAGAAAGCAAGCCAGCGATGGGCAAGGGTAAAGAAGCGAGAATTTCCAGGTTGGCGCAAACAACCAGCCCGCCTTGCAGCCTATTAATTTCCTCGATTGCCTTGAGAATGTCGAAGTCATTGGTACCCACCGCTATTATGTTGTGGGAGTCATGAGCCACTGATGAGGCTAATGCTCCTTTCTTTAAGCCAAATCCCTTGACTAGTCCCAATCCGATGTTGCCGCTAGCCTTGTGTCTTTCCACCACCACCAGCTTTAGAATATCTCTTTCCACGTCAGGCATCACCACCCCATCCACAACTTTTATCTTTTCCACCGCCTTCTTGGTGACTATCTGTCCGGGGATGATTTCGATGACTGGGTAGCTTTCCTCAGGGGTTTCACCCTCACCTAACCTCTCCCTTCGAGGGAGAGGAATTTTCAGCGATTTCCCCATAAGAGGCTTAATGCGTACCGTGCCTCTTAGCTCCGGAGTAACAGGGGGTGGGGGGAACAAGAGCTTGCCTTGTTTTGCCACCAGCTTCCCTTGGTAGAACACAATGTCTATCTCTAATTTAGCCAGGTCAGTGATGGTTATGAGGTTGGCTATATAACCAGGGCCGATGGCTCCCCTATCATAAAGCCTGAAATACTCGGCAGCGTTAATCGTTGCCATTTGAATTGCCCGGACCGGTTCCAGGCCTCTATCAATAGCCTTTCGGACCACAGCGTCAATATCGCCTTCCCGAAGTAAATCAGAGCAATTGCGGTCATCCACCACGAAGAAGCATCTTTTATAGGTATTATCGGTAACCAAAAGCAGAAGAGCGTCCAAATTCTTCTCTGAAGAGCCCTCTCGAATCATCAAGTACATGCCCCGGCGCAACTTTTCCTTTCCTCCCTCCAGGGTTGTGGATTCGTGGTCGGAAAGGATGCCAGCGGATAAGTAAGCATTCAGTTCTTTGCCACCGAGTCCCGGAGCATGCCCATCAATAACCTTGCCCTGAGAGGCGCCGATCTTTTGCAAAACCTCTTCATCCCCGCTAATCACGCCCGGAAAGTTCATCATCTCTCCCAGGCCAATTACATTGGGGGAGGCTAGAATTTTCTTTACTTCTTTGGAGGTGATTTGAGCGCCTGATGTCTCCAGATGGGTTGCTGGCACGCATGACGGAGCCATGAATAACATATCCAGTGGGAGCTTTCGTGCCCAATCCATGACAAATTTTATACCTTCAGGTCCACAAACGTTAGCGATTTCATGTAAGTCAGTGACCACAGCTAGAGTGCCTCTGGGGACCACGGCTTGAGCATACCTTGCCGGGTGTAGCATAGAGCTTTCTATATGAGTATGTCCATTAATCAGCCCGGGAGCTAAAAACCGGCCTTGTAAATCGATAATTTCCTTGGCATTATCATAATCTCCTACTCCGGCAATCCTATCGCCATAGATAGCCACATCGGCTTGCTCTATTTCTCCGATAAAAGTATTTACTATCCGGGCATTTTTAAGGAGCAAATCAGCGGGTGTTTCCCCTCTAGCCACAGAAATCAGCTTCTTTAAATTCATCTCCTAATCCTCTAAGGTATATATGTGGGGCAAATTGCGGAACCTCTCATCAAAGTCCAGTCCATATCCCACGATAAATTTATTGGGCACGGTGAAGCCCAGGTAATCAATGGGTACCGGAACCCTGCGCCGAGATGGCTTGTCTGTTAGAACGCAGAGCTTCAGCGAAGCGGGCTTCTTCTTCTTCAAGTAATCGAGTAAAAAAGAGATGGTAATTCCAGTATCCACGATATCCTCAACCACCAGAATGTCTCTGTCTTTTATAGGCGTCTTGGCCCCTTGAACTACTCTCACTTTGCCCGAACTCTCCCTGGCAGCACCGTAGCTGGAGAGCCTGATAAACTCAAGCTCCAGGGGCAAATCAAGCTGGCGAATAAGGTCAGCCATAAACACAAAAGACCCCTTCAGGACGCTAATGAGCAAAGGCTGCTTACCTTGATAATCCCTCTCAATGTCACGAGCCAGCCTGTCTACAGCTTTAGCTATCTCGTCACGGCTGATAAGAATTTTGGGTTGCGGCTGAAAGACCATTACATCATTTCCAAACCAACTATTATGATAGCATAATTGCATCTGGTTACGGAGGCTGGACTTTTCCTGTGCCCTGTTGTATACTTAAAATAAGAGAGTATGATGCGGTCCAGCCTTATCGGGAAGATTGAAAAAGCCAAAAGGTATGCTCAAGAACCAGATCGTGTCACTTTCTCAGGTTTAACCGCTGTTTTCCGTGGGGAGAACGATGACCATAAGCTAAGCTATGCCCATGGAAAATGGCAGTGTACCTGCCGTTTCTTTTCCCAGTGGGAGATATGTAGCCATGTCATGGCGCTCCAGCAGATTCTAGGCAAGATGTTACCCAAGGAAGCCCTGGTCTCTCCTATGGAAACTCAGCCCACTGAGAAATAATCTAACGCTTCCGCCACGACAAACAGAGAGCCGGTAACGCAGATAACGTCTGTCCTGTTTGCCAGAGATAGAGCTCGGGATATGGCTTCGGTTACAGTTTCTTTGGTTTCAGGCTCAATACCACGCTTGCTAAACTCGGCAACCAGGGTTGGAATGGGGGCAGCACGGGAGTGGGATGCCTGTGTGATTATAACTTGAGGGGAGAGGGGGACTAACTCATTTATTATTCCTGGTATGTCTTTGTCACAGGATGTCCCGAAAACAAGAACAATCCGTTTGTGAGCGAAGTATGCTTTGATATTATTGACTAGCCTTTTCATTGACGCCACGTTATGAGCACCATCAACCAACACCGTAGGGTGTTGCTGTAAAATTTGGAATCGCCCCGGCCACTTAACTTGGGCAAGCCCTTGAGCAATATGGGCGGTTGAGATGGCAAAGCCCATAGAGACCAATATCTCTAAAACAGCTACGGCAGTGGCCGCATTCTCAAGCTGGAAGTCGCCTAGAAGAGGAATGTTAACTTGATATTTGCTTGTTCTACTCTCGATTACTAGCGATTGATGATGAAGGTCACCGCCTATCTTACGCCAGGTGACATCCTTGCCTACCTGAACCACCTTTGCTTCCTTCTCCCGACAAATATTGCTGATTACCGAAGCTGCCTCTTCTGGCTGGGGAGAAAGCACCACCCAGCAGCCGGACTTGATAATGCCGGCTTTTTCCCGGGCTATTTCCTCCAGGCTGTTACCCAGAATCTGAGTATGGTCCAGGCTAATAGAAGTAATAATACAGACTACAGGCCTGGCTACATTAGTGGCATCAAGCCTGCCCCCTAGACCGACCTCCAGAACTTGAAAGTCCACCCGCTTTTTCTGGAAATAAGCAAATGCCAGCGCAGTCAATGCCTCAAAATAAGTCAGTTGCCTGAAGGTAGTGTCTTGCTTCATTGATTCGATAAAAGGCTTGACCTCAGCCATAGCCGCAGCAAACTCAGCTTCAGGAATCGAACTACCATCTATGTTAATACGCTCTCTCAAATTATGGAGGTGGGGGGAGGTATACCGTCCTGTTTTATATCCTGAAGCGCTCAAGACCTGAGCAATCATAGCCGCCACACTTCCTTTCCCTTTAGTGCCGGCGATGTGAATCGTCCTGGCTGCCAACTGAGGGTTGCCCATACGGTTTAGTAGCTCTTCTACGTGCTTTAAGCTGTAACCAGGCTGGGCATAAGTTATGCCCAGAATCAGTTCATAATTAGTAAAACTATTGAGATACTTTTCCGCTTGACTGTAATTCAATTCCTCGCCTCGATATCCAGCAATTGTACTATAGTCAGTTACAAAATTCCTTATAGGTCTCCCTCCCCTGGTGGGAGGGAGTTAGAGGGAGGGGGATTTCACCCTCACCTTAATTCTCTCCCATCGAGGGCGAGAAATTTTAGGCAAGATTATGTGGTTAATTATACTTACGCATCATGTGCTGCTCAGTCTGTGGTAAAATCTCAGGAAACTGTTTGGGAGAAGAGCGCAAGCAAAAAATTAAGTGAAGATCACGCTTAAACCATTAGGCGATATACCTGACCAGATAATGGAGGAGCTTAAGGATAGGGTTGGCGGTATTTTCCATTGTCCGGTAGAAATAAAAGCAGGTTTTAGCGATTTAGCCCAGGCCTATAATCCAGAGAGGAGGCAATACTTTTCCTCAAAATTGCTGGCCTCTCTTAAAAAGTCGGAAGGAGAGGAAAAGGTTGTAGGTATAGCGGATGTTGACCTTTATGTTCCCAGGCTTAACTTCGTATTTGGTGAAGCTGATATGGTCTCGGGAACAACAATCGTATCCATGTGTCGGCTAAGGCAGGAATATTATGGCTTGGCTCCGGACGAAGCTTTATTTCAGGAAAGAGCCACCAAGGAGATAGTTCATGAAGTAGGGCATACCTTCGGCCTGGGACATTGCCCCAATAACAAATGTGTCATGCACTTTTCTAATAGTCTGGCTGATACTGACTTGAAGGAGGCGCATTTTTGTAATATGTGCCGCCCCAAGATAATTCTTTAATGTAGCCCAAGAATTTGATATAGTAGGAAAATTGTAAATAACTTCCTACTCAGGAGGTGAAATGCGAGGGCGAAGAAAATTGGGAAGGGGGGTAGCTGTGGTGGGTGCAGGGATGTCGAAGTTCGGCATGTTTAGCGACAAGGACTCTAAGTACTTGTTTGCTGAAGCTTTCCATGAAATGCTTTCCACGGTGGATAAAGGAATAGACCCCAAAGATATTGATGCTCTTTATTTGGGGAATTTCACGAACGATTTTTTTGTACATCAAGGACACTGGGGGCCGATAATCTCGGATTTGCTCGGGCTTACACCGAAGCCGGCAACGCGGACGGAGGGTGCCTGTGCTTCAAGCGCACTTGCTTTTAGAGAAGGGGTTTTTGCTATAGCCTCAGGATTTTATGATGTGGTCTTGGTTGGTGGGGTCGAGGAGATGTCGAAACGCAGCACAGAGGAAGTTACACAAGGACTGGCAATGGCAGCTAGTCCTTACGAAGTGAAAGCGGGATTTACCTTCCCAGGTGTTTTTGGTGCCATGGCCACTGCTTATTTTGCCAGATATGGAGCCAGCCGGGAGCATCTAATGAATGTCACCATAAAGAGCCATAATAATGCTCGCCTCAATCCTAAGGCACAGTTTAATGTCTCCATCCGCGATATTATGAATCAAAGAATTGAAAAAGCTAAAAATAAAGGAGAGCCTGTACCTGCCTGGAGAGATGAAAAGGAATTTCTCCGTGATCCCAGGGCTAATCCTGTGGTTGCCTGGCCTATGCATCTCTATGATTGCTGCCCCATAAGCGACGGAGCAAGCTGTGTTTTGTTGGTAGCAGAGAAGATAGCCAAAGACTTTACTGATAACCCATTATATGTTGTCGGTATAGGACAGGGGAGTGGCAAAGGCTTGCATGCCAAAGAAGACCTTACCTATTTTGAAGCCACGAGATATGCAGCACAAGAAGCTTACGAGCTGTCGGGACTCAAGCCCAAAGACGTTCAAATTGCCGAGGTGCATGATTGCTTCTCCATAGCTGAAATCCTGCACATCGAGGACCTGGGTTTTTTCAAGCCCGGGGAAGGATATAAAGCGGTAGAGGAAGGCTTGACAAGATTGGATGGCTCCAAGCCCATCAATACCTCGGGGGGACTTAAATGCAAAGGTCATCCCGTGGGGGCCACAGGCACAGGGCAACTTGTGGAAATTTGGAAGCAATTAAGGGGTGAAGCTGGAGAAAGGCAGGTTCCCATTAAGGATTTGCGAGTCGGGGCAACCCAGAGCCTGGGGGGGACAGGGGGTACCTGTACGCTTACCATTCTGGAAAGAAGATAAAAAGGAGACAAAGCAAATGGAAGGAAGGCCCTTTAATGATATTTCTTATGAGCAATTTCTCAGCGAAGATAAACTGATGGGGTCACGGTGTCAGAAGTGTGGTGTCCTTTTCGTCCCTCCTCGCTCCATTTGCATTAAGTGTTATGGCTCTGAAATGGAATGGGTTGAGATGAAAGGAAAGGGCAAGCTTGCTGCCTTCACCTGCATAGCTATAGGCCCTCCATTCATGATAAAAGAAGGTTACGATAGGAAACACCCTTATGTTTGTGGAGTCGTAGGGTTGGAGGAGGGGGCAAGGGTTGTTGCTCGCATTGAGGGAGTGGATGGCAACAAGCCTGAAACCATAAAAATTGGCACTCCTCTTGAGGTAGAGTTCTTACATAGCGGCGAAGGAGAAAACTCGACGACCTTTTTGGCATTCAGACCTTCGTAGCCCTGCATTAGAGTGCTGGATTGCGATTTGGCTCCGCTCGGATATCTGGATTGTACTAGCTGAGCGGAAATTCTGATAGAAGGAGATTAGAGCATGCAAAAAGAAGTAGTTGTCATTAGTGGTGCCCGGACAGCTATCGGCGCCTTTGGTGGTTCTTTAAAAGATATACCTGTTGTTGAGCTAGGTGCTGCGGTAATCAAAGAGGCGCTTAAGCGAGCAGGACTAAGGCCGAAGTCCGGTGAAGAATTACTCAGTTACGGCTCTGACGCACTCAAGCCTGATGGAATAATAGAGCTGGAGAAAAAGCACTATGCTTACGATTCTTCTTTGCATCCTGTTCAGGTTGACGAAGTAATTATGGGGAATGTCCTTCAAGGAGGGCAAGGACAGAACACAGCTCGCCAGGTCTGCATCTACGCCGGCATTCCTAAAGAGACCCCTGCCTTTACAGTGAATAAAGTCTGCGCCTCAGGTTTAAAAGCTATCACTTTGGGAGCAGAAGCCATAATGCTGGGCGAAGCCGATGTTGTGGTCGCTGGAGGCATGGAATGCATGAGTAACACCCCTTATCTTCTCCCTAAAGCTCGCTGGGGCTATCGCATGGATGTGGGAGCCAGGGGAGAGATTATAGACCTCATGGTCTATGATGGATTGTGGGAAATATTCTACGGCTATCATATGGGAAATACGGCAGAGGAAATCGCCAGGAGATATGGTTTCACTCGTCAACAACAGGATGAGATAGGCTATCTTAGCCATGTGCGGGCGCGCCAAGCCATAGTGGAGGGTTTATTTAAGGATGAGATAGTTCCTTTTCTTATTCCTCAGAAAAAGGGAGAGCCCATTGTTTTTGATACTGATGAGCGGCCTATGGACACTTTCATGGAGAAAATGGCCAAGCTTCCTCCGGCATTCCGAAAAGACGGAACAGTCACTGCCGGTAACTCTTCGGGGATTAATGATGCTGCGGCTGCTGTAGTGCTTATGTCCCGAGACAAAGCTAGAGAATTGGATCTCGAACCTATGGCAACCCTGAGAGCCTGGGCTTCCGGTGCGACAGACCCCAAATACATGGGATTAGGCCCTGTGCCGGCAGTAAGAAAGGTGCTCAAAAAGACGGGGCTTGGCAATAAAGATTTGGATGTTATTGAACTTAATGAAGCCTTTGCTGCTCAGGTACTAGGGTGCATGAAAGAGCTTGGTTGGGATTTTGGCCACGTTAACCCTCATGGTAGTGGCATATCTATGGGTCATCCTATTGGCTGCACCGGAGCGAGAATAGCAGTCACCATCATCTACGATATGGTGCGTAGAAATCTGCATCGTGGCTTGGAAACCATGTGTATTGGTGGTGGACAAGGAATGGCAGCCGTGTGGGAGAGGCCCTGAAAATTCGTGAGAAGTCCGGTGTCAATATTACCACCTACAGTTAAAGCCCTTCTTAAGTCCCAGGCCTATCCCCACAAACCACAAAAGATAGAGCTGGTCCAGACTCAGATGTCCTTTATTTTCCTTACCGGCGAATATGTATACAAGATCAAAAAGCCGGTCAACCTAGGTTATCTGGACTACACTACCTTGGAGAAACGCCATTTCTTCTGCCGTCAGGAACTGAAACTAAACAGGCGCCTTTGTCCCGATGCTTATTTAGCTGTGGTGCCGATTGTCGAAGAAAAGGGCGAGCTTCGCATCGAAGGGCGAGGCAAGGCGATAGAGTACGCTGTCAAAATGAAGCAGTTGCCTCAAGACCGCATGATGGATGTGCTTTTGCCCCGGGGTCTAGTAACTCCGAAAATGGTGGCCAGGGTGGCGGAAAAGCTGGTGAGCTTTCACCAAAAAGCCGAAACAAATCCAGGGATTGCCGCCTTCGGCAAGTTGGATGTTATACGCCAAAATACCGATGAAAACTTCGCTCAAACCGAGAAATATATTGGTCTTACCATTCCTAAAGCAAAATATGAGCGCATCAAAGGCTATACCGATAATTTCATCAAAAACAACGCCAGGCTGTTTGATAAGCGAGTAAGAGAAGGAAAAATAAGGGATTGCCATGGCGACCTTCATGCCGCCCATGTTTGCTTCACTGATGATACCCGCCTGCCTGCTCGCCGTATGACTCCAGCAGGCGAGCCGAGCCCTAGCGGGCAGGTCTGCATTTACGACTGCATTGAATTTAATGACAGATTCCGATATTCCGACGTTGCTTCAGAGATCGCCTTTCTAGCTATGGACTTAGACCGCTATCAGCAGAGTGGTCTTTCCCGACATCTGGTAAATACCTATGTAGAACTGAGCCATGACGAAGAGCTCCTGAAATTGCTCAATTTCTACAAGTGCTACCGGGCTTACGTCCGGGGTAAGGTGGAAAGCTTTAAGCTCGACGACCCCTACATTCCCAAAGAGGAAAAGGCCAAGGTGTTCACCGCTGCCCAGAGCTATTTCCAGCTTGCCGAATCCTATGTATGATATGTACAGAATAAGTTAAAGTATAGTCTTCCCCATAATCTTGTATGAAATCCCTCTCCCTCGATGGGAGAGGGTTAGGGTGAGGGTGAACTCTGTGAGCTTTCCCCCTCCCTCTAACTCCCCCCCGCTAGGGGAAGGAGAATTATATGGCTATCTTCTCGGCCGGAGAAAGCTCTTCCTCTTTGTCATTGTGAGGAGCGAAGCGAGATGTCCGGTACGTCGGATAAGTACCTGCTATTCAGGTTGCGTATCGCACCATCTGTAATATATACTTTGGTGTCGGCCTTTTATCAAAGCTGATAAATCTTGTTCAGGAGGTGCGCAATGAGTATTTCCCCAAATGTTTTTTCTCTATCAGGCAAGGTGGCTCTGGTGACCGGCGGCAGTCGAGGCATCGGGAAGGCTATTGCTGTGGGGCTTGCCAAATTTGGTGCTGACGTAGCTGTAACCAGCCGCAAATTGCCGGACCTTGAGGAGGTGGCTAAAGAGATAAAGGGATTGGGGCGGAGGTCAATGGCTGTGGCAACACATGTGGGCAGGTTGGAGGAGATAAATAATCTGGTCCCGAAGATAAAAGATGAGCTTGGCAGAATTGATATTCTGGTGAATAACGCTGGTACCAACCCAACCATGGCCTCGGCTATAGACATAGAAGAGCGTGCCTGGGATTCCATTATGAATCTCAACTTGAAAGGACTATTCTTTCTCAGTCAAGCGGTAGCCAGGCTGATGAAAGAGCAAGGTGGGGGTAAAATTATCAATGTCGCTTCAGTAGCTGGGATTACCCCCGACATTTTGCCGGTTTACTCCATAAGTAAGGCTGGGGTGATTATGGCAACAAAAGTGATGGCGCAGCAATGGGCCCAGTATAACATCAGGGTGAATGCGATAGCGCCGGGGCTGACCAGAACCCGGTTCAGTGAAGCTCTCTGGAGCAACCCGGCTATCGAACAAGCTGTTATGGATAGGACTCCGTTGCGCCGCGTAGCTGAACCTGACGAGATGGTGGGGGCTGTGATTTTCCTGGCTTCTGATGCTTCCAGCTATGTGACCGGACATGTCCTGGTTGTAGATGGTGGTGTTGTTATATAGCAAAATATTTTGAATTCGGTAAACAGCCAAGTTCCCTCACGGGTGGGGAGTGCACTGTAAGTGGATAGGGTTGATGCTATAATTGGGCTAAATTTTGTCTCTTAGGCTTGGACCGAGCATAATTTGCACGCGATTTCGCCCCTTTTCTTTAGCCTTGTAGAGGGCCTCGTCAGCGCGAGAAATAAGAGAGTAGGCATCTTCACCACGTTCCCACCCGGCTAGCCCCTGACTCACGGTTATAGTAAATGCATTGCCGGCAGAGTCTTTCATCTCAGCCTTCTCGATTATAGTTCGCAATCGCTCAGCGACAACCCAAGATGAAGACAAAACGGTTTTGGGCAAAACAATGATAAACTCCTCCCCTCCATATCGTCCGACTATATCTGTATCCCGGATATTCTGACGAATTAAAGTGGCAATTTCCTCTAAAACTGCGTCTCCAGTGAGGTGCCCGTAGCGGTCATTGACCTTCTTAAAATGGTCGATGTCCAGCATGCTCAGGCTGCAATCCTCTTTGTAACGATTAGCCAGATTGATTAGCTCACGTAGCTTGCCTAAAATTGCTCGTCGATTGTACAATCCGGTCAGCGAATCAAAGGTTGCCAGTTTTTCCAGCTTTTCCTTGTCGGCCATAGCTTGTTGTAGCCGCGTCCATTTATCCAGCGCAACATCAATGATGTTCTTTAGCTTTTCCAGGGATAGACTGCCCTTTGGCAAGTAACCAATTGCTCCCTCTTGAAAGGCCTGTGCTACGATTTCTTCAGTTCCCGACCCGGTCAACATGACTACGGGGGCAAGTTGTTTTTTTGCGATTTCTGCAAGCCACTCCATCCCCGATTTCCCTGGCATTTGATTATCCATCAAGACCAGGTCAATTCTACCTTTATCCAGAGCGTTCTGGATTTCCTCTGTATGCCCCGCCTCTAGCAGCACGATTTCCCTGCCAGTTATCTGTTGCAGGTAGGTCCGGACCAGTTTGCGGTCTGCCGGGTCATCGTCGCAGATGAGGATTTTAATCAGTGGTTGTTTTATTTCCTGTGTCATTGGTGCTACTTGGGTACTCGTTTGCAAAGCAGGAACCAGTATGCCTCGAGTTTCTTCATGGCTTCCTTAAATTCCTCCAGGGTCACCGGTTTATGCACATATCCGCTGGCTTGCAGCTTGTAGCTGTCTATGATATCTTTCTCAGCTTCCGAAGTTGTCAGGATAACCACGGGAATCTGTTTCAACCTTTCGTCCTTTTTAATTAGCCTCAGAAATTCCTTTCCTCCCATCCCGGGCATGTTCAAATCCAGCAGAATCAAATCAGGCTGAGGAGTTCCATCGCTGTAATTCCCGCGGCGGTACAAAAAATCCATCCCCTCTTCACCGGTCTGTACAGTGTAAAGGGCATTAGCAATTTTTTCGTTTCTCAGAGAGATCTTAATTAACTTTTGGTCTGCCAGGTCATCCTCCACCAGTAATATGACCAGCGGTGTTAATTCTTCCATCATTCACTTCCTTTCCTTAATCCTCTTTAATGTATCTTTCTCTGGGCAGCGTAAGCCAGAATGTCGACCCTTTATCAGGGGTTGACTTTATTCCAATGTTGCCTCCGTGGCGCTCTACGATTTTTTTACAACTGGCCAGCCCAATACCAGTCCCTTCATACTGTTCCCGGGGATGAAGACGTTTGAACATGGTAAACAATTGGCCATGGTATTTCTCATCAATTCCTATTCCGTTGTCTTCCACCTCTATTCGAATCATATTGTTCTCTACCTCATAGGCACGAATGATTATCTCCGGAGGTATTCCTTCCTTATGGAACTTTAGCCCGTTCCCAATCAGGTTCTGGAAGAGTTGGTGCATTTGAGACGGGTCGGCCTGAACCGACGGCAGTGGCTTTGGAACATGGATGACCCCTCGCGTTTCATCCAGCATAGTTGCCAGCTCCAACTTCTTTAAGTTCTCTATTACCTTATTCAAATCCACCCATTCGGGAGGCTTAGCTCTAGTGGTAAGCCGACAATAAGTAAGCAGAGCGTCTATCATATCCTGCATACGCCGAGCACCGTCTATCATAAACTCAAAGTTTTCCTGCTGGTCCTCGTCCAGTTTTCCTTTCAGTGAATCCTGAAGGAGTGTGCCGAAGGAAGAAATCTTTCGCAGCGGTTCCCGCAGGTCATGGGAGGCAATGTAGACAAAATCTTGGAGTTCTTTGTTAGCCTCCTCCAGCTTTTGGTTGATTTTTCTTATTTCTTGGAGCAAAGCCTCGCGCTCTTCTTCTAGCCGCTTGCGTGCGGTGATGTTGCGAGAAATGCCCCGAAACCCGAAGATCTCGCCTTTCGCATTCTTCAACGGAGAAATTGATACGTCGCTAAAGCCGCCAGTTCCGTCTTTTCGTATAACCCTGTGACCAAAACTCAGGCTAGGCTCACCTGTCCGATAGACCTGATTATAAACTTCGTACACGTTTTTGATCTCTTCTTTGACAGTGAAAGTCCTGTAATTCATCCCCAGTAGCTCTTCTTTTGAGTACTGTAGATGTTGTGTCATTTGGTCATTGACAAAAGTAAAATTCCCCTTAAGGTCCACTTCGAAATAGGCATCCCCTATCTCGTCCAATACAGTTCGGTATTTCTCCTTTGATTGCCTCAGTGCTTCCTCTGCCTGCTTGCGCTCGGTGATGTCACGCGTAATGCCACAGAATCCGACAATCTCACCCTTGCTATTTCGCAGAGGAGAGATCGATGTCTCGCCAAACCCGTGGCTCCCGTCTTTGAGGGTGCTTTTCCAGGGGACGCCCCTGTTTGGCACACCGGTCCGGTACACTTCATTAAAGGCTTGAAATAGGGATTTGATATCCTCTTCAGCTGTATAGCCTTTATAGTTCATTCCAATCAGCTCTTCCCTTGAGTATCCCAAATCGCGGCACACCGCATTATTGACAAAGGTGAAGTTTCCGGCAAGGTCAATCTCGAAATAGGCATCTTCCATACTCTCCAGTATAGTTCGGTATCTTTTCTCTGAATATCCGATAGCCTTCTCCAGTTCCTTGCGAGCAGTGATATCCATAAAACTTCCCACCGTAGCCCGTTTCCCTCCATAGTTTATAGAGGTAACTTCTTCCAGAACCCATATTATCTCGCCATTCTTTTTCACGAGTCTGTATTCGTAAGAAATAGAACCCTTCTCACTCTTCAGGTTTTCTATCGCCTTTTTTCTGACCATCTCCCTATCTTCTGAATGGACGAGGTCGAGAGAATATTTCCCTAATAGCTCCTCCTCGGTATAGCCTGTTAAATTTTGAAACACGGGGTTAACATATTGGAACTTTCCTTCATGGATGATGTATATCCCTAGTCCGGCATTACGCAACAGAGCCTGAGCCACCTCCTCCCACCCTGTGGACATGGCTGGGCTTTTCTTATCCTGCCTTTCTGCTGGAATTGATTTAGTTACCATCGCTGTTTTATAACTCGCCTTGAATATATTTGATTAAATTACATCTGGTTTCACTATATCATCCCTGTTAGCTACTGTAAATAGCCCTTTGGTAATCCTTCCAATAGCTAAGATGTACTAAAAAGGGCAATGGATATCCTGTTTAGCGACAAGGACTCAGTGAAGCTGAAGCAGCTGAAATAGGGCTCATAACCAAAGTAGTTCCGGCACAGGAATAATCCGCCACATTTCAGGGGTAAATGGCTAAGGCTTCCAGCCCTGTAGTCTCAGGAAGGTTAAACATCAGATTCATATTTTGCACTGCTTGCCCCGCCCCTCCCTTGACGAGGTTGTCCAGACAGCTAATAACTATAAGCCTGTCTGTCCTCGAATCGACAGTGGGATAAATAAGGCAAAAGTTGGTTCCCCAGACATGCTTGGTGTGGGGAGGCTGGGTTGTTATTTGAACGAAGGGGGCATGCTTGTAGAATTCCCGGTATATCTGGCTTAGCTTTTTTTCAGTCTTGGCGCCTTTGAGCAATTTGTCGTCTCTTAATCTGGCATAGCAAGTGCTCAGTATGCCTCTGGTCATGGGCACCAGGTGAGGCACGAAAGTTATCGAGGGAGAAAATGATGGATTAAGTGCTTTCAATTCCTGTTCTATCTCAGGCAAATGGCGATGTCCCTCAAGGGAGTAAGCACAGATGTCCTCGTTGGTCTCGGAATAATGGGTGGTCAAGCTCAGGGTTCTGCCGGCGCCCGAGACGCCTGATTTGCTATCCACCACTATATCGGGGTAAATAAGCCCTTCTTTGACTATGGGTGCCAGGGCCAAGATAGCACCGGTGCTGTAGCAACCCGGGTTTGCTACCAGTGAGGCTGAGGCGATTTCCTCCTGATGCAGCTCGGGTAAGCCAAAAACTGCTTCTCTCAGTAACTTGGGCGATGGATGAGTAAATCCATACCATTTGGGATATTCGCCAGCGTTTTTTAACCTGAAATCAGCACTGGCATCGATAACCTTGATTCCTTGTTTTAGCAGAGATGGTACTACGTCTACACTGCTCTTATGAGGCATTGCTGAGAAGGCAATGTCGACTTCGCTATCAAGCTCGGCTTTTATTATATAGTTAGTTCCCGCGAAGTTGGGGAACACATCGCCTAATTTTTGCCCGGCTGCGCTTCTCCCGGTAACAGTGACGAGTTCTACTCGGGGATGTTGGCAAAGTAAGCGAGCCAGTTCGGCACCAATGTACCCGGTGACATTTATTATACCTGCTTTTATTTTTGGCATAGTATGTTCTAAGCATTATACTACAGTTTGTGCACTTGAAGGATATTCAGGGCGACCAGGTGACTTAGCTCTTAAACTGATTATTGAACCGCCTTATTGCGCTAATTGACTTTGACCAGAACTGAAGATAGAATCAGCCTTGGCAGCAAGGGAATGGTTGAGGTTTCTAAATAACCTGTTAATACACTTAAGTAACCGTATCGTGTATAAAGATTTATCTGGTAAGGAGGGAAAATGGCTAAAGAAACTAAAACAATCCAGTGTCACCAGTGCAAAAACAACGAGTGTTTGCAGCGGTATCCCCAGGGAATTCCTGAATATTGCCAGGCGCAAAGATTCCTGGACCTAATCGAAGAAAGTAAACGGCAATATCTTGAGCCCGACGCTGGCAAGTTCCATTTAGCTGCCGCCAAAGTGCTCAAAAAAGGGGGCTATGATTGGTCTCGGGTCCAACAGTGCATCGAGTTTGCCAGGGAACTGGGTGTCAAAAAGGTGGGATTGGCTGTATGTGTGGGCTTAATCCGGGAGGGCAGAGAATTTGCCCGCTTTCTGGATAGAGCCGGTTTTCAGGTTGTCTCTATAGCCTGTATGGTAGGTGGGTTGAAACCTCAGGAGACGGGAATACCTGATGAATGGGTAAACCAACTAGGCATAAGCTGTAATCCCATAGCCCAAGCGGAGATTATGAACCGAGAAGGTACGGAGCTGAACTTCATATATGGTCTATGCGTCGGACATGACACTATTTTCATCAGGCGTTCCAAGGCTCCTGTCACTTACGTTGTGGCTAAAGACATGGTCACCGGCAATAATCCAGGCGCTGTTCTCCTATCTCCATACCATCGCATGAAGTTTGCGGCAGCTTATGGGAGGGGTAAAGCCGCTGAAGGGGGATAGGAGTAACACATTCCGGTTGCTCTTGTAGAACAATCGCTGATGGTAATACAGCAAAGTGCCTCGGGAATTCCTTGGAAGCTCATGACGACTGCCTCGACTATGGGTGAAGAGGATGTGTTTGGGCTTGATGAGGCAAATGTAACATTTCGTCATTTTGTTACTCCAAAGGGAAGAATCACACTGTAAAAAGTAACTAGCGTACAGGGGAACTACACACAATTTACAAAGAGACTCTCTTTAGTGTATAGTATAAATGGTTCCAGTTTAGGTTGTTACAAGCTTCTTAGAATAGCCTCTGGTTTATCTTAAGTGTTGGGTAGCCTGAACTCTAACTAAAATATCGAAGAGATGAGGTTATCCAATGACTTTCAAGGACAGGTCAATCTAGTGTCGCGATTGCGGGACTACCTTCACGTTCAGCGCTAATGAAC
>CAISEW010000049.1 GCA_903884455.1 uncultured Chloroflexota bacterium | reverse complement strand
ACCACAAAGCGCTTCATTGACAAAGACAAACTCTCCTTTCAAGTCTATGGTGACCACTCCAGCGCTCGCTGTCTCAACAAGGCTTCGATATTTTGCTTCGCTCGTCGCGACTTCATCCTCAATACGCTTGCGCTCTGTAATATCTCGGGCGACTGATACCAACTCCCTTGGCTCTGTACCCGGTATCTGCGAGATGGTATATTCAACATGTACTAAGCTTTCATCCTTCCTTTTCACCATGCTTGAACCGCGGAAGTATCCCTGTTGGTTTATTGCCGTAGAAACCTCTTGGGTGAATTTTGAGTGGCTCACGCCCTCCGGGAAAAGGAAGTCTGCGTTCTTGCCTATAAGTTCGTCTTTCTTGTAGCCGTATATTTCTTCTACCCTGTCGTTACACCATGTTATTACCTTACCTTTGAACTTGAAAACCGCGTCAGTGAGGCTTCTAACCAGCGTAGAGTAATGCTCCTCAGATTGCCGTAGGGCCTCTTGGGCCTTTCTGCGCTCGGTGATGTCACGTACAATAACAAGGTCAGCAGGCCTTCCCCCGTATGTGATTACACCTGCGTTCATCTCGACCTCTACTATGCTGCCATCCTTGCGCAAAAGTGCTGTCTCATATATCGCCTCGACATGCTCGCCTGACATCCGTCGCTCGTAGCGAGAGATAACCTGCTGGAGTTCGTCGGGATGGATATGCTCTGTTATCGGAGTGCCAATAATCTCCTTTGGCTGATAACCGAGCAAGTCTAACGACCGGGGGTTGACATATTTGATGATCGTATCCTGAACGATTGTAATCAAGTCGCTAGCTCGCTCGATTACATCGCGATATTTTCCCTCACTCTCCCGTAGTGCCTCCTCCATCTGCCTGCGCTTAGTGATGTCCCTCACAACCACAGAAACCGCAGGTTTACCTGCGTAATACATGCGCTTGGCCCCAAACTCGACCGTAACTGTTGTTCCGTCGTCCTTGGTCAACGTCGTCTCATATTGTTGAGGCACGGCTTCTCCGCGTAGTCTCCTTGTGTACCATTCCGATAGCCCATTTGCCGCCTCGAGTGGCAAAAGCTCTCCAACAGTCTTGCCGGTTGCATCTTTAACGGAATATCCAAATATCTCGGCGCTTCGGGCGTTGGCAAAGACTAACCTGAAGTTCTGAACCACGAAATATCCATCGCCCATATCCTCGACCAGGCGCTTGAACTTCTCCTCTGATTCCTGCAATGCCTTATGTGAACCCTCTATTGCACCCAGCATTTTGTTGATCTCGCCTGCCAGGTTCGACAATTCATCCTTGCCTGTTGCCGAGACTCGCGCTGACAGGGCTCCAGTCTTGCCTATACTGCTGACACTTGAGCTGAGCCGTGACAGTGGAGACAGTACTAATCTGTCTAATAGCACATAGATTACCCCGATAAACACCAGGCCGGCTCCCAAAAGAAGACATAGAAAATAAAGCAGGGTGGTTTGTCCCTGGTGAGCGACACCTCTCAGCAGGATTCCTTGCGAGACTGCAAATAGAATCAAGAGCAGGCCAATCAGCGTGGCACCGATGATGAGTATAGTTTTCCTACGCAGGGTCATAGTTTGCCCTCTTAAGCTTTGCTTCACAAGTCACATGTCGTTCCTTTTCTACCCATTTAGAATCTGTGATTTACCAGCTTCTATTCCAATGCGTTAGTACCTGATACTTGAACACGCGACTGTCTCGTTCAAACATTAGCGCAACTGCCAGCGGGTGTACATGGTTATTTAGTGTTGTTAGTGATGGGAAAATAGTACCTGAATCGAGCGTCTAGGATTTCGAGCTTAGAAATTAGGACTTATTACCGGGGATACAAGTGTGGGATTAGAGGGATGTGGCGTATCCAATTAGCTTGT
>CAISEW010000048.1 GCA_903884455.1 uncultured Chloroflexota bacterium | reverse complement strand
GGATGGGTTTTGAGCAGTGCTGTTACTGCCATCGCCGAAAGTCCAGAACCAGCTATCGTAGGTGCCAGTGGAGTCATCGGTGAAGTTAATAGCTACATTGGCACAGGGCTCGGTATTGCTGGCATGGAAGTCAGCCTCGGGCGGTTCGCACTCTATAACCGTTACCACCACGTCATCACTGTCGGTGCAAGCAGGTAATGCGGAGCAGCGGACTTCGAGGGTATAAGTGGTGTTTCCTGCGGGCGAGACACTTTTTGCTGGGTCGGTGGACCAGGATTGTATAACTGCTCCGCCCTTTATCTTCCATTGGTACTCTATATGGCCGCCAGCTGCTGTGCAGCCTCCGTTTATGACCGAGCCAGAGCCATCCAACTCAGTAGATTGACCTGAAGAAATCGTCACATCATTGCCGGCGTCTGCCACCGGCTGTAATACCCTGACGTGTGTCTCGGGAAATTCTTTGTGTACGGAGTTACATAGATAATTGGTGTAGTCTACTCGTGTAGCGGGATGTTCGTCTACCAACTGGTAACCGGGGTCATCAAAGGTTACATTGAAGGTTATGGTTTTTGTATCGCCTATGCTGATGGAACCCAGATTCCAGGTTAAGGTCTGGCCAGCGATAGAATCCGGCGCGGGCACAGCACTGCCGCTCACATAATCAACGCCGGAGGGCAAGACCTCAGTGACCACGACATGGGTGCCAGCTATGCTGGTAATTTGCTCAGATATCTCTTCGAACATGAATTGCAAGTCAGCGGGGGTGGGAGCGTGGTAGTAATCCCCGCCGCCGATATAAGCCAGGCCATCGTGGTTATAGGGGTGGCCGGCTGGGTCGTTGGACTGATAACTGTGCCCGATGGCGGGCAAGTCGTCGAGGAAATAGTGGGAGATGTCGGGAGGGTTACCCAGCCCAATGGTGTAGAGCGTGATGCCGGCAGTGTGAGCCGCCTGGGCGAAATCACGGGCATATTCAGCATCAGCCTCATACAAGCCATTACCCGGTCCAGAGGGGCGGTTGGGCATGCCATCGGTGAGCAAAATCTCTACCCAGACAGCTCCTGGGCGCCCGACGTTCCCCGGTGGAACGAATTCGGTATTGGCAGTGTTAATGGCAGCGCCAATGTTGGTCGACCCGCTCGCTGACAAACCGTTAATTGCGGTTTTCACTGCATTGAAGTCGGTAGTCAGGCCTTGGTTTAAGGTGGCGCTACTGGCATAGGAGACCAGGCCAACACGGTCCTGGGAAGAATCGAGGAGGTCAATGAAAGCTGTGGCCGCTGCTTTTGCCGCAGCCATTTTGCCTCCGTCCCCCATTGAACCCGAGCGGTCAATGATGAGCAGGACATCCACAGGAAGCCGCTGCCCCGTCGGCTCGCCAGCGCCGGTAACAGTGAGAGTCACTGTCGCCGCTCCACAGTTGGGGTTTGGAGATGCGTTCTTGGCAACATTCAGATGGGGTGGATTGGAGGGGGGCGGCTGAGTCCCAGCATAGTAAACCGTAATCCGAATGTGGTCCACATACGCAGTTCTATCATGATCGGTACTATCTTTTATTGCTGATATGACAACACCAAAATTTGAACTGTTGATATCGGCCGGAGTCCAATTTAGCCCCCAGAGATCAGATGCACCGCCATAGGATTGATATGTATCCGAGTCAGAGTTTGGCCAGGATGCACCTGTGCTTTTGTTATCTCCACCTATTACTCCGCCTTTTACCAAACGAATACTGTTGTCGGTCACTCTTAAAGTGTTGCCGCCGCTTTCATATCTATCTACTTCCACCACAATACCTTGTATCGTTGCGTTACTTGAAATAGAGAAACCAAAATCAGTTACCTTTAGATAATGACTAATCCGGTTCGACTCCGTTAGACTTGCGGTAGCGTACTGGTCATTTTGAGTCTGTGCGTTGGAGGGACTTGACCAATCTACTGTTCCAACCGCACTGTCATTCGCAAAAGTCCCACCATTATTTGGTCCACTTGATGGATCTGATGGATCACTTGAGGCTGCCAGCACCAGTGATGGGTTGGTGGGGGGCAGCACGAGCACGCCGCTATCAAGCCCAACATTTGCGTTGGGTGCTGCACTAACTGTCACGGGCTCACTCTTGCTGACGACATTGCCGGCTCTATCAGTAACCGTTAGAGTTACGGTGTAGTTTTCACTGCTGGCGTAGCGATGCCTGGGATTTTGAGCGCTGCTGTGCTTACTCCCATCACCGAAATCCCAATTGTATTTATAGGGTTTAACTCCACCCGTGCTTTTGTCGGTAAACGTAATGCCCGAGCAGGAAGAACATGCAGGAATATAAAAGATGAAGTCGGCAACAAGAGGCGACTTAGGAAATGACTTAAGAGACGACTCAAGAGATGAATTAAAAGACGTCTCGTTGGTTGCTGTTTGGTTATTCCATCCCCGCGCCACTGCAATATTAGTGGGCAGCATCATCGTGACCAGTATGGCCACGCTGAGTAAAGAAATTATTATCCTTTTCATATCAATCCTCCTCGTATGACTAATAGCCTATTACCTTTGTCATAGTACTTTTGTTATATATAGTCGCTAGAAAAAGGAAAATCCCTCACTTTTTCAGTACTTTTAGGGGATTTTTTCCGGATTTGTCAACCAAGTGGTAGATACTAGGAGTACTAGAGAATCTACTTCCTTTGCCCTGCCTCCCCTTTAAGTTCAAATAGTACTTAATGCTAGCACAGCGCTCTTTTTTCTGTCAAATAGTCCTGGTTAGAAAGTACTAGGGCCAGGCTCTAGGATAAGACGGTACTTTTCCCCATCATCCCTCCACTAGCGCCCGTGATGTTCCTCAGCCAATGAGTCCTAGGTAAAAGGTCACATTACTAAATTCTAGACAAAACAGTACCGAAACGGTACCGATGGGTGATTCCTATTGGATTGGATGGCTGCTAAATATAATGTATATTGAAAAAGCTAAAATATTTAGCCATAGTCCTGACGCTGGTTGAGGTAATACTCGTTGCGGCGTTAGTATACGATGTGTTAGGTGCCAGAGAAAGCGCATCAGCCTATAGTTATTCGCCTGTTTATAATGTGGCACGTGCCGATAATGGCGATTCCCCAAGCTATGGTCCTTCCCCACAGGCGACGTATTCTCTCGATGGTAGTTGTCTGGCTGAGAGGTGGGGGGTAAGCAAGATTGAGGCACCCCAGGCCTGGCAAATAACCAAAGGGGACCAGTCAATTATAGTGGCTGTGCTGGACACGGGCATTGATAAGGATAACCAGGATTTAGCTGATAGGGTGGTGGCTGAGGTGAATTTCAGCGATAGCCCGACAAGCGATGACCTTTATGGACATGGGACCCACATGGCAGGCACCATTGCCGCCATCGCCCCGGAATGTCGGCTAATGAATGTGAAAGTAGCTGATGATATGGGAAAGTGCGAGCCATCGGTGGTGGCCAGAGGCATCATCTGGGCGGTGGACCACGGAGCCAAAGTCATCAACTTAAGCCTGGCCATGAAAGCATCGCCTGATTTGGAAGAAGCGGTAAACTATGCCTGGAGCCGAGGAGCGATAATTATAGCAGCGGCGGGCAATAAAGGCACGTCAGAGCCTTCCTACCCGGCTTATTATAACAATTGCCTGGCGGTGGCTGGCACTAATGAAAACAATTCTTTAGCTTTGTTATCCAGCTATGGCGACTGGGTGGATGTAGCTGCTCCAGGCTTTAACATTTACTCAGAATTGCCCCAAAATCAATATGGCTATAAGACCGGCACCTCGGCAGCCGCGGCTCATGTCTCAGGCGTGGCAGCTCTGGTTTTCAGCGTCGCTGGGGATACTAACGGCGACGGCGTGGTTAATGACGAGGTGCGGTGGGCTATTGAAAATAGTTGTACTTCTATTGCCGGGGATGGTATGGGGCAGGGGCTGGTCAACGCCTTCCAGGCGGTAACAAAGACAGTATCTTCACCTTCATTCTAAACCTCCTCCCATCGAAGCGGGAGCCCTTTGTGGGCTCCCGCAGATTGAGAGGGGACTACGTCGTCGGGGGTCATTGCGAGCCGAAGGCGTGGCAATCTTTTGAGATTGCTCGAGAAGCCTATCCTGGGCACTATGAGATTCTTCGGGGAGTTTACTCTGAGCGGAGTTAGATTCTTCGCTTCGCTCAGAATGACAAGAGGCGAAGGGCCCGAAATAACACTTTGTATTGGATTGCTTCGGCTAGGCCTCGCAATGACAGGGAGAGGAAACTCGCAATGACGTCCGAGGCTTTAGGCTCGTGCTACACGACCCTGAAGGGTCGCGCTAGAAAATTTGGGGGTGAAGAATTCCCTGGATACTCAAGACAAATCGGAATCCAAAGCTAGAACAAAATTAAGCAGCTATATAATCTGGAAGGGATTCTGTACCGAAATTATGTGGGAGGCTATAATTAGGATTCGTGGTTGTTTTCCGCCAGGTTATCCCGCATAGCCTTGCGGGCCCGCGACAGCAATCCCTCAACCGACTTTGGTGAACGACCCATAATTTGACTTATCGCTAGCACGGGCATATCTTTGAGGTATTTCAATACCAACACTTTTTGATAATCCTGAGGCAAGTCCGCCAAAGCCTGGTGAACTGACTGACGAATCTCTTCGGACTCCATCACAGTGTGGGTCGCCGGTTCATTGTCCCTGGTTTGCTCTAGGTGCTTCATGACATCAAAATCGGGGGACGAATTCTGGGGTTTAGGCTCTCGTGCCTGGCGACGATAAAAGTCATTTATCTTGTGAAGTGCGATACTGCGCAGCCAGGTATAAAGCTGGCTGTCACCACGGAATTTATCCAGTGAACCCAGGGCAGCCAGGAATACTTCCTGAACCAAATCCTCAGCTACGGCCTGGTCTCGGTCTACTTGTTCCAATACCAGCGAGTAGAGTCTGCTCCTATAAATATTATAGAATTCCTCCATGGCTGCGTTGTCGCCCGAGCGCAGCTTCTCAACCAGCTTGGTTTCATAACTTTGAGAGGTGGAACTAGCTATTGTCATGTTGCCTCTACCTATTACATCATGCTACCGTAGTATCTTTAGAATATCAGCTAGCCAGGTTCAGGGGAATCACCTATTGGTACTGTTTTGCAGTAGAAAATAGTACTATGACCGACCCTCGGGAGATGACGCCTGCATACTCAATATTGCCGCTTTGTCATTGTGAACCGAAGGCGTGGCAATCTCTTGAGATTGCTTGGGAAGCCTGTCTTGAGCGCTATGAGATTCTTCGCTTCGCTCAGAATGACAAGAGGCGAAGGGCTCAGAATGACATGGAGCGCAGGGCTCGGAATGACATCTCTCTTCTGCCATTGCGAGGCTGACTTTGTCAGCCGAAGCAATCTCGTGGAGGGGCAGGAGATTGCCGCGCACCCTTCAGGTGCTCGCAATGACACACGAGGCTAGAGCCTCGTGTGCGGAAGCTTAACGGTCATTCGGGCTTGGTTTTACGCCTGAAGTAATAATAGCCACCATAGCCAAGGAGTACTATGGCCACAGCAATCCCGGCGAACAATCCTATATTGGACTTGCCTCTCACTATGGGGTTTGTGGACACCAGGCAACGAACATACAACTTTACACCCAACAGGTCACTGGATTCAGCAGCGACTCCCAGCCATGTCTCCCAGTCCTCGCCTGCCCATTTTTGCTCTTGTGGTATAGCTACCGTTACCGTTACATTGGCCTGAGAATTAGCGGCCACCTCGATTTCTTGAGAAGAAAAGCTTATCCAGCTATCATTTGGGAATTCAGCCCTCCCTTCTCCTCTTTCCTCTTCCGGAGGCTGAAAGGTAGTGAAGGTGAAAACATGAGCTATCTCATCCTTATTGTTAATGGTCAGTTCGAATTCTGTTGTCTCTCCCGGGGGCAAGTTATCGATTTTTACCTCGGCAGGGGCGACGCCGAAGTTAACGTCCTGAGCCAGAGTAAAAGAGGGCAGAAAGATGACCAGTAAAGCGGCAATGACCCCAGCTAATTTGATATGCCCTACCATCAGGCAGCTACCGCGCTTATGGTGATCTGGGTTTGCATCTGCCTGCCACTAACGAAGTAGGTGGGAGTCAGCAATCTCAGACCAAATTGCTTAGTATCCCCGGGTGCTAAGCTTGAGCCTGAACCTCCAGAATAAGGCCAAAATTCGCCTTGTGTTTTGGTGATAGGGACATAGCCTCGTGCGGTATCGCCGGATATGCGGAACCATAACCCATATATGTGCTCACCATTAGTGCCATCATTGCTCAGCGTCCATTTGTATGCGCCGGGATTACTAACCCGGAAAGACTGCAGTCACAATCAGTCAATTCTCTTTGCGGTCTATTCCTAAGCTGAGTGATAACGATACTGACAATTGTGCAATTTACCGAATTACACAAAAACCCATTTTGTTACTTCTCGCCGGGGTAATAATTCTGGCTGTTTTACTATACTGTTTCCACGTTTGAGGAATTGGGTTATAGCCCCATCCAAAGCCTCCATCCGGCCATCGGGATAAACCTTCAGGCAGCTTCCGGAGGGAATTCCGTAACCCTGCGTATCCTCTTCTTTGAGTTTAAGAGCTGCTTTCAACTCTTCCCAATCATCCGCTTCGGCATGAGTATCACAAATGATCGGTGTTATTCCAAGGCAAGGGAAAAGTTCTGCGGTGGAATCATCCTCTGGGTCTCTCCATCGAACCCATTCTCTAGCTAGCATAATGCTTCCAGCAGAAACTCCAAAGAGGATCTTTCCCCGCTTGAATAGGTCTGTCAGGAATCCTGCCATGTTCTTTTCTTCCAGAATCTTCATACCGGCTTCCACGTCCCCACCACTCACAAAAATGGCATCCGCTGATTCCAAAACGGCCTGTGCTTTATTTAGATCGGCTTTTTTGGGAGCGATTAATACCCGCCTGATTCGGCAATCTCCGGCTTCCTTAATCATAGCGGATATCATTAAATAGAAAGGCCAGTTATCTCCACTCGCCACACCTACATAGGCAATGGTCGGCTGGATTCTCCCAGTATCCTTTAAAATCGTCCTAATAATAGACTTGAGGGATTTCCTGTCCCTCCCCCCAGCAATCAAATAGACTGGCTTTGGTACATTCATAGATGTAACTTTACTCGATCCTATATTAGTATTGTCAAGCCAAATATCTCTCCAATTCTATGGGAAAGAGAGCCCTAGATATTAGATACTTTCCAGATCTCTCTGGAACAATTGCCGCCTTGTAAATAATTGATACTTTAGCCTCCTGCCCGTAAAGCATCTTTAGTATCCGGGTAGCGTCTTCACTGAGCTTCCCTTTATCCAGTCGCTGGCTGACCAAATGCAGATCATAAACACTGGCGCTAGTTTGAATCAGTTCGTATTCTTCGATGTCCTGCAATACACTAAGAGCGTTGTCCAGTTCATATAGAGTCACCAGCCTTCCCCCGCAGGTCAACGTCAGGTTAGCTCTCCGGCCGTTCACCGAGGAAAGGATTAACCCTAAGTTCCTTCCACAATCGCATTTTTCACTGGCTTCCAATTGAACGATATCTCCCGTATCGAAACGGAGAAGATAGCTCCAGTGGTTACTAAGAGGTGTAACTAAGATTCTTCCCAGAAGAGGACCGCCGTGCTCCCTTTGGAAAGGTTGAAAATCTACACGGCTATATTTGCTGTTTTGATGTAATTTCCCCTTCTCACATTGCATGAAAACGTATCCGGTCTCAGTAGTCCCGTACGAGCTAACCATGGGGACATTGGGGAAAATCTGACGGATTTGGCGATAATAGAAATGGGAAGTATATTCGTAGGTAAAGACTATCACGCCGGGCTGAAAAACTATTTTATGTATGTTGTTGATATAGCGGCACAGCCTTGCAAGATAAGATGGATTAGCCTCAAAGACTGCCGGTTGAAAAGTATTCAATTCCTGTATCATGCGCTCCATAATAGCAGGAGTCCAGGCCACGGGGTCAGTCTTTTCGTTGAGATACAGGAAGCGGGCCAAGCGTCGGCTTTCCATTGGTAGATCAACTTCATCCGATATAATTCCCACGTTTATGGGATTGAACAGAATAGCTTCGTTGTGACTGCCGGTAGCAATCTGAGACATGTAAGAATTAAGTTTCCATGATGCTATTTCGGAGGCATCCCACCATTTCTGATTCCAGATATTGGTAATCTTATCGTCTGTAGTACCACTGGTTTCTACCAGAGTTATCTCGCCATCGTTGATACCTTTGTCCAGATCACAATCATATGGCAACATACCATATGGAAAGTTTTCACGGATGTCTTTCTTGGTCAGCGCCGGCAGGGCGGCAAAACGGGAGTCGATATCAGAATTAGGGCCCGGGTCTAAATGCTTCCATGTCCGGTACGCGGCTACTTTTTCTAGCCCAATATCCAGCGTTCTTTTCGAGATATCATAATACTCGGGAGTGTATTTCCAGTTGGGAGTAGTCGATGGTGATACTTTTTTTATGCCACGACCCCTGTTTTGTTTGTTTAGTATTAGTCTACAAGTCTTAATCTGGTGCTGTCAAAATCACGTAAGAACGATAAATAGAATATAGTCCTTAATCTATACAACCTATTTTGTTTATGATACCCTGAAACCACCAAGACTCTGGAGGTGTTCGAATAAAGGTAATAGTAGATAATACAGACCTTAAAATCCGGAGGCTACAATTAAGTAGCTATCCGACTAACGCCTATATTGTTATCTGCCCACAGACCGGCAAAAGTGCTTTAATCGACGCACCCGCCGGAGCGCGAACGATTGTCAAGAACCTGAAAGGAACTCAGTTGGAATTAATACTTTTGACTCATAATCATATTTATCATACTCAGGGACTACGAGCTACTCGGAAAAGGCTGACGGCGACATTGGCAGTTCATGAAAGCGATAATCAGAAATGGTTGTCATTTCGTCCGGACATGATTTTGAATGATAAAGATATTCTGACTATCGGTAAAGTCAAAATTGAAGCTATATATACTCCTGGTCATACGCCCGGCAGCATGTGCTTCAGAATAGGGAAATATCTGATGGTCGGAGACACCCTACTTCCTGATGGACCCGGGAAGACGACAGATCCGGGAGCCTTTCAATTGATAATCAAGTCTATCACTGAAAAGATCTTTATCTTACCGGATGATATTAAGATATATCCCGGGCATGGCAGGCCAACAAATCTTAAAAAAGCGAAGAGGGGATACAATATTTTCGCTTCCCACCAGCACTCTCCCAGCCTCTGCGGGGATGTGCGGTGGGTGACATCGTGATTTGTGATTTGCTTCTTGTGTGTTGCTCTGTTGCTTGCTGACAAACAACAGCGCACATTATAGTAGAAAGTTGTCCAACAAGATAGCGAAATGGTCAATCTTCCGATAAAGGTTCACTCTATCCCCAAAATCCAAACAGGTCAGAGACAGGTATCTGAATATCAGTAAGGGTAGTGCCTTTGGATTGGGCGATGGACTTGCTCTAACTGTTGTTTATGTTACGGTAGGCCCTTAGGCCATTCTCAAACTTCACTGAGCTGGCAATTCACAGCTTCTTCTTTCCACGCTGACGCTTAGCTTCAGAGCCGGAGGGAAAAACGTTCTTGACCATCCGTTTATATAAATCAGGCTTGTTGGTGACACTTTTTTTATTAATTTCCGCCACATCCATTTCGGGATTTAGGTACCCAACCGCCTCACCTTTTATTATCTCAAGCATGCTGACAAGGGCCTGCTTG
>CAISEW010000047.1 GCA_903884455.1 uncultured Chloroflexota bacterium | reverse complement strand
TGCGAGATATTCCCAGCAAATTCATCATTGCTGGCAGCAGAGACTTAGCGCTTAGAGGAACTATTAGAAAGAAGATGGGGCAAACAGGTCTTCGCTGTAGCTGCATTCGTTGCCGGGACTATGGGCATCGCCTGAGGGATGGCTGGGCAATTGGCGAGCCCCGTCTAACCAGGCTGGATTATGAAACCTGGGGAGGAAAAGAGGTCTTCCTTTCCTACGAGGATGAGAATGAAACTTTGTTTGGCTTGCTGAGGTTGAGGATAAATGGGGAAAAAGCGGTAGTTAGGGAGCTACACATTTTTGGTCCTGAAGTTCCCGTGGGGGGAAGGCTAGAGCGAGCCGCTCAACATCACGGTCTTGGTGGAAACTTGCTTCGAGAGGCAGAGAGAATCGCCGGGGAGGAATTTAAGGATGATAGATTATCGGTGCTCAGTGGTGTCGGTGCCCGGGAGTATTATCGCTCGCTTGGTTATGGTCTGGAAGACGCTTACATGGTCAAGGAGCTTGGTTAAGCTACATGGAAGCCTTCGGAAAGACTGTTTAGCAACCTATCCGCCTGAGCAAAATAGAGGGATGAGCTAGTCTGCTCTTGAGTGCCGCTCATGGTTCGATAAGTTCACCACGAGTGGTTTACTAAACAATCCCCTTAACTATATTGACATTGAGTAATAGCTATACTTATAATGAATTGAAGGTACCGCAGAAGTTATTCAATCAAATGAGAGGCTTGGAACCTAGAGAAAACAAGGAAAGGAGAAAGAGCGAATGGATAATGAGGTAAGGCCAACCTGGAGATTAGCTTGGGGATTGTGGTGGCGGATGTTTCTTATTAGCCTGGGGATATGCGTGATAATCGGGGTAATTCTATGCATTCTACAATTGTTGGGCGTGGTATGCATACCCTGGGAATCTCTCTGTGGTGGGAATCTCTCTTGTGGATGGTTGCTTGGAGGGTTGTGACGATTTACTATTGCGCCAGGACAGGGGTGTGGTAATTGTGGCGCCGGGCTAAATTACGGCAAGTAAGCGCTCTGCGTTGGCGGTGATTGAGGTTTGGGGGTATTGACAACGAGAGATTCTAACTATATCGTTATACAAAGATAAAAGGGGGAGAGTAGGGACAAAATGTTCTGTAGAAATTGTGGCAAAGAGTTAACAGGGAGTCCGGAATTTTGTATGAGTTGTGGAGCTAAGCCAATGGCTGGCACCAGCTTTTGCCCTGGGTGTGGTGCTCCAACAACGCCTATGACGGAAATATGCCCTAAGTGTGGCACTAGGGTGGCACGGAAAGCAGCGGCGACAGGCAGCACCTGGATGCCAGTGACTGCGGGAATTCTAGACTTGGTTATCGGAGTTCCTAGCCTGATTATTGGGATAATCTGGGCAACACTTGGGGGATTGGCTTCTTGGTTTATTTGGTTTATAGGTTGGTTAGGTGCGCCAATATATGGCCCAATGATTATCCTTAGCATAGTAGCTATAGTAGGCGGGGTTTTTGCCCTGACGAAAAGGGCGTGGGGTTTTGCGCTGGCCGCCTCAATTTGTGCCTTTATTGTCGGATTACCGACTATTGTGCCTGCTATACTCTTGGGCATCCCAGCGATCGTATTTACCATTCTAGGAAAAGATAAATTTAAGTAAAGTTCAAGATTCTGCAAGTTATGTGAATCAGATTTGAAAAAATTTTAAGGACAGAAAGGAGGTAAAATGCAAAGGTATCCTTTTCTAAGGTTTGCGACTACTGTTTTGAGGGTCGTGGGGTGGATAGTATTGGTAGCTGGCGTTATTGGTTTTATTGCTTTCGGAATCTATACGGGTGGAGTTATGGGTGCTTTCACGGCTGTTGCGGGGGTAATTGGCTCCTTCCTGGCCTGGCTATTCTTGCTGGCAACCAGGGAGCTTTTCTACTTGCTTATCCAGGTGGAAGAGAACACCAGAAACACGGCTGAGCGCATCACCATTACAGAGAAATCAAGCTAAGATTAAATTTATGCCTTAGTGGTTATGTGAAATGAAGCTAGGCTATGTTTTCCAGAAAGTTTGGAAGGGAAATAAACCGCTGGAGTATCATTTCTTACCATACGTGACTAGTGTTTTGAGAGTTTTGGGGTGGGCAGTACTGGTAGTTGGCGTTATTGCTTCAATTGTCTTCGGACTGGAAATTGTGAAGAGTGGATTGCTGGTTGGCAACCGTGAACTGATAGGTGTAGGTCTGGGTGTTTCCGTGATTGTATTGGGAATAATTGGCTCCTTCTTGGCCTGGCTATTCTTGCTTGTAAATAGGGAACTAATTTACTTATTTATCCATGTGAAAGAGAACACAGGAAGCACAGCTGAACGCATTACAAAGGAATCAGGCTAAGGTAAATTTACACCTTAGCAGGTTATGTGAATCAAGACAGCAACCTTTTTCTTCTGTTCAACAAGCTCATTTAGCCTGGTTACAGCGTCATAGGATGGCTGAACCAGTAAGCTTAGATTCTTTCCCTTAGCCCAGCTTCCCGCCTCAGGAGCTATATGGGCAGCGCCGTTGGTTCCGGTGCCGACAATTATTATCTCAGGCTGACCCTGGCTCAATTCTTCCAGCTCCTGTTTCTTAACTTTGTGGCTGCCGAACATTAGAAAGCCGCCTTTCCGCTTCTTCACCGTGCCATCGGCAAAAAGCAAAATATCCCGGCGGTACTTCTTGCCTTCGACTACTATAGAGCCAAAGATAAGTTCATCTATTTTAGCCACGAAATTTAACCTTCCTTTCTCTGATTCCTTTGCCTCCCTGTAAATCGGCTTTTTGTTTGCTGTTCCGTTTTATTGTCCTTCCGTGCTTGAAGCGACTTAGGTTTACAAATCCTTTTGCCACGACTCTCCCATTAGATAAAGCTATTCTTCAGCTTGAATATCGCCTCCTCAACATCGCTGCCCTGTGCTCTGAGGCTTTTTATAGCCTGGTCTATTTTATCATGCTTGTAGCTATCACTGAGGTCAGCTAGCCTATTGTATGAACCAGTCCGCTTGCCAACTTTGAAATTGAGCCTTTCTTCGTCTGACAGAGATAAATACTTATTTATGATATTGAGGCATTTTCCCTTATCCTCGGGCATTTTGCCTTCGACTTCCATCAATAAGTTAAGTATATGGTCGCTCTTAAGATAGCTGGTAACTTGCAAGTTTTCGATGAAAACAGCTATTTCTTTTGCCACTTCGTCCTCTGTTTGTAGCTCAAAATCTCCGTCCTGCAATCTGGTCCACAACGGCATAGTCGGAGAGACGTGGAGGCTGCGCAGCCTGATATAATCAGGGTCAATCTCGTTTAACACCCTAGCTGTTTCTCGGGCATGCTCTTGAGACATTTTCTTGCCCCCGAGACCAGGCATAACATATTCACACAGAGAAATGCCTGCTTCTTTCACCTTTTTGCCACCCTCAATGTGGTTCTCAGCAGTGCAGCCTTTTTCCATATAAGCCAGCAAGGGGTCATAGCCAGTCTCCAGTCCGATGTGAATCCTATCTAGCCCGGCATCCTTGAGTTCCTTTAACTCCGCTAACGACTTTCTGGCTGCCGTATGGGACCGACCATATGTAGTTACTCTATTTAAGCTAGGAAAGGTTTCCCTCAGGAAAGTAATCACCTGGATTAGCTCGGGTGTACGCATGATCAGGGTATTGGAATCCTGAAGGAATGCTGTCTTGCCTCTTGTCCCAAGCCACAGGGCAACATGGCATACACATTGCCCATATTGAGGTTGATGACAAAGCATTGCTGCTACTTCTCTCACCTTATCGCCATAGCCCATCTTCCAGGCCATTTCATTAATACCTTCGCTGATAGCCTTAACCGCCTCAATATCTCTTATAATCTCCCCTATTGCCCTCAGCCCGAACTTACTGCCTTTGTATACCGGGCAAAACTGGCATCTATTCCAAGGGCAATTTCTGGTCGCCCTTATAAGGAGGGAATAAGCTTCGCTAGGAGGTCTTATAGGACCTAGCTCAAAGGTATGACTCAACTTCTCTGTAACTGAGTAACTTAGCATTCTACGTATTTTAGCTCTGCTGGTGGGAATCGGCAAATGGACTTTCGCCTTCTTACCATGATAAGATCGGTATTTCGAAATGAGGCAAATCAAATTAATCTCTTTTGATGCTGAAGGAACAGTGGTAACGCCTGATTTCAGCGAGGCTATATGGCATGAGGCTATCCCTGCGCTTTACGCTCAGAAACAAGGGCTTGACTTTGCTCAAGCCAAGAGGTGTATTGCTGAGGAATATGGCAGGATCGGCGACCAAAGGCTTGAGTGGTATGATATCGAATACTGGTTTAGCTATCTTGGCTTGGGTTCTTCTGAGCCAGCGATACAAAGCTGCATGGGTAAGATATCCTATTATCCTGAGACCACTGAGGTCCTTTCTTCCTTAGTCAGTGAATACAGGCTGATTGTTGCCTCAGGCACGCCGCTGGAGCTACTGCATTGCTTATTGAGAGACATCGAACCTTATTTCGTTCGAATTTTTTCTTCCGTCTCACATTATAAGCAATTAAAAAGCCCTGACTTTTACCTCATGATATGTGAAGAGATGGGCGTCAAGCCAAGCCACGTCATTCATGTGGGTGATAACTGGCAATTTGATTTCCTCAATGCCCGACAGGCCGGCATAAATGCTTTTTATATTGACAGGTCAGGGAAAAACCATCACGAATCTCTTAGCGATTTGACTCAATTAAAGCGCCTTCTCATACCCCCAATATAAAATATGCTCCTTTTTGGTCTGAGGATAGCCTATTAACCATAGACATTGTAGGCCATTCTGAGTTACAATATAATCCTTGACCGATGCCAAATCATAGCGAAGTATCCCCCGAAAGCACCTCTCCCAGAAACAAATTCAACTTGTCCACGGCAGAGCTCAAGGAAATGGCCAAAAAACTACGCCGTCATATAATCACCATGATAGCTACGGCAGGCAGTGGACATCCTGGTGGCTCTCTATCAGCAGCCGACATCATCACTGCTCTTTACTTTAAGGTTTTGCGCCATAATCCCAAAAATCCCCAATGGTCAGACCGTGATCGATTTATATTGAGCAAGGGACATGCTGCTCCAATTTTATACGCTGCCCTGGCTGAAGCTGGCTACTTTCCCGTGGCAGAACTGGTGACGTTGAGAAAGTTGGATAGCCGCCTCCAGGGACACCCTGATAGAAACCTCACCCCCGGGGTAGAAATGTCGGCTGGTTCTTTAGGTATGGGCTTATCCTTCGCCATTGGCGTCGCCCTAGCCGCCAGGCTGGACTCCAAAACTTACCGGACGTATGTTCTTCTTAGCGATGGTGAATGTGAGGAGGGGCAAACTTGGGAGGCAGCCCTTTCAGCAGCCCATTTTAAACTAGATAATCTAACGGCCATAGTTGACTGCAATGGTATGCAGCTCAGCGGATGGACTCGGAACATCATGAACCTTGAGCCTTTTACCCGGAAATGGCAAGCCTTTGGCTGGCATATCATTGATATAGATGGACATGACTTTGACCAAATCCTGTCCGCTTGCCAAAGAGCTGAAAAAATAAAAGACAAACCCACTGTCATCATCACCCGCACCATCAAAGGCAAAGGGGTTAGCTTCATGGAAAATAATGCGGAGTTTCACGGCAAGGCACCTACGTGGGAAGAAGCCGAAAGGGCACTAAAAGAGTTAGAGTAAGTATGGCTGAAGCATCTACTCGGGAAACATACGGCAAAACTCTGGTAGAACTAGGCAGACAAAACAAAGACATTGTTGTTCTGGACGCCGATGTGTCGCCCTCAACGATGACCAATTTTTTTGCCCGGGAGTTTCCTGAGCGTTTCTTCAACTGTGGCCTGGAAGAGCAGAACATGATAGGCATAGCTGCTGGCCTGGCTGCTTCGGGCAAAATTGTCTTTGCCACCACTTTCGTTGTTTTTGTCGTCTGTCGCTGTTTTGACCAGCTAAGACTATGCATTTCCCAGCCGAATCTAAATGTTAAAATCGTAGCTACTCATAGCGGCATCAGCGTAGGAGAGGATGGCACTTCACATCAGGCAATTGAAGATCTAGCCTTGTGTTGTGCTCTTCCTAGCTTCACTGTTGTCGTCCCCGCAGACGCCATAGAGACTGCTGTGGCAATAAGAGTGGCGGCAAGTGACTATGGACCTTTCTACATCAGACTAAGTCGCCCTAAGACACCGATTGTTTACTCCGAAGGCTATCACTTCACATTAGGCAAGGCAGTAACCATGAGACAAGGCAAGGATGCAACTGTTATAGCCGTGGGCCTCATGGTCGCTAAGGCTCTGGAGGCGGCAGATATCTTAGCAAGACAGGGTATAGATTGCCGGGTAATCAACATGCATACTCTCAAACCTTTGGATGAAGCAGCCATAGTCAACGCAGCCTCAGAGACGGGCGCAATTGTCGTCGCTGAAGAGCACCTAGCTCAAGGTGGGCTAGGCAGCCGAGTTGCGCAGATAGTAGCTAAAGAGAAGCCAGTGCCTATGGGATTCGTCAACCTTGGTGACAGGTATGCCGTGTCAGGCAAATCTGAAGAGTTGCTTCAAAGATACGGATTGACCGCCAGAGACATTGAAGAGTCTGTGAAGTCAGTGGTCAAGAGAAAGTAATATTTCCAAGTCTAGTCCTGGAAAACTAGACTAATACTTAAAATGAGTGGGGCTTGCGTGTGAAAAAGCGCTTTCTAATCCCTTTAGCCTGTGGAGCTGCGCTGGGCTTGCTCATCGTGTCTGGGTTGAGCTGCGTCAGCTTCATCATTCACCCGGCGAGCTCTATTGCTAATTGGCTTCCGGCAACGGAATCTGAATTCAAGTCCCACATCACGCCCGAATGCTCATCGGTTAAAGAAGCTTTACGTGATATCCTTGGTGACCCCCCTTATGAACTTTCTCAAGCTGGCTTTGATGATATCCGAGACTGGGTCGCTACTAATATAGATTATATGTCTGATGAAAAGCGCTGGGGGAAGGACTATTGGCAAATCCCCGAGGAAACCCTGTCCTATCGCACTGGGGATTGCGAGGATTTTTCCATCTTATTGTGTTCCCTCTTTAGAGCCTATGGCATTGATGCAGAGCAGGTATATGTCGCCCTTGGTGTTAATGATGAAGAAGAGGGACATGCCTTCCTGATAGAGGATTGGTATCACGATGGAGAGTGGCGGAGGATAGAATCCCAAGCACCTGTCCAATTCTCCTCTTGGCATTCCTGGTTCGGGCTTCCCAACCCCGATTCTAGACTAGACGAATATGAAATTACCGCAGCCTTTAACGACCTCTATTGCCGTGAGGAATCTTTTCCCTGGGATGAAGGTCAAGCGAACGTTTCGACCATGGCCAAGATAGCAACCGCTGCGGGCGATGTGGCACGGCGATTGTCACAACTCCTGGGGCATTTGCTTGGACTTTTGTTCGACTGAGACCAAAAGGATTATACCCAAGATTAATAACAATACCTTGATTTTGAAAACCTTTCTAGCTTCCCCCTCAATGTCATCAAATTAACTACGTCTTCCTTGTTGTATTCCAGCAACAAAGCTAACGCCTTTTTGTCATGGTCCATCTGATATCTCCACCAAAGCATTACCGCCTCTGCTCCCCCGATACCCCGTAGCCGTCGATGAATACCTAATTGCCGCTCTACCACCTTAAAGCCACCATATAAATTGTTCCTCCAGCAATCATGCATCAGGTCATGATGATGAAAATGCTCTCTCAGATTCACCCTCAGACGGAAATTGATAAAAGGAAGGTCAAAGCGGCTGCCATTGTATGTATAAATGGTATCCACACAGCGCAAGGTTCTGAGTAAGTTAGTTTTAGTTACATCACTTCCAACAAGTTGAACCAATCTATTCACACTGCCATTGGCTAAGCAAATGCCAATAACGGTTATTTCATCATAAAATGAGCATAAGCCTGTGGTCTCAATATCAAGATAAGCATCAAATGGTATCTGCAACCTGCTGCCTGCCTTTCCAATACTCCTATTTTGGCATATGATAGCATATGTTTGGGAAAGTGGCGCAGCTTTGTGTTCTTATGCTCATTACATAGTATCCTTTCGCCTTGGGAGCAAAGAGGCATTTAGCTAAACAATTAGCGAAGGAGAGCAAATATGAGAGAGTGCACCATGGAGCAAAACAAAGAAAAATGTAACTGTACCTATGAACCATGCAGCAGGAAAGGCATTTGCTGCGAATGTCTAAGATACCATTGGAGGGCAGGCGAGTTGCCAGCCTGCTTTTTCCCCGACGATGTGGAAAGGACTTACGACCACTCTCTCCAAAGATTTATCGAGACCTATCAAAAAAGAGGACGGCGGTGAATAACAACTCAAAATGGACAAGCAGATTGCTAAATAGTTTGCTATACTTTTTCTACTATGCCAAGAATAGATAACCGCACTGACAATGAGCTTCGCCCTGTGCGCATAATTTTAGGATACCAGAGTTTCGCCGAGGGTTCAGCTTTGATTGAACTGGGACAAACAAGGGTGCTGTGCTCCGTGAGCATGGATGACAGAGTGCCCCCCTTTCTCAAGGGTGGTGGCAAGGGTTGGGTTACCGCGGAGTATGCTATGTTACCTCGTTCCACAATTACTCGTACACCACGCGATAGGTCAGAAGGAAGAAGCCAGGAAATCCAACGCCTTATCGGCCGCAGCTTAAGGGCAGCGACTAACCTAGCCATCCTGGGAGAAAGGACATTTATAGTAGATTGCGATGTATTGCAAGCAGACGGTGGCACCAGAACAGCAGCTATCACCGGTGGATATGTTGCTCTTTACCACGCTTTCCATAACCTAAGAAGACAAGGCGTTTTGCCAGTTATGCCATTAAATAAAATGATAGCAGCCACCAGCGTGGGCATTGTGAATGGCAATATGCTACTCGATCTTTGCTACGAAGAGGATCACCAAGCCGAAGTTGATTTCAATGTGGTCATGACCGACAAAAACGAGTTTGTAGAAATTCAAGGCACTGCCGAAGGCAAACCTTTCTCCAAAGAAACTGCCGATGCCTTACTTTCTTTAGCCCTGCAAGGGATAGTTAAATTGTTCAAAATCCAGAAGGAAACCTTGAGGGCTTTGTCTTAAATTTGCCTGTAGGTTCCTCGCTTTTGCTTGCTTTGTTATTACCGTGGTTGCGTTTGCATTGACAATCGCTCTGTTTTATACTTTAGTTTTACTGCAACTTATGCGAGGTTCTTAGGAAGATGACCCAGTTAGAGTTAGCGCGAAATGGTACTATTTCACCTCAGATAAAGCACGTAGCCGAAAAGGAAGGGGTGGAGACGGATTTTATCATCCGAGGCTTGGCTGAGGGTGAAATCATAATTCCGGCCAACATTAATCACACAAATCTAATCCCCTGCGGCATAGGCAAAGGGCTGAGGACCAAGGTCAATGCTAACATAGGCACATCCTCAGATTTTTGTGATTTGAACACGGAATTAAGGAAATTACAGACTGCCATCGACTTTGGTGCTGACACTGTGATGGACCTGAGCACTGGAGGCGATATTTCAGCTATCAGGAGAGCTATCATGCGTGCTAGCACCGTGCCGTTGGGAACGGTGCCTATTTATCAGGCGGGTATTGAAGCTATTGAGAATCGTGGAGCCATCGTAAACATGAGTGTGGACGATATTTTCGCTGTAATCGAAGAACATGCTAAAGACGGTGTTGATTTTATGACCGTCCATTGCGGAGTGACCCAGACATCTCTGACCAGACTTAAAAAGCAGGGTAGGATGACCGACATAGTGTCTCGAGGAGGAGCTTTCCTCATCGGTTGGATGCTCCACAATGATAAGGAAAATCCCTTATATCAATATTATGACCGCTTGCTGGACTTGGCTCTCGAATATGATTTCGCTTTAAGTTTGGGCGATGGCTTACGTCCCGGATGTTTAGCTGATGCTACCGACAGGGCTCAAATCCAAGAGTTAATTATCCTTGGTGAATTAATAGAGCACTCAAAGGAAGCTGGCGTTCAAGCCATGATAGAAGGTCCCGGGCATTTGCCACTGAACCAAATCGCCACTAATGTTCAATTGGAAAAGAGCCTCTGCCGTGGGGCGCCTTTCTACGTCCTTGGACCTTTAGTGACTGACGTAGGCGCTGGCTACGACCATATAACTGCTGCTATTGGAGGGGCAATTGCTGCTGCTGCTGGCGCAGATTTTTTGTGCTATGTTACTCCCACTGAGCACCTTTCCCTTCCCAGTATAGAGGATGTTAAAGAAGGGGTAATTGCCTCTCGTATAGCTGCTCATGCTGCCGATATTGTTAAGGGTGTAAAAGGTGCCAAAGAATGGGATGAACAAATGTCCAGGGCGCGCAAGGCTCTTGACTGGAAAACCCAAGCCGAACTATCTCTAGACCCAGAACTCTCGCGGCAAGTCCATAGTAAGATACCTGCTAACGGAGTGACTTGCAGCATGTGTGGCAAATATTGCGCTATGGCAATAGTAGAGAAATACCTCGGCATCTCAGCACCCAAATGCTAAAGTAACCGCCAACTGACAGGTTATAATTGAAAAATGAAGGCAGAAATAATACCCGTTGGCACAGAAATTTTACTGGGCAATATAATTGATACTAATTCTTCCTTTTTAGCCAATCAATTACCATTGCTGGGAATCGACTTATATTTTATCTCTACAGCAGGCGACAATCAGAAAAGGTTAGTGGATACCTTAAAACGAGCCTGGAAGAGGGCAGACCTTATTATCACCACAGGAGGATTGGGACCTACCCAGGATGATATTACCCGTGAGGCCATTGGCGAGCTAGTGAATGAGGAACTTAAAGTTGATGAGAAGTTATGGCAAGAATTGCAAGCTTTGCTCCGCCTCTATGCTGGGGAAATACCACAAAGCAATATAAGACAGGCAACTTTCATCCCTGCGGCTCAAATAATTCCCAATCGTATGGGCACAGCGCCTGGTTGGTGGGTTGAGAAAGACGACCATATAATTATAGCCCTACCTGGGCCGTCCGATGAGATGAAAATGATGTGGCAAGAAGGCATTTTGCCCAAACTAGAGCAAAGAGTAACTGGAGAGGTCATCCTATCCAGGGTAATTAAGACCTTTCGGCTAGCCGAAGCTAAGGTAGATGAATTGGTAGCCCACATCTCCAAACTATCCAACCCTACTCTGGCTACTTACATAAATCCCGACGGTGTTTATCTGCGTATTACAGCCAAAGCAAAGAAAAAAGCAGAAGCTAAACGCCTTATTTCCCAAAGCGAAGAACAAATTCGAAACATTCTTTCTCCCTATATCTGGGGGGTGGACGATGATACCCTGGGCTCTGTTATTGGGGAGTTGCTCAGAGCCAAAAACCTGAGTTTAGCAACTATGGAATCTTGCACCGAGGGGCTTCTATGCAGCACCATTGCCAGTAGCCGGGAAAGCCATACTTATTTCAAGGGGGGATTGCTAGTTTGCTGTGATGAAGCTAAGATGGCTTGCGGTGTGGATGCCTCCATTATGGAGCGATATGGCAAAGAAAGCATTCAGGTAGCCAAAGCAATGGCTGAGACTGCACGCAGGAATTTGAAAACCGATATCGGCATAGGTGTTGGAGGTAACATAAATCCCGATACAAATTCCGGCGACGCATTCATAGGCCTGAGCAGTGATAAATTTGAGCAAACCTTCACCCATATGCTCCGTGGAAATCGCTCAAGAATGAAGCAAAGGGTAGTTTATGCCGCCCTTTTCGATTTAAGAAGAATGTTGCTCGAGGAGGTCTAATGCACTTAATTATAGATGGCTATTCCAGCAACCAAAAAATTCTCCGAGACGAAGATTTCCTTCGGAAATGGTTGGAAAATTATCCCGCCAGGATTGGAATGACCAGGATTTCACCGCCATACGTGCTCAAATATGTAGGACCAGTGTTAGAGGATTGGGGAATATCAGGATTTGTTTTTATAGCAGAAAGTCATATCGGCATCCATACCTTTGTTGAGCGGAATTACATTAACATAGACATTTTCTCTTGCAAGGATTTTGATACCGAGAAAGCAATAGAAGATTTTCGAGAGGGATTCCAGCTGGTTAAGTTGCGGACCTGTCTAATTGATAGAGAATGGCCCAAAGCAGAACTCGCGATGGCCAACCCTCAAACTTTTATTTACCATGAATGACCATGACTGTCACCCTGAGCCCTTTGCTTGTTGGCATGAGGGGATATTCCTGCCACATGAGGTCTTTGCCGGATTAGAACCACCTTATTCAAATTTACAGCAAGCCAAGACTGTAATTCTGCCTGTCCCCTACGATAGCACCAGCGAATGGCGCAGCGGATCTCGCCATGGCCCACAGGCTATTATCGATGCCTCCCAGTATTTAGAGCTTTATGATTTAGAACTGAACCGCGAGATATATAAAGTTGGTATTTCCACCCTGCCTCAGGTAGAACCTCTGCTGAGCAGCCCTCAAGATATGATTGCCAGAGTTTATCAAGTGATTAAAGGCTTAATACAAAAGGAGAAATTTGTAGTGTCGCTTGGTGGAGAACACTCTCTTTCTTTAGGAGCAGTTCGAGCTTTCAAAGAAGCATTTCCCGGACTTTCTGTGTTGCAACTGGATGCCCATGCTGACCTTCGGGATGAATATCTGGGGACTAAATACAGCCAGGCTTGTGTTATGCGCCGCATCTTTGAACTTTGCCCTATCTCTCAGGTAGGAGTGCGCAGCCTTAGCTGGGAAGAAAAACAATTCTTAACACAAAACAAGCTGACGCCTTTCTACATGTCTGACTTGGCATCGGGTACAGTTTCCATAGACCATATAGTGAACTCGCTTAGCGAAGATGTCTATGTCACCATAGATGTAGATGTTCTCGACCCTTCCATTATGTCGGCAGTAGGTACTCCCGAGCCCGACGGCATGTCATGGCGGCAAATCTTGGATATAGTAGAATCGGTTGCCCTTCACAAGCATGTAGTGGGCTTCGATTTAATGGAATTTTGCCCCGGGGAGGGACCAGGTTCTTGCGCTTTTCTACTGGCTAAATTAGCTTACAAGCTTATCGGTTGTGCTGTGCCGCAAGAAGGACGATGAGTGGTAATATAAGTTTAGGTAGGGTCTTCGGTATTCCCCTGCGACTCAACTATACCTGGTTTATCATCTTTGCTCTGGTTACCTATTCACTCGTGCTTTACCCCTTAGTAGAACCTCCCTACCCCACTATAGAGCAGAGGATAATTTTGGGCATATTAACCAGTTTGCTTTTTTTTGCTTCCATCATTACCCATGAACTAGCCCACAGCATCTTGGCTATTCGTAACAATATCCCAGTTAAAGAGATTACCCTCTTTGTTTTCGGCGGTGTTTCTCAGATAACTAAAGAAGCGACCCACCCCAGAGCAGAACTTTCAATAGCCATAGTTGGCCCTTTAACCAGCCTGGCTCTGGCCGGTATTTTCTACGGATTGCATTTTTTACTGGCCGGAGCGCAGCAAATCCTAGCCGCTAGCTTAATGCAGTGGCTAGCTTGGATAAATGTGTTTTTAGCTGTATTTAACTTAATCCCCGGTTTTCCGTTAGACGGAGGCAGAATATTTCGTGCCCTCGTGTGGCACAGAACCCACGATTACCACAGAGCAACTCGCATCGCTACCAAAGTGGGACAGGGGATAGCTTATGCCTTTATCGTCGCCGGAGGCATTGTCCTTATTTTCGCTCTCCAGTTATGGCTTAACGGCGTGTGGCTAATATTCATTGGCTGGTTTCTCCGTGATGCAGCCAGAGCTAGTTATCAGCAGGTTTTACTCCGCGATGCCCTTATTGGTATCACAGCACGCCAGGTTACGGACTATGGTTGTCCCTTAATCCCTCCCCACTTGAATTTAATGGAGCTAGTCCAGCAACATATATTGCCCACAGGACGAAGTTGCTTCCTAATAAGCTGGGGAGCTGAGTTAGAAGGCATGGTCACCCTGCAGCAGATAAAAAAAGTCCCCCGCAGCCGTTGGGCAATCACCCCAGTGCAGGATATCATGACCCCGGCAGGCAAATTAAAGGTAGCTTATGCTGACCAGGATATCTTGAGTGTGCTCCAAGAAATGAATGGGGAAAGTGCCAATCACATACCGGTAATAGAAGCCGGGAAAATCATTGGAATAATAAACCGAGAAGATATAGCTCGCTTTCTTCGCACCCGGGCCGACTTCGGGACAAGCTCAACCCCTAGATAACTATTATCAAGGATAATTCGGTATCTAAAGTGAGCCGCCAGGGAATCGAACCCTGAACCTGCTGATTAAGAGTCAGCTGCTCTGCCAATTGAGCTAGCGGCCCGAGGTAATAATGTTAGCACTAAGGAACAGCGCCAACAAGTAGAGCTATAGCAAATGAACTAACTTTATGGTTTATGATAGAATAAACCCTCGCTAATGAAAATTATTCGTGAAATCGGGATAACCATTCTCATCGCAGTAGCCGTTTTTGTTCTCCTTCGGCTCACTGTACAGAGCTATACTGTGGTAATGTCCAGTATGGAGCCCAATTTCCAACAAGGTGAGTGCATTATGGTTAACAAAGTGACTTATCGCTCCTCTGGCCCACAGCGAGGACAGGTAATAATCTTTAACCCGCCGTTTGAGTCCGAATACCCTTTCATCAAACGAGTTATTGGCTTGCCCGGCGAGACTGTGGAGATCAAAGATGGAAAGGTTTTTGTCAACAACATCTCCCTGGATGAAGAATATATCATGGCGCCGCCAAGCTATACGATGTCAGCCAAAGAAATTCCCGAGAATGAATACTTCGTCCTCGGTGATAATCGCAACAACAGCAACGATTCACATACTGGCTGGACGGTGCCCCGGGATAATATCATTGGCAAGGCCTGGTTTATCTACTGGCCACCAAGCAAATGGGGGGTAGTCAAGCATTACAGCTACCCGGAGCTGCTTGGGACTGAGGGACAAGAAATGATGCTTAGCCAGTCGCCTGGGGTGCAATTTGAGTGACAAGGTGCTAGAGATATTCAAGGCGGCTGGAGCAATAAAAGAAGGGCATTTCTTGCTCGCCTCAGGATTACATTCGCCTGTTTATTGGGAAAAGTTTCGCATCTTACAGCACCCGCATCTTACCGAGAAACTGTGTCGCCTTATCGCCCAACACTTCAAAGGGCAAAAAATAGATGTAGTTGCGGGACCAACCACCGGCGGCATTATTCTAGCCTTCGAAACCGCCCGCCAACTAGGAGTGAGGAGCATCTTTGCCGAAAAAGAGGGAGCGGTAAGGGTCTTCCGGCGCGATTTTGAAATTGCGTCTGGCGAACACGTCCTTATTGTCGATGACATCCTGACCACAGGAAGCTCGCTCAGAGAGACGATAAGTGCTGTGGATAAACTGGGGGGTATTATCACTGGTATTGGAGTGCTTGTCGACCGCAGTGAGGAGAATTTGGACTTTAATTTACCCTTCTTCAGTTGTCTTCGTGCCCCCACCACAGTTTATTCACCTCAAAAATGCCCCCTCTGTGCTGCTCACATTCCCCTGGTCAAGCCTGGTGCCCCAAGCTAGCATCTCGCCTAGCATTCCCCTTACTCAAGGCGGCGGTTAAATAGCCACGAGTACACTTGCTTGACACTAGAACGGGGGAAAACCTACAATATCCCTGATGCCGAGGTAGCTCAGGTGGTAGAGCAGCGGACTGAAAATCCGCGTGTCAGCGGTCCGACTCCGCTCCTCGGCACCAACTATCAGGTTGTAAAGCAGAACCAGGTTGGCAGTAGAACGCCTCCTTGCAAAAAGGGAGGTCACTGAAAATGTTTGAAGGGGTATTAAGGCTTCTAGGATAAGTGCGCCGAAGTGGCGGAAAGGTAGACGCGGCAGTCTCAAAAACTGTTGGGGGGCAACCCCCGTGTCGGTTCGAATCCGACCTTCGGCACCAAGGGTTAAAAATTTAAGCGGGTATGAGTGCCGGGTTGTGTAGTGGTAGCACAGAGGACTTTGAATCCTTTAGCCCAGGTTCGAATCCTGGCCCGGCAGCCAACTAAGATCAGAAAAGAAGTGACAGACTCGACGTCTTGACGTCAAAACAAAAACCAAAATGGAAAAAGTTAAGCACGTGACTATATATACCGATGGCGCATGCCTGGGAAATCCTGGCCCCGGTGGGTATGGAATAATACTCCTCTATCAGGGTCACAGAAGAGAGCTATCAGGGGGCTATCACAAAACTACCAATAACCGAATGGAAATAATGGCTGCGATTGTTGGATTAGAGGCTCTAAAAGAGAAATGCAAGGTGACGTTGTACAGTGATTCCGAGTATTTAGTCAAGGCGATGTCGAGAGGGTGGACTCAGAGATGGCGAGCAAACGGATGGAAGCGCAATAAACGGGAAAAGGTGTTGAATCCCGACCTCTGGGAGAGGCTCTGGCAAATATGCGAGCACCATGAAGTACAGTTTAGCTGGGTTAAGGGGCATGCCGGAACCCCGGAAAATACACGCTGCGACGAGCTAGCCATGCAAGCTGCCCAGCAGCCAAATTTGCCTGGTGATGAGGGTTACATCTCTCAGAGTGAGATAAAGTAAACAACATGGAATGCCAGACTATAAATTCACTGTGGTAATAGAGCAAGATGAAAAAGGGCTTTGAGACAGAGACTCAGGGAAAGGCATCTTGAGGAAAATCCTAAAAAATGCCAAAATCAGCCTAGCGAATTTGAGCAGTTGCGCTAAGGTATTCATTCCCCGGTAGCTCAACGGTAGAGTGGGCGGCTGTTAACCTCCGGGTTATTTGGCCCCAAAAATGGGGTTGGCATGCGAACAAGCGTTCCAGTCCGGCGCAGGCTAAGCCGCAGCAGTCTTTTTCCCAGCGGTCAGTACCAGCATAAGGCAACAAGCCCATGCAAGCGTGCCCCACACAAGTCCGATTACACCTTCCCATGACAATGCTTATACTTCTTCCCGCTACCGCAAGGACAGGGGTCATTGCGACCAACTTTGGGCACTACTGGCTGCCTCTCTTCGACCACCAAAGAGACATCACTTAATAACGTACCCGTTACTTTCGGCTTCATCACCGGCATTGCAGGATTAAGTGACTTTAATATCTCGTGGGTAATTTGCCTAACGGCAGCTTTCTCCGGGCCTTCAAGTGGGACGTCACCTCTTGGGCTGGAGAATCGCCACGCAAGCGAGTTGCGACGCGAAAGGTCTGCGTATTTTCCGTCCAAAATAGGGTCGACATGGGCACCACCGTCTTTGTTCGCAACTGCAAGAATCAAGTCTCTACGACTGGTCTCGCTTCCTTTCTGGTCAACGAAAATCACTCTGTTCCACCATTCATCAAAACTTACCCAGCGTGGAGGGGGGGGCAGAAGGTAACATATCCAAGAAAGCTACATTTTAGCCCCTTCGGGTGTTCCCTCAATGGCGGCCAGCCCACTGTAGGTCATGATGCTTCTGAGGTTACGCGGAATAGAGGTTTCGTAGAATTGGATGGATTTCTGCCCCAGTTGACCTAACAGAGATTTTGAAGAGCCAGTGTCATGCACGAGAACTCTGATAGCAGCAGCAAGCCTATTAGCCTCTCCCTCAAATCCCCCATCAAATGAACGTGAAGATAACTCAAGAGCCTGTATTGTGTCCTTGAGATGCTGTTGAAGTTCCTCTTTAGATTGTATGTATTCGCTACTCATCGGACTGTAAGAGCCTTGTAAGAAGTTACGTGTATGATAAACCTGGCTCCCCAGCTTGGACTCGAACCAAGAACACCTCGGTTAACAGCCGAGCGCTCTACCATTGAGCTACTGGGGAATTTTCAAGAAAATGTAGCCTTAATTGGCTTATTAACCATATTTTACTTTAGCTTTGATTTTTCCGCAACTATTAGCTATAATACTTCCCGCTACCGCTTGGTTGCAGGTTCGAGTCCTGCCCGGGGAGCTTGGATTTCATCTTAAGATTTTAATAATCACTCTGCACGCTCCCCAATTCCCTTGGCAGCGTGGGGGGTGATATAATACAAGAGCAATATGATTCAGGCTTAGAAAATTAGCGCCAGAAAGGGAATGACAAAATGAGTGAGACCGAAACCTTTGCACAGTTAAAAAAGTTGATCGTGGAGTTGTTGGAGGTTGATGAATCAAAAATAGTCCCCGAGGCGTCATTTGCTGATGACTTTAATGCCGATAGCCTGGACTTTATTGAATTGATTACTGCGGTGGAAGACACCTTCAAAATCGAAATCCCCGATGAGGACGCGGAAAATTTACAAACTGTTCAAGACGCAATTGACTACATCGAATCAAAAATCTAGAAAGTAGCCATTGCCGGAATAAGCACTCATGCCTCCATTTATTGCTTGTGACGATGCGACAGGACTAGAAAATTAGCTTAAAAAGCTTTTCAGGCTGGACAACAAGTATTGAACAAGCGTGAACAGGATACTTAAAAGAAGAGTAGTAATCACCGGACTGGGTGCTGTTACTCCCTTAGCCACGGGTGTTGAGGAATCCTGGCGAAAGCTATGCCAGGGCAAATCAGGAGTAGCCAGAATCACCAAATTTGACACTTCTGGTTTTAACGTGCAAATCGCTGCCGAGCTCAAGGATTTTCATCCTGAAGATTTTCTGGATAAGAAAAAAATTAGAAGGACAGACCCCTTCATACAATATGCGCTAGTGGCTGCTCGCATGGCAATAGCTGATGCTGGATTTACTATAAATGGAAATAACGCCAGCAGGGTAGGAGTAGTGCTAGGCTCATGTGCTGGCGGCATGAACATGTATGGAAAGAACCTTTGCGCCCTTTGTAATGAGGGACCAGAGAAGGTTTCCCCTTTCTTCATTCCTGGATTTATAGCCAACATGGCGGTGGGGGAGGTTTCCATGGATTTTGGTGCCCGGGGACCGAGCAAATGTGTGGTTACTGCCTGTGCCACCGGAAACAATTGTATTGGTGATGCTTTCAGGCTTATTCAATATGACGAAGCAGATGCCATGATTGCTGGAGGGAGCGATGCTTACATTCTCCCCATTGCCATTGCTGGATTTGACAAAATGAGAACCCTGTCCCGAAGGAATAATGAACCCGAGAAGGCGAGCCGTCCCTTTGATAAAGGCCGCGATGGTTTTATAATCGGAGAAGGTGCCGGGGTCGTTATCTTGGAGGAAATGGAGTCAGCTATACGAAGAGGGGCCAAAATCTATGCCGAGCTTATTGGCTACGGCTCCAACATCGATAGCTTTCATATAACCGAGCCTGACTGGGAAAATCAAGCACGGTGTCTTAAGCTAGCCTTGAGTGACGCTGCTATCTCACCTGGCGATGTTGAGTATATTAACGCTCATGGAACGTCTACCGTTATCAATGATGTATCAGAGACTAAGGCTATAAAGGCAGCTTTAGGAGAACACAGCAAAAAGGTGCCCATAAGCTCCAATAAATCTATGTTCGGTCATTTACTGGGGGCGGCAGGTGCAGTGGAAGCTATCTTCACCGTTCTTACTATCAGGGATGGTATTATACCGCCTACCCTAAATTGTGATACTCCGGACCCCGAATGCGACTTAGATTATGTCCCTAATATCGCCAGAAAAGCGCAGGTAAATATAGCTCTTTCCAACTCTTTTGGCTTCGGTGGGGTTAATGCCACCCTTGTCTTTAGGAAGTTTAAGGAACTGTAATCCCAAAAACGCTGTGCAGGGTATTCCACAACTCCGCCTCACTAGTAAATGCACCAATTCTTTTGTACTGAATTACGCCTTCGCTATCGACGAATAATGTAAATGGAATAGATCCTCGTAGGTTGTCGTAATTCTGGCAATAGGTCACGAAAGTCTCTATATTTTCATCCAGGGCTACTATCATGGTTGGTTCATAATCGCCGAAGAATTCTTGTACCTTTGCAGCACTTTCTCCGACATTAACGGCTATGACCTTTATCTCACCCTCACTTTGTTGGGCTACATCCTCCAAGTAGGGCAGTTGTTTCCTGCACCAAGAACACGAAATAGACCAGAAATTAAGCACTACCGGTGTCCCTTCTAACTCAGATAGGGTTATGTTAGCTCCTGTTAATGTAGGCAACGTGAAGTCTGTTGCATTCTGGGATTGTGGCGTTGAATCTGACGGATTGGAGGAACTACAACTCAGAGCGATTCCAACTAGAGCAACAACCGCAATAATCAAGATCACCCATATTACCCAAGTCTTTTTTGACATTCTACTGGCCATATTGGTAACCTCCCGGCATAAGCCCGCTGAGATAGTCCAGGTAACCGGTCAACATCAGAATTCCCACGCTGATAAGCAATACCGCGGCTACTACGGAGGTGACGAAGGCATGGCGGCTAAGCCATCTGATGTACCGGGATGCTGACCCCCACGCTAGCCCCACGGCGATGAAAGGCAGCCCCAGCCCTAAACAATAAGCAAGTAAAAGATAAACTCCTAGCCATGCTTTTTGTGCATTCGCGGCTAGGGTTAGTATGCTTCCCACAATCGGGACAGTGCAGGGAGTCAAGCCCAGAGAAAATATTACCCCTATTAGCAGTGACCTCAGATAGCCCGAACCTTTAACTATAGTGAAATTGAGGCGTTTCTCATAATTGAGCCAGGGCACTTTAGTAGCAGCTATTAGGTATATGCCAAACGTGATTAATAGAGCACCGGCCACTTTTTCCAACACTTCCTGCGGCGCCGCAGCCCCCAATAAGCCAAGAAAGGCTCCTAAAGCGGTGTAAACCAGAGAGAAACCGACTATAAAGCTGATGGTATGGAGGAAAATATGTCTTCGGTCAGCAAGGGCTGGCGTAAGAACTGATGCACCGGCTATGTTGGCCAGATATACCGGAACCAGCGGTAAAACACAAGGTGATAAAAAGGATAGAATCCCCCCCGTGAAAGCCGTTAAGAAGGTTATACTTGACATCTACGTATCCCCTTTGTTTAGTATAGCAGCTATGTCATAAGCTTAACAGCGTAAAGCTTTTGCTACTAAACAGTATTTGATACAATAATTGATGTTGGGGCTGTAGCTTAGTCGGGAGAGCGCCTGCTTTGCAAGCAGGAGGTCAGGGGTTCGAATCCCCTCAGCTCCACCAAAAAAGTAATTAAATTACCAATATCTGGATTCAAATTTGCCAGCCTTACGAGTAATCGTCTGATTTTTCTTCTCAACCTTCAAAAAAGCAGAAAGAACAACCAGTAGACCAGTGTATTCACTGCCGTCAGGGGAATGCCTATCCTGACAAACTCCCAGAAGGTCAAGGTTTCTCCTGCCTTCTTTTCAGCGTTCTGGATGATGATGACGTTGCTGGCTGCGCCGAGGATGGAGAAGTTGCCGGCAATGGTGCTGCCTGCCGCCAGAGCCATCATTTCCTTGGCCGCTGCGCCCAGATGACTCAGCACAGGCAGGTAGAGTGCTACCAGTGGAACATTTGAGATTAGCTGGCTCAACACGATACTCACCCCCATAATGATACCGATGGACTGGAGATTGAGGTGCAGGTCAGCAATAATATTTTGGAAGTACACGGAATCCCAGACGCTCCGCATCAGGACAAACATCGCCGCAAAGAAAATCAGAGTGGTCCAATCGATTCTACGGATTATCCCGAGACGGCGGGGACTCAGTAAGATGATGGGCAACGCTGCTGCTAAGGCAATATAGGTAAGCCGGAAATCAATACCAAGCCCCAGAAGAGAGGTGGTTATTTTAGCGAGCACTAGGATAACAATAATAATGAGGGATATCTTCGACAATCGCGCCAGCCCTGGGTCTACAATGGGGTCAGCTGAGTAATTCAGCGGCTCGTTCTTCAATTGCCCTCTGTAGAAGAACTTGAGAATGAAGTATGCCAAGAAAAGATTGATGAGAGTTGGCACCGCCAGGTAACAGAGGAAAGTGATAAATGGATTGGGGATATTTCCGTTGATGGCGACCAGCAGGTTTTGCGGGTTGCCAATAGGACTCATCACGCTGCCAATGGTGACGGAGAAAGCTAGCGATAGTAGCAGCAACTTCGGGCGAATACCTGTCTTTTTGGCAATCTGCAACATCACCGGGGTGCCAATAATGGCCAGTGTGTCGTTCATCAGGAAAGCTGATAGCAGCCCAGTACCAAACAATATCAGCAGTAACAGACTGTCCACTGTCTTAGCTCGTCCGAACAGCCGGGATGAAAGGTGAGAAAGATAGCCACTCTCTTCGAGCGCCTGACCGACCACGAACATACCGAACAGGAAAAGTATGACATCCAGGTTGATGGCCTTGAGAGCTTCAGCCGGAGAGATTTGTCCCGTGAGCAATACCGTCAGTGCCCCGAGCAGCATCGCCTGCCATATCTGAAGGCGGAACCTGCCGATTTGCCGGACGGCGATGAGGACAAAGACCACCAACAGAACGATTATTGAGACCATAATAGTAAATATGCCAAGGCATACTTCGTTTCAATTATATAATATTACACAGAGCCTATCATCGCTGAAGCCTGTTCTGAAATACATATCAAACTAGCTTGGGAACTGCCCTCGCACTATGGTATAATGGTAAAGCAGTGACATGACGTATACTCAAATAGTCTAGAGTATTGCCATGAAAGTTTTAAAGCCTCTATCTGAACTTATCTCCCTCAAAGGGAAAAAGGCCTTAATAACTGGTTCCGCACTTGGTATTGGTAAGGCAATGGCCTATAGATTTGCAGAGGCAGGTGCGGACTTAGAACTTGTAGACATAAACGAACGGGGGCTAAGAACTCTAGCTGAAGAGCTTTCAAAGTTCAAAGTGGAAATCAACATTCATAAAGTAAACCTTGCCTCAAAAGAGGAGATAGCTGCCTTGTGGGAGGACTTGAAAGGAAAGGAGCCTGACATACTGGTAAACAATGCTGGAATATATCCTTTTAAGGATTTCTTAGAAGTAGACGATGCTTTTTTTAACAAGGTGATGGACATTAATTTGAAATCAGCTCTCTTGATGTGTCAGCATATGATAAAGAGCCGATTAAAGAGAGGCGGAGTCATCATCAACATTGGCTCCATCGAGGCAATCATACCTTTCGTAGAAGGCATGACTCCTTATAGCATAAGCAAGGCGGGAGTCATCGCTCTAACCAGATCTCTGGCCAAGGAATATGGCAAAAATGGTTTCCGAATAAATGCAATCATACCTGGCGGAATAATAACTCCGGGAACCAAGGCCGTGGCCAAGGAAATCACCCAGCTCCGGCTGAGCCTGCTTAGAACTGGCGTATTGTTTAGCACCAGGCTGCCTCTTAAAAGGGGTGGGCAGCCGGACGAAGTGGCCCGCATTGCTGTGGTCCTGGCCAGTGATTTATCCAGCTATGTTCACGGAGCGCTGATACCTGTTGACGGAGGATTCCTATCGGCATAGTATGGGCGGCAATCACGGTTGTCTAGCAACCCTCCCAGATTCTTGCGGTTGCTTGATTCATAAAGCTTCGTCGTGAGCTCAGCCGAACGGCAGTTCGCTTTTTGTCATTGGGTAGTTGTTAAGCGCCTCATATTTTGCCAAAACGTCGCTGGCGGCGTTTATATTCAGAAAGCGCTCCCTCAACGTCTTTACGACCAAAATCAGGCCACAACACTGGAGTGAAGTAAAGTTCACTATAGGCAGCCTGCCAGAGGAGAAAGTTGCTGAGGCGGCTCTCACCGCCAGTGCGTATGACCAAATCAGGGTCGGGGATGTCAGGGTTATATAGATACCGGGCAAGCACAGACTCATCTATATTGTTGCCGGAAATACCAGCGCTGGCGATACGTCTGGCTGCCTGGACAATTTCATCTCGCCCACCATAATCGAAGGCGAGGCAAAGCATAAGCCCGGTATTATTTTTGGTGAGTTCAACTGCCGCCTGCACCTTTTCCCTTAGTTTCTGAGATAGCCTATCCAGCCTGCCCAGGTGTACCAGTCGGATATTTTCTTGATGAAAAGCCCGAGTTTCCTGGTCAATCTTCCTTGATAGAAGACTGAGTAAGCCAGCAACCTCTATCCTGGGCCGGTTCCAGTTCTCAGTTGAGAACATATAAAGGGTCAGGTATTTTACTCCGTAGTCGGCAAAAATCTTTACCACCGGGCGAATATTGTCACCGCCAGCATTATGTCCGGCAAGCCTGGGTAAACGACGTTTCTTTGCCCACCGGCCATTGCCATCCATGATAATGGCTACATGCTGGGGAGGATAATTTGTTTGAGTCACGAACTGACCCCACGAAAAAAGAGATGCTTGATTTTCAGCAGGGGATAGGCGGAGCTACGTCTCAGGACAGTCAAAATTAACCTGCTGTGCCAATCGAAGGAAAAGTTGCCTGAGTTGAGCAAAGCCTCAGTCATGCCATTAAAATCAAACATGTTGAATATTCCCTCGATTTGGCGGTCGCTTAGTTTGGTATAAGCCCATCTAGCCCAGTAGCCACGGGAGAGTTCCTTGCCCATTTTTGCCTTCCACCGCTTTTGGTAGCGCGAAAGCTGGCCAGCGGTTAAATTATCACTGCTGAGAGCCTCATCAAGCACATCAGCAGCTATCTGAGCACCAAAATGCCCAAAGTATATTCCTCCACCGGTAGTGGGCTTTACCTGTCCGGCAGCATCCCCAATAACCAGTACTCTGTCTCCGTAGCTGTGAGCTAAAGTTCCCAGGGGGATAGCCTTTTGCCTGATTTCCATCTCCCGACTTGTTATTCTACCCTGGCTAAAAAGATTGTTGAGGAACTTTTGTAGATATAGCTTAGCCTGGGATGTTGCTAAAAGGCCAACATATGCTTTGTTGGTTGAAGTGGGCACAAGCCAGGCAAACGCGCCCGGTGCTACTTCCTGACCAAAGTATATTTCGAATTCATCCACATTTTTCGCTTCAACTTCCACCTGAGCACCGACGAGGAAATTATTGATTTTGCCCAGACCTAGCTTCCGGGGCAGCTCGGGTCTGAATCCATTAGCCAGGACCACAGCTCTAGCACTAAATATATCTTTGACTCCAGAGCACAAAGTTTCAGCTTGTATGCTATCTTTTCCAGGAATAATGTCAATGACTGGGGAAGAGAAGAAATATTGTGCCCCCTGAGATTGAGCTTTAGAGGCTATCGCTTTATCAAGTAAAAGCCGATTAACAACGTAAGCTTGAATCTTTTCAGTTTGCAATCTTAAGCATCTTCCTGAAGGGGAGAAAAACCTGGCAGAGCTTAACTTGGTTAATATTGTATCGGTGCCGAGGTCCAAGGACTGGAAACATTCGGTGCTGATTATTCCTGTGCAACAGACATTGAGTCCCGACGTATTTTTTTCTTCAAAAACAGCGACATCATAGCCTAATGAAGCTAGCTTATAAGCTAAGTAGCTTCCGGCTGGCCCTGCCCCTACTATGATGACATCGTAAAATCGGCCTGACAATTCCCTGCCACCTTTTTAGATTCCTACCAGGCAATGCTACATTATATAACAAATTGTCTAGCTATACCTATTTGTCGATTTGACACGTACCGTACCGTGTACCAGTGTACAGCACATTAATGACAGCGGTGGCTAAGGTGTTTTAGCTGTGGATTGAAAGGGGGAGCATGTTTCGTTCTACCGGGATTACTACTAACCCTGCGGAGCTGCTCTACGGCAGCTAGCATAAGTTGACTTAATTGACTTCGTCATTCAGTCTTTTTCTTGGTCTTTCTCTTATCACCGCCCTGACGTTTGGCTTGAGGAGTGGAGGGCAAACCGTACTCGCTCAGCCATTGCTTTACATTGGCCGCCTGCTCTAACTCTTTTCTCTTCGCCTCTTTTATATCCACTCCAGGATTGAGATACCTTATTATCTCGTACTTTACCGTCCCGAGCAGACTGAGAAGGGTACTCCGTTCCTCATTTGATAGTGGCGACAGGATCTTCCGGATAGCTTCCAAACTTGCCAGAGTTGCTGGCCTAAGGGCGTTCTTCCCCTTGCTGGTGCTAACCACATATACCACCCTGCGGTCACTCCTGTCTCTTTTCCTTGTGACCAAACCAGCTTTGACCATGCGGTCCACTATCATACTGATACTGTTCGTGCTACGCTCCAACCACCGGGCGATGTCAGTTATCCTTATAGGACTACCGAGATATCCCATAGCCACAAGCACTCCGTACTGCTCCGTAGTAAGCCCGTATTCCTCAAATATTTGGTCCTCGCACGTCTTAAGCAGGGTGTAGGTTTGGTACACCTGGCGCCACAATCTCACCGTACTTTCAGCTTCAAAAATTCTCTTCATATTTAACCTCTCCTGATTATTTCATGGGAACTTTGCTCGTTTGGTCCACTTCTATTATAACAATTTTTGTTTGTTTACAACAAATCAACATGACTCAATAATAATTTTCTCCAATCCGTGCAGTTCTGCATTGGGCAAATCATAATTCATTCAAAAAGTGCTCAATGAAATTCAAGCAATGAATATATTCTTGATAAGTAATAGCCGTTCGAGGTATTGATTTTTTGAAGAATTGTTGTTGTCTCCAGTCGAGGCAGGGAGCTACAAAATGGGTAATGATGAAGGCATGTGAGCTGTCCACCAGAAATATCTAGAGAGGTGGCGACGGGAGTTTGACTCCCTCCCGCCGCTTATATTGAAAACAAAGGAGGTAAGTGACGAGAAAGCTGGTTATTGCGCCATTGTATTCTACATACTGGCCATGCCGATGTCCTATTGAGCAATAACCTCGTTCGCATTTTAATAAATTATGCGCGATATAATGTTATAAGAGTAACAGTTTTTCAAAGGGATGTCAAGGACTTAAATCATCTAAAATCTAACCCAAAAACTATTATGATTTGGCCTGATTAAAATTTTAGAAGGAAGTAAAGCAAAGCGATGAAGAAGATGGATATGCATTCGAAGTGTCATTCGGAACGAAGCGCAGAACCCAGTTCTCCTTTTGAACAGCTTTTTTATCAGGGAAGAAGGTAAAGGTATGAGTTGTTAAACGCCCTATCTTCGTTATAATATAATAAAGATAGGTTTTCTATTACTGCGCTTATAGGGAGTTTTTGCTGTTGAAACAAAGTCACGATGTAATCGTTGTTGGTGCTGGTCCGGCTGGGGCAACACTGGCTTACGAGCTAGCCAAGAGGGGAATCGGGGTATTAGTTTTAGAGAAAGAGAAACTGCCGCGTTATAAGTGTTGTGCTGGCGGAGTCACCAGCAAGGCAGCGAAACTTCTCGATTTCGACATCTCCGAAGTGACAGAAGACGTAATCCATGAGGTTAGCTTTACTTTCAACCTCGGCAGCCCTTATCTGGGACAGGATTCTCAACCACTTATATATACCGTGATGCGTGATGCATTCGACTATTTTTTGGTGCAGAAGGCACAACAACTGGGAGCTGTGCTTATGGATGGTCAGAAGGTAACGCAAGTACAGGTGAGCGCTGATTGGGTTGAGATTTCCACTGCTGACAACGTTTTTCGCTCCCGACTTGTGGTCGGGGCTGATGGGGCTTATAGCGTAGTGGCAAGAGAGCTGGGCATGGGAAAGAGCATCGGATATGCCGCGGGAATAGAGTCAGAAATTGTCGTGCCCGAGGAAGAGCTGGCAAAATGGAAATCGCGGGTCCAGATAGACCTGGGGTGCATCCCCGGGGGTTATGCCTGGGTGTTCCCCAAGCGCAACCATCTATCTATTGGAGTTGGATGTCAAGCCTCCAAGACAAGAGATTTGCACGCCCACCATCAGAAGTTTCTAAATTCGCTAAGTATTGATAATTATACTGTCACTAAGTCCAGCAGCCACTTGATACCAACGTGTACAAAAGGGAGGATTGTTTGGCAAGATAAAGCCTTGCTTCTGGGGGATGCGGCTGGGCTTGCCGACCCATTAACGGGTGAGGGTATTTATAACGCCATCCTGAGTGCCCAGCTTGCCGCACCAGTTATCGAAGACTCTCTAGTGAGGGGCAAAGTCGGATTGCAGGATTACCAGGAGATCGTAGAGAGAAAAATAATGTCTGAGTTGAAAATGGCGCGTACGTTGTCAAAAATTTTTGTCCGCTTCCCCCATCTGGCGTTTGGAATGTTCAACCAGAGTGAGGGGGTGTGGAGAGCTGTATGCAACTTAATGTTTGGCGAGATAGACTATACTGCAATCAAGGGAAGGGTAGGCGAATTCAAGGGCATATTTAATCGCCTGTTTCGAGCTTAGCACAACAATCTTATAGGCAAGAGCATGCCTAAGAGTAAAATTTGCTATAATCTAAAGTGGGAGAGTGAGGTGTCTAAGATACTGGACAAAATAAACGGCCCCAGCGATGTTAAGAGGCTAAACCAAGATGAACTGGGTGAACTTTGTTCCGAGCTCAGGGAGTTATTGGTGAGCAGGGTTAGTGAAAACGGAGGGCATCTAGCATCCAATCTGGGAGTGGTGGAGCTTACTGTTGCCTTGCACAGGATATTTGATAGCCCGAAAGACAAGATAGTCTGGGATGTGGGACACCAGAGTTACGTTCATAAGCTGTTAACAGGAAGAAGGGAGCAATTTCCCTCCCTTCGCCAATACCAGGGACTATCAGGATTTCCTGATAGAGATGAAAGTCCTCACGATGCCTTCACTACGGGACATGGTGGCACCTCCATTTCAGCAGCTTTGGGCATGGCTCTGACCCGCGACCTTGCTCGCGGTGATCACCATGTGGTAGCTGTCATCGGCGATGGATGCCTTACCTGTGGCATGACTTACGAAGCGCTGAATCACGCCGGGCATTTGGACACAAGGCTTATCGTGGTACTTAATGACAACGGCATGTCCATTGCGCCCACAGTAGGAGCGATAGCCAAACGGCTAAATGTAGTGCGAACAACCCGCGGCTATATACAGGCTAAGAAACGGACGAATCGGTTGCTGCCTCTCTTGCCCGGAGGAAAGAAGCTGCAGGGAGCATTGCGCCGTCTTAAGGCAGGAGCAAAAGCGGTAGTCATGCCCACCATGATGTGGGAACAGCTTGGCTTTACTTACCTGGGTCCGCTAGATGGTCATAACACTGCTGAATTGGAAACAGCTCTGACTCAAGCCAAGGATTACTACAAGCCGGTCATTGTCCATGTCTTGACTACGAAGGGCAAGGGTTACAAACCAGCCGAAGACAATCCCACTCACTTTCACGGTCTATCCCCTAAAAGCGAGGGCGTGAGCACAATACCTACTTATAGTCAGATATTTGCTCGGACAGTCGGTGGACTACTTAGAGACAATCCCAGGGTGGTAGTGATAAGCGCCGCCATGGTTGAAGGCAATAGCCTGTCTCCTCTGGTCAAAGAATTTCCTCAACGCATCTACGATGTCGGAATTTCTGAGCAACATGCGGTTACCCTAGCCGCTGGTCTGGCTACCCAGGGCTTTATACCTATTGTAGCTATATATTCCACTTTCTTGCAGCGTGCCTTTGACCAGGTGTTGCACGATGTCTGTCTTCCTGATCTACCTGTCATTTTTGCCCTCGACCGCAGCGGCATTGTCGGAGAGGATGGCAAAACACATCAAGGGATATTCGACTTATCTTATCTTAGCTTGATGCCTAATATGATTGTTTGCGCACCTAAGGACGGGAATGAACTTCAAGACCTGCTCTATACTGCCCTCAATACAGAGCATCCTATGGCAATCCGCTATCCTCGGGGTCGGGGAACAGTCGTTCCCTTGGCCAGCGAGCTTCATCAAGTTCCTATAGGCAAAGCCGAGATAATAAAGCAAGGTGAAGATATAGTCATAATAGGCATTGGCTCTACTGTCATGCCTTCTCTGGAAGCAGCGGAACATTTAGCTCTGTGGGACATTGATGCCATGGTAATTAATGCCCGATTCGCTAAGCCTTTGGATACAGCGCTTATTTTGGATGTAGCTAACCATGCCAAAAGGATGGTCATAGTAGAGGAGAATGTTCTTAGCGGTGGCTTTGGTGCTGCGGTGCTGGAGCTGCTGGAAAAGGCTGAAGTCTCAGATGTCAAGGTGAAGCGATTAGGCATTCCTGACGAATTCGTAACCCATGGAAAGCAAGATTTTCTTCGCTCTCTCTACCATCTGGATGCCCTGGGAATAGCCAAAGAATGCGTTGATTTCCTGGCTCGCGTCCAAGCGAAAGCGGAGGGAGAGTTCCATACCGCTATGCCTCAATAATACTAGTGCCTAGTCTCATAAAATACGGCCTTCCGCATAATCCCGTATAAAATTCCTCTCCCTTGAAGGGAGAGGATTAAGGTGAGGGTGAAACCCCCATCCCATCAGGCGGTGAGTCCTTATTCTCCTGAGCCATTCGCTTGAGCTCATAAAGCTTGGTGATGGCTTCCAGAGGAGACATGGAATTGATGTCAAGCCGGGCAATTTCGTCAGCTAATAGGGAGCCTTTCGGGAAAAGAGGAATCTGAAGCGGTGCTTTACGGCGAGGGATTTTGCTTTTTTTAGAAGCATGGCTCTCCAACTCAGCTAAGACTTCCTGAGCCCTAACGATTACCGATTTGGGCAAGCCAGCTAGCTGAGCCACATGAATGCCATAGCTCCTGTCGGTGCCCCCGGGGATAATCTTGTGTAGAAAGATAACTTTGTCCCCTTCCTCCGTCACTGCTACGTTGAAGTTTTTCACCCTGGGCAGGATACCAGCCAGATCCACCAACTCATGATAATGGGTAGCAAAAAGGGTCTTCGTTCCAAGCTCAGGGTGGTTATGGATAAACTCGGCTACTGCCCAGGCAATGGAAAGCCCATCATAGGTGGAAGTGCCACGCCCAATTTCATCCAGGATGATAAAGGAGCGAGGAGTAGCATTATTCAAGATGTTTGCCGCCTCAGTCATCTCCACCATAAAAGTGGATTGCCCGGCAGCTAAGTCCTCCTGGGCGCCAATGCGAGTAAAGATGCGGTCAGCAATTCCAACATTTGCTGAATCGGCAGGGATAAAGCTACCTATCTGAGCCAGAAGGATAATTAAAGCTACCTGCCTGAGATAGGTGGACTTTCCTGACATATTGGGGCCGGTGAGTATAATAAGCTGATTATCCCTATTGCATAAATAAGCATCGTTAGGAACAAAATTGTCGCTGCCTATGCTCTGCTCTACGATAGGGTGGCGCCCTCCCTTAATGTCAATGACATCCTCGTTGGTCAGCGTTGGGCGGACATAACCATGACGCACTGCTACCTCAGCAAGGCTGGAAAGGGCATCGATTTGAGCGATGGCTCTGGCGGTGGCCAAAATTTGCTCACTTACAGCGCTTATCTGCTGACAAACTTGTCGGAAGATAGCAGCCTCCAGGTCAGTGATTTTCTCCTGAGCGTTGAGAATCAGCGATTCATATTCCTTAAGTTCGGGGGTGAAGAACCTTTCCGCCTCGGCTAAAGTTTGTTTACGAATATAGTCTGGGGGAACTAAGTTGAGATTAGCCCGGGATACCTCAATATAATAGCCAAATACCCGGTTGTAGCCTACTTTTAAGGATTTAATCCCCGTACGCTGTCTTTCCCTTTGCTCCAGGCCAGCCAGATATTGCTTAGCTTCCCGGGAATTACGGCGAATTTCATCCAACTCAGGAGAGAAACCTTCCTTTATCACACCACCTTGCTCCAAATCCCCCGGTTCATCCGCAATAGCCCTGGCGATTAAGTCCACGATGTCGGGGCAAGGCTTAAGTTCGTCGCTCAGCCAATTTATATCGTCCCCGTCTGCCATCACCGCTTTTAAGCCCGGCACTTTCTCTAAACTGGAGCGAAGCGCTAGCAATTCTCGGGGCATAACTCTGCCACTACTCACTCGGTTAACCAGCCTCTCCAAGTCAGCAATGTCTGATAAAAGAGAGATAACTTTCTGTCGAGCTAAGTTACTTTGATGAAGCCAGGCAACCGCCTCTTGCCGCCGATTCAATATGGCGAGGTCCAGAAGAGGATGTCCCAGCCAATTTTTGAGCAGCCTGCCACCCATGGCTGTTTTGCTCAGGTCAATGATGGAGAGAAGGGAATGGCCGGTTTCTCCCCATCTGCCGCCCTGAAAGAGCTCCAGATTGCGGATGGTCTGGCCATCGAGAGTCATAAAGGAATCTGTAGAGTAGGTAGCAAGTTTGCTTAGCTGGGGCAGAGTTTCCTTTTGCGTTTCCTTGACATAATGTATTAATGCGCCTGCGGCCCTTATGGCTAAAGGCAAGCGGGCACAGCCATAGCCTTCCAGGCTAGCTGCGTTGAAATGTTCCAGCAAAGCTTCCTGGGCAATCTCCGGGTCAAACCAGTAGTCATCAAGTCGGCTTATGGTGAACGGCAATTGAGCATAATCGTCGGCACCTTCGGAAATAAGAAGCTCGCTGGGCTGAAGTCGCTCCAATTCAGGCATGACTCTTTCAGCAGGAAGCTGAGTGGTAGCAAACTCGCTCGTGGTTATATCAACATAGGCAATTCCTGCTTCCTCGCCTTCGACGACCAGGCTGGCGAGATAGTTATTGCTCTTACTCGCAAGCAGATTGGGCTCGACCACCGTCCCCGGCGTCACCACGCGAATGACGTCTCTTTCCACCAGTCCCTTACCCGGTGGGCTGAGTTGCTCGCAAATAGCTACCTTATGACCGCGGTTGATGAGCTTAGCCAGATAGTTATCCAGAGCGTGATGAGGTATCCCTGCCATGGGCACCCTCTGCCCCTTGCCCATCTCCCGGGAGGTCAGGACAACGTCCAGCTCTCGCGAAGCGACCTTGGCATCTTCATCGAAGGTCTCGTAGAAGTCGCCTAAGCGAAAGAAAACTATAGCCTCGGGGTACTTCTGCTTAACCCTGAGATACTGCTTCCTAAGAGGAGTTATGGTCATCCATGTTATTTTACTACATTCGTTGAAACGAATTGAATTGCCTGTTATGATACCTTCACTGCTATGCTAGAAGAAATTGAAATTTTTGTTGAGGAAGAATTCCATGGTTTGGTGGACGAGGGCTGGGTGAGGAGGATAGCCCAGCAGGTCCTCAAGGCTGAAGGGGTGGCTCCTCCTTATGAAGTGAGCCTGGTCTTCACCGATTCAGAGACGGTGAAACAACTTAACCGAGACTATCGGGGAGTGGATGAGCCTACGGATGTGCTGGCCTTCTACATGCTCCCGCAGAAGGGAGCAGATTCTTCTTTCGCTCTCCCCCCTGATGGGGTAACTCGGCTGGGAGAGGTCATTATCTCCTATCCCCAAGCAACAGAACAAGCCAAAGAACAAAGACATTCACCCGAAAGGGAGCTGGCATTGCTGGTTATCCACGGGATACTTCATCTTCTAGGCTACGACCACCAAGAACCAGCGGAAGAAAGCAAGATGAGGGAAAGGGAGAGAGAACTTTTGGAGAGATGTTTGCCCGGGTAGTGATATAATATAAGTGCAGAATGGGGTTGAGGATGCCAACTGCTCCACTTATTCAGTGACTGGTATTCCAGCGTCATTTAGTGCAGGCACAAGCGGGACTTAAGCCGAGGTCTTTGAAGTGCAACACAGCGCAGAGGAGGTAAAAGATGGCTAAATTCGTAATGCTGACGACCCTCACCGACGAGGGAAGAAAAACTATCACGGAAAATCCTGGAAGGATCAAAGAGGTCAACAAAGAAGCAGAGGCAATGGGGGCAAAGATACTGGCTCAGTATGCTGTGCTAGGTCCATACGACTTCATAAACATTATAGAAGCTCCCAGTAATGAAGTAATATCCAAAGTGGCGGTAACTCTGGGGGCAAGGGGTACGCTTCAAACCATGACCTTGGCTGCTATGGATATTGACGCTTTCGTTGGCAGTATCAAGAAGCAGAAATAACGCTCGGCTACCCGCTTGTGCCATCAAGTTTTAAAGCTGATTGGGATTTCGCATTGAAGCACTAGTGACAGAAATGCTCAACTGTAAAACTGCGAAATTGCAAAACTGCTCAATCCTCGGGATTTAGGGTTTAGAGATGGTTGAGAACTACGGTTTGTGTGCTGCTGGGCAGGGACGATGAAGTAATCGAGAGCTTGGGCTTTGCTTCTAGTTCCCGAATTCTCATTTTATCCAGGAATTTGTCCACAGGACTGAGATTGCCAGTGAACGCCTCTGTCTTATAGTGCATGGGAATGACAATAGGAGGCTCTAATTGCCTTACTATTTCCACAGCCGTGTCAATAGGTATAGTAGATACCTCCCCGACGGGCAAAAATAGTATACCTATATCTCCTATTTCTTCTATCAAATGCGAGTCCAGAGGATGTCCCAAATCACCCAGATGACATAAAATTATATCATCCATCTCGATAATATAAATGGTATTCTTACCCCGTACCTCCCCCTTCTTATCATCGTGGAAAGAGGCGACTCCCGTGATAAAAGTCCCCCCTATTTCATATTCCCCGGGGCTTTTTATTTGTTTGGGGTCATTGGCAACGCCTTCGATGTAGCTATGCCCAGGATGAAAATGGCTCAATGTCACTATGTCCGCCTTAGGTTCACCGAGGTGGTAGCCCAAATCAGGATGACATGGGTCTGTGATGATAGTATTTACTTTCCCTTTAATCAGAAAGCAGGAATGTCCTAGCCAGGTAATCTCCATCAGCGTCTAAAGGATAACCTTCTTCTTTTCACTCAGACCCTCTCCTTCGAGAGGGAAAGTTTTATACGAAATCATGGGGAAGAATACAGAGATAATGATATGCAAAGTAATAGAAATAGTCAAACAACAGGGCAATTGACAAAAACCAGTATAATCGTTAACATCTGAAAAACAAAGGGTAACGAAATGAAGGGACAGATACTAAAAGCTCTGCGAGAGCGTAGTGATTATCTTTCTGGCGAGACACTTTCTGAGCAGCTTGGCATTTCCAGAGTTTCTATCTGGAAGCATATTCGCAGCTTAAAAAAGGATGGCTACGTAATAGAGGCCTCGCCTAGGGGATACAGGCTGGTCTCCTCTCCAGATTTACTGCTTCCTTACGAATTCCCCGATTTAGAACAAAGAATTCACTACTTTCCAGAGATTGGCTCGACCATGGATGCGGCCAGAGAGTTAGCTAAAAAGGGAGCAGAAGAGGGGACAATCGTGATTGCCGAAGCCCAGACCCACGGGCGGGGAAGATTGAGCCGGGAATGGCTCTCGCCAGAAGGAGGGATTTACTTCACTCTCGTTTTACGCCCCAGGATAAGTCCCGCATATGCTCCCAGGATAAACTTGATGGCCTCTGTGGCTGTGGCAGCTACAATTAAAAAGCTCTGTGGGTTAAAGGCCGAATTAAAATGGCCCAATGACGTCTTGATTGAAGGCAGGAAGGTGTGTGGCATACTAGCGGAAATGGATGCTGAAACGGATGTTGTAAACTTTGTGAACGTCGGGATAGGTATAAACGCCAATACCTCTGTTCCTCAGTTTGAAAAAACGGTGACCTCATTAAAGGATGCGTTAGGAAGGGAAATCTCCAGGAAGGAATTTTTAAGCGCATTGCTAGTGGAAATAGAGCGACGGCAAGCTCTATTGATGGAAGCAGATTTACTCGAAGAGTGGAAAAAACTTTCTGCAACGTTAAATAAGGATGTCAGAATAATGAGTCTAGGTGAGGAAGTAATAGGACAGGCTATAGATATTGATGCCACTGGAGCACTCATATTAAAAGGCCAAGACGGCTCTTTAAGAACCGTTCTTGTCGGCGATTGCATCCACTTAAGGGAGTAATATGATTCCACTCATTATAGTTGTCGTTTACTCCCTGGCTATGATAGGCGTAGGACTGGGGGCGAGGAAAAAGGTAAGAAGTCAAAACGGTTTCTTTGTTGCTCAGCGTCAAGTGAGCTTACCATTCATCGCCGGATCGCTTGTCGCCACCGCTGTAGGAGGCTCAGTAACCGTGGGAATGGCTGGCCTGGGGTTTGGGCGAGGCTTGACTGGTGCCTGGTGGCTTCTTGTTGGCTCTATCGGGCTTGTGCTTCTGGGGGTTTTCTTCGCCAAGAGAGTAAGAGGTGCTGCGCTTTATACTCTTCCAGAGCTAGTGGAAAAGCAGTATGACCGTCGTGTAGGTTTGGCAGCTTCTATTCTCATCGTTATCGCCTGGGTCGGGGTAGTAGCCGGGCAAATTGTGGCTGCCGGGAAAGTCCTATCCATCCTTGGGATAGGTTCCGGTGCTCTTTGGATGGTCATCTTTACCATAGTTTTTGTTGCCTACACTGTTATAGGTGGACAACTCTCGGTAATTCGCACTGACCTTTTTCAAGCAATAATAATTTACCTCGGCATCTTTATCGCTCTAGCATTGTTTCTTCCCCAAGTAGGAGGATTAGACGGATTAAGGCTTTCTCTACCCCAAGCTTACTTTTCTTTTCCGGTAAGCTCTCAATTCGACTGGAAGGCGCTTCTATCGCTTCTGATTCTCGTGGGGGCAACTTATGTTGTGGGTCCGGATATGTACACTCGACTTTTTTGTGCCAGGGATGAAAAAACTGCTCAAAGAGCAACTTTTCTATCTGCCTTCTCTTTTGTTCCGTTGGCTTTCGCCATTGTTTTGATCGGAATGGGCGCCAGAGTCCTTTACCCACAGATTTCTCCTGAGCAAGCCTTTCCCCAAGTAATAAGCGGAGTCCTTTCCCCTTGGCTAGGCGGGTTGGTCCTCGCTGCCCTGGTTGCGGCATTTATGTCTTCAGCGGATACCTGCCTCCTCAGCCAGGGGGTTATCCTGACCCAGGACATAATCAAGCGGTTTCTCCCTTCACTTGGCGAAAAAAAGACTATTTTGCTTACCCGCCTTAATATCATCATTTTGGGGTTGCTAGCACTGGGGCTAGCTATGATTTTGAAGGGGGTAATTTCTTCGCTTCTTTTTGCCTATACCATCTTCACCTGTGGACTCGTCGTTCCCGTAATCGCCGGGTTTTACAAAGAGAAGCTAAAGGTGACACCACGAGGTGCCCTGGCTGCTCTTATAGGTGGCGGGGTAGTAGGTTTGATGGGGAAGATACCGGGTCTTGATATTCCTCTCAAAGGAGACCTTGGCCTCATAGGTTTTGCTGTAAGTGCCGTTCTTCTTTTCGGAGTGAGCTTCCTCGATCTAAAAAGGTCGTCCCTTCGAGACACAAAGTAAATCAAAGCTTGGGCGGGGACAAGCCCCGCCCAAGCTCCTTACCATTTTGAGCCCTTTTACTTTACCCTAGTTCCGCCATATGTCTCCCGTGGCTTCAACTACCCGAACAATGGGGTCAACAAGGAGTTCCCTGACCAGAGTCCTCAAAAACTCATGACCAGCTATGAAATCAGCTATGGGAGGGCTAAATCGGTAGTACAGGGAAACAAATTGAGAGCCCACGGTGTTTTTCAGCAACACGACATCCCGGAACTCTCGCAGCACATCGATCTGTTTAGCGGTGGGAGTACCGTAGGCTGCGGTGGCGATGAAACAACCTCCACTTCCCCAGGGCGGTGGTGTGCCTGTAGTGAATTGAAGGATAGTACCCTCAACCTCAATCATAGTACCGTTATATTTAAGCTGGGCTTTGAAATCGTACTGGGTGTTGGAAGTAAGCCCGCTGAGTGATGCGGCATAGGTGCCAGTCGCTGATTTAGATACCCAATCAGTATTAGACCAAAACAAGCCGACGGACTCCTTGTAGATAAAGCGTACTTGCACCGGGCTGTAGTTCCCCACCGTGTAGTTCATATTCAGAATAGCTGAGTTGGTGGTGATGTTGGTGGCGGCTTGTGTGGTAACCGTCGGATATACTGGAGGTGGTGGCACCTCCTCGAAGTTGGCCGTGATGGAATAGTCGCCGTTCATAGTGATGGTGGTTGAAGCAGCATAAACATCAGCAATGGTGCCCACATCACCGGTCCACTCGACAAACCGGTAGCCTTCACCTGGAGTTGCCATCAGGTTGGCCACTGTTCCCTCATCATAGATAAACATTCCCTCATCAGGCTCGGTTATCGAGCCTCCCTCCGTGCTGGAGATGGTGAGGTTATACTGCTTGACAAAGTTGGCCGTGATGGAATAGTCGCCGTTCATAGTGATGGTGGTTGAAGCAGCATAAAC
>CAISEW010000046.1 GCA_903884455.1 uncultured Chloroflexota bacterium | reverse complement strand
TGGTGACACTTTTTTTATTAATTTCCGCCACATCCATTTCGGGATTTAGGTACCCAACCGCCTCACCTTTTATTATCTCAAGCATGCTGACAAGGGCCTGCTTGTCCCTATCTGATAGCGGTGACAGGATTTTTTGAATAATCTCCCAGCCCGCCGGCAGTGCCAGTCCAACGGCCTTCTCCCCCCTGCTGGTCGCAGACACAAATACTGTTCTGCGGTCCTTCCTGTCTCTTGTCCTCTTGACCAAGCCAGCTTTGACCATGCGGTCAACCAGCATACTGATGCTGTTCGGGCTACGGTCTAGTCGTTGGGCTAGGTCAGTTGGCCTTGGAGAACCACCGAGGGTCTTAACAGCCGCAAGCAGTCCCAACTGCTCGGTTGTAAGCCCGTATTCCGCAAATAGTGAATCCTCGCACGTAAAAAATACGTCGCGGACTCGGTGCAACAGAAGCCACAATCTCAAAACTGTATTTTTCGATTCAGAATTTACCACCATATTTAGCTCCTCCTTATTATTTCATGGGACCTTTGCCCGTTCGTGCCGCCGGCGTGGCAATCTCAGCCCCCAACCAACCCCACCGGGATTATTGCGGACACTGCGGAGTTACTCTACGCCAGCTAGCATAAGTAAGGTTAACTGCCTTCGTCATACGGTCTTTCTCTTCTTCTCACCCTGATGTTTGGCTTGAGGAGTGAAGGTCAAACCGCGCTGAACCAACCGTCCCCTTAAATTGACATGGCTCTTGTCATCATTTCTTACCATTTCCTCTATATCCTCTCCGGGATTGAGATAGTTCATTGTCTGGTATCTTAGCGTCTCAAGCAGCCTGGCAAAGGTCTGTCTGTCCTCGTCTGATAGTGGCGACATGATTTTCTGGATAAACTCCCAGCCTGCCCGAGTTGCCGGTTTAAGGGCGTTCTCCGCCTTGCTGGTGATAATCAGACGTACTACCCTGCGGTCCCTCCTGTCTCTTTCCCTTCTGACCAGACCAGCTTTGACCATGCGGTCGACCATCATACTGACGCTGTTCGTTCTACGTCCTATCCACCGGGCTACGTCAGTTGGCCTTACAGGATCATTGAGGTATTTTATAGCCACAAGCGTTGCGTACTGCTCCATAGTAAGCCCCTTTTCACCATACATTTGGTCCTCACAGCTCCTAAGCAGGGCATAGTCTCGGTGTATCAGGAACCACAATTTCAAAATTAGGTTTTGGGATTCTAAATTTACCGTCATATTTAGCCTCTCCTGATTATTTCATGGGACCATTGCTTATTTAGGTCGCTTCTACTATAACATCTTCTATGTATCCACAACAAATCAACATGACTCAATAATAGCTTTCTCCAATCCGTGCAGTCTCACATTGTGTAAATCATGATTCACTTAAAACGTGCTCAATGGAATTTAAGCAAAGAAAAAGAGCCTCACAATGGCACATTGAGGCACTTATTCCAGAGGCATGTTATCTATCAGCCGCGTTTTGCCTATCCTGACGGCTAAGGAAGCTACTGCCGGGCGGTCGATCGAGCTTAGTTCCTCCAATGCCTCCGCGTCAGCAATGCTGACATAGTCAATTTGGGCTAGGGGTTCTTTTTGGATAAGTGCGGTCATTTGCCGGCGAATCTCTTCAGCGTCCTTTTCCCCACCCCGTCTTAATTGCCGGGCTAATGTAAGAGCCTTGAACAATATCATGGCGGCTTGGCGCTCTTTGGGGCTAAGGTAAATATTGCGACTGCTCATGGCCAGACCATCGCTCTCCCTGAGCGTAGGCACAACTACGATTTCTATCCCCATGTTGAGGTCAGCCACCATTCTCTTAATGACCATCACCTGCTGAGCATCTTTCTGCCCGAAGTAAGCCCTTGATGGCTGGACAATGTTGAACAGCTTGGCCACTACGGTGGCTACGCCTCTAAAGTGCCCCGGACGAGCTGCTCCCTCGAGTCGCTCGGTTACCTTCTCCACGTCCACCCAGCTACTAAATTCAGGTGGGTACATCTCATCATCGGAGGGGACAAAGACGATATCCACCCCCCCTCCCTTCAGCAGCTCCAGGTCACGATTAAGGTCTCGGGGATAAGCGCCAAAATCCTCCCTGGGACCAAATTGAGTGGGGTTAACGTAAATGCTAACAATAACGGCGGAATTTTCTATCCTGGCCTGCTTTACTAAAGCCAGATGACCTTCGTGAAGATAGCCCATGGTGGGAACGAAGCCCACTGTGCCGCTGAGCTTCTGCCTTAATGCCCTTGCCTCAAATAGAGGCTTTACTACCTGCATACCGCTAGCTTTCAGCCTTTAGCTGTTTGACGAGGCTTTTATCCATGGTATAGCTCTGCTCCATAGTGGGGAAACTACGAGATTTAACTTCAGATATGTAACTGGAAACAGCATTCTTAATCTCTCCGGCCAACTTGGCATATTGCTTGACATGCTTGGGCACGAATTCGGTATAAAGACCCAGCATATCGCTGATTACCAAGACTTGACCATCGCAATCGGGTCCAGCGCCGATGCCAATCGTGGGAATAGCCAGCTTCTGAGTGATCAGCTTGGAAAGAGGGGCCGGGATGCATTCCAGAACGATAGCAAAAGCGCCAGCTTCCTCCAGAATACGGGCATCGTTAAGCAATTTTCTGGCTACTTCCACCACCTTACCCTGTACCTTAAACCCGCCCAATTGATGTATGGATTGTGGAGTAAGCCCAATATGTCCCATGACCGGGATACCACAGTCAACAAGGCGCCGAACTTTTTCAGCCACGACCTCGCCCCCCTCTAACTTCACCGCCTGTGCCCCCCCTTCCTGAATAAACCTTGCAGCATTATGTAAAGCATCGGGGACGCTGATATGATAGCTCATAAACGGCATATCGCCTATTATTAAGGCTTTCTTAGCTCCTCTCACTACAGCTTTGGTATGATGAATCATCTCCTCCATGGTCACCGGGATAGTTGACTCATAGCCTAACATCACCATCCCCAAGCTATCCCCAACCAATATCAAAGGCACACCAGCCTCATCAACCATCTTGGCCGTCACATAGTCATAAGCGGTAAGCATAGGTATCTTTTCTTTCCTTTGCTTCATATCTTTTATCTCGGTAATAGTAACCCTCATGGCATCCCTCCTTCCCTAAAAATTAAAGGTCAAAGATAAAAAATCAAAGTGACAACTCAAAATGTAAAACTTTTTGAATTTTGCTCTGTATTTTTTCATTTTCCATTTTAGTCTTTTATTTATTTACATTTCCCACCTAGGCAGAGAAACCACAGCCACATGCTCAACGATTCTGTTTTGACTATCCACACGAACTATGCTGGGAGTCATGCCGATTGCCTCATCATCAGGAACCTGGCAATACGAAAGGATGATAACTATGTCACCCTTGGCTACCAGTCTGGCGGCAGCACCATTGACACCAATAATCCCCGAATTCGCCTCACCTTCGATAGCGTAAGTGCTGAACCTAGCTCCATTGTTAACGTTGAGCACCTCCACTCTTTCGAAGGGCAAGATGTCGCTGGCCTCCATGAGAGACCGGTCAATAGTGATACTGCCTTCGTAATCCAAATCGACTTGAGTAACCCGGGCTCGGTGGATTTTACTTTTCAGCATAGCTCTCATTTTCTACCTCCCTAAGCATAAAGTTTCTTTGTTTACTTTCTTTGGAAAGAAAGTAAAGCTTTCATTTCTTCTGCCTTCTGTTTATTGACCTTGCCTTTAGCTAAAGCAATAGGAATAGTCTGAAGTCCTAGCTCCTTATACGTAGTGAGCAAAGAGGGGCTCCTGGCCTCAAGAGCACTCAAGTGCCTCTCTATGGTGCCCAAATCCCCGCGGGCAACAGGACCGGTGAGGCAGTTAGGTAAGCCGATATTGTCAATATTGTTTATCGTTCCTCTGAGCAAGGGCAGCAAGGCCCTGGTCGCCTCTTTTGACGGTACCCCAAAATCCAGCCACAAGTCCTGAGCCAACTTAACCAGGGTCACCAGATAATTACAAGCGAAAACGGCGGCTGCGTGATACAGCACCTTGTCCCCTGACCCAAGTTTCACCCAGTTGCCGTTCAGGAGGTGAGTTAACTCCTTTAGCGTTGATAATAGTGGCTCTTCGGCTTCCAGGGCAAATGTAGAGCCAGGCAAGTTTTCTATGGCTTGGTCAACATCTGCAAAAGTCTGCAACGGATGAAAGGAGCCAACAGCAGCCCCAAGTTTTTTTGCTGGTTCCAGAATATCCACTGAATGAGCACCACTGCAATGCACGACGCTTTGTCCTTCATGCCACTGAACTTCACTGCACACCTGGGCTATAATATCGTCAGGAGTGGTGATGAAGACCAGTTCAGCAGCCTCGGCCAATTCCTGAACTGTATAGCAAACCCGACAATCGGGCACCAGCCTGGCTAGCTTTTGTGCCGAGGACAAAGTTCGACTGGATACAGCCACCACCGGGCATCCATTTTGAGAAAGCCTTACTGCCAGGGCAGTGCCCGTCGTTCCAGCGCCAATAAAGCCTGCCTTTAACATCTGTTTACGTCCTGAGCTGCTGGCACACCAGCCAAAGTTTCCGCCTTTTGAATTGCTCTAACTATAGCTTCGGCGACAACCTCTGCAGCCGCTGCCCCCAGAGCACTAATGTCGGCTTCCTTCTCACCTGAGGAAAGAGCGAATAAAGCATCGCCATCATACATGGTATGGCATGGGTCAATAGTGCGAGCAATACCAACCTGGGCTACGCGGGCCAATTTGTTTGCCTCAGCTTTACTAAGTTTGGCATCGGTAGCCACTACACCGATTACGGTATTAAAAGGCGGAACTGCTCCCTTAAACTCGCTTTTCCACAACTCGGATGTAGATAAGAATCCACTTCCGTCCGGTTTGCGAGGTCCAGCCAGAATTTTCCCCGTTCCAGGTTCAATCACATCTCCAACGGCATTTACCACTATCAAAGCAGCTATCACAATATCTCTGGCTATTTTTTGACTGGCAGTCCCCAAACCACTTTTAACCGCTCTCTCTATGCCGAGAATCTTACCCACTGTTGCCCCGGTGCCAGCGCCAACGCATCCCTCAGCCACTTCACTCTTAGTAGCGGCCAGGCACGCTTGATAGCCTTCGTTAGCTCCGGGCCTGATTTTAGAATCACCTATATTCAGGTCGAAAATAATGGCGGCTGGCACAATAGGTACCCTCCCAGCGCTAGTTTCATAACCAAACCCTCGTTCCTCCAAATACCTCATAACCCCGGTAGCAGCATCCAGTCCAAAGGCGCTGCCTCCACTGAGAACGATAGCTTGAACCCTTTCCACTAAATTTCCCGGGCGGAGCAGGTCTGTTTCCCTGGTCCCCGGCGATGAGCCACTGACATCAACGCCAGCCACAGCCCCTGGCTCACAAAGTATTACCGTGCAGCCGGTCACTGCTTTCTTATCGGTATAATGCCCGACCTTAACTCCTGAAACATCCGTTATAGCGCTATACATAACCATAAACTAGATAACCCTCTCGGCATAACCGAGAGGGTTATCTAAACAACTCCTGTTGTCCGTCTCGGTCATTGTCGATCCAAGCGGAACCTTTAACTACCTACTTCTCTAGCTCACTGCCTCAAGGGTCAATGGCTATCTTATATGGTACCAAATTCGTATTATTTTGTCAACACTGTATTATGTATTGCAGCTAGAATCCGCAGTTTGGTCAATCTTGATGACCTCGTTTAATGCCGATATAGCAGCCTCTATTTGACTATCGTCAGGTTCCCTGGTGGTTATAGCTTGCAACATCAGCCCCGGGGCCAAGAGAATTCGGACTATCGAGTTCTGGATGTGGCCTGCCCCAAATTTCATAATTTCATAGCTAATAACCGCGATAACCGGGATAAGGGCTATGCGGGACAGTATGCGTATCCATAGGGTGGGCTGACCAACCAAGGCGAAGACAAAGGTAGCTACGATTAGAACGATGAATAGAAAGGCGGTGCCGCAGCGAGCATGGGCAGTAGAATATCTCTTAACCACCTCTACTTCCAAAGGAACGCCGGCCTCATAGGCATTCACCACTTTATGCTCGGCTCCGTGGTAAGCAAAGACCCTTTTAATATCAGGTATCAAACTTATCAACTTTAGGTAAGCGATAAAAATGCCAATACGGATAAGTCCCTCAAAGACATTTCTCAATAAGTTAGAATCGATGTAAGGGTCGATGAGGTAGCGGGTGGCGAAGAGAGGCACCATGAAGAATAGGACTACACCCACAGCGAGGCTCACGGCTACGGTCCCCCATAAAAGCGCTGTAGGTATTTTCTCTCCTACTTCCTCTGCCGCGGCAACTTGAGCAGAGTGAAGTAATGACTGCGTGCCCAAAACCAGGGTTTCAACGAGAGCGATGATTCCTCTTATTAAAGGCATTTCTCGGAGACGCCCTTTGTATATGCTAGCCAGCGGCTGCCTCTCTATGGTTAATTCTCCATTAGGCTGACGCATAGATATAGCCACGCCTTCCCTCCCCCGTATCATCACCCCCTCAATGACTGCCTGGCCACCGTAATGAAAAGATTTTGCCATTAGTGCCTCAATCTCCCTAGTTGCCTAAAACGAAGGCTATAATTTTGTCTCACCATGAAAAATCCCTAATCGTATTATGATAAAAACGGTTGAAAACGTAAAGTTTATCTCTTAAAGGTAGCGGCGCTGAAGGAATTTCTAGCTTCCCGAGGTAAACTTAAAAGCAAACACTGCCCGCGGTCAAACAGCCTCTGTCACAGCAAGAAATAGAGAGTTGAATGAACTCTATCCTTTTATCTTGTATCGTTTCTTAAAGCGTTCCACCCTTCCCAGGGAGTCGACTATCCTTTGTTCACCCGTATAAAAGGGATGGCATTTACCACATATTTCTACCCTGATTTCTGGCTTAGTTGAACCAGCGGTGAAAGTATTACCACAAAGGCATGTCACTTTAGCGTTCTCGTAATACTTAGGATGGATTTTATCTTTCATTTGTAAACACTCACCTTCTTTTTATATCTGGTTGCCGGCTCATATTTAACATAGCCATCTATTAAGGCAAAGAGGGTATAATCTTTGCCCAGACCAACGTTGTCTCCCGGCAGTATACGAGTCCCGCGTTGCCGAACCAAGATATTCCCAGCGCGAACTTGTTCTCCACCATACTTCTTTACTCCCAAGCGCTTAGATACACTATCCCGCCCATAACTTGAGCTGGCACCGCCCTTTTTATGCGCCATGCCTATTCTCCTTCACCTTTAATAATTTCATTTACTAATATTTTAGTATAAGTCTGGCGATGTCCCCTTTTGCTTCGGTAGCGAACTTTGGACTTATATCTAAATACGATAACCTTTTCTCCCTTAGCTTCCCCTAAAGAAGTAGCCACAACCTTAGCCCCCTTAATAATAGGATTTCCTACAAGGGTATCTTTATCTCCCCCAATAAACAGTACTTTATCCAGCTCAACTATGTCGCCTTCAGGGACATCTAAGCGCTCGACTTCTATTGTTTGCTTTGGGGCTACCTTGTACTGCTTGCCACCTATTTCGATAATAGCGTAAATCTTCTCACCCCCATACAGAAAAGGGAATTCTAGCACCTCAAATTGCCCGGTGTCAAGCTAACGAAGAGGGCTATTGGGCCTTCCAAGGACAATTAGACATATCAACAGGAGAAACGAAGGCAGGATTGTATATCTCCCCTCAAATCATGTCAGGAAGGGAAAACTGAAAAAATAGACTGACACTCACTTGAGCAGGGCCTTCCTGCCAATAACCTCATGCCCAACATACCACCTCCGAATAGCCTCAACTACCTCTTCAGGGCGATCCAGGACTCTCAATAGGTCGAAATCATTCTCAGAGACATACTTCCTGGATAAGACGGAGCTCCGCAGCCAATCCAGAAATCCCTTCCAAAATTCACTGTTGAACAATACTACGGGAAAAGGTTTTATCTTGTGGGTCTGCATCAGAGTTAGTACCTCTGTCAGCTCGTCAAGCGTGCCCAAGCCACCTGGCATTATGACAAAGGCAACGGCATATTTCACCAGCATGACTTTACGAACAAAGAAGTGATTGAACGTTATCGACCTTGTGGCGTAGGCATTACAGACCTGTTCTTCGGGAAGGGAGATATTCAGCCCGACCGATGTAACTCCAGCCTTTCGTGCACCTTTGTTGGCAGCCTCCATTATGCCCGGTCCCCCACCAGTTACAATTGAGAATCCCGCCTGTCCAAGCCGATAGGCTATTTCTTCCGTCTCTGCATATAGCTCGTCATCCACTCCTAATCTGGACGAACCATATATGGTCACTGCCGGCTCTATACCGGAAAGATTATCAAAGCCCTCTACAAATTCGCCTATTATTCGAAACATTCGCCAAGATTCTTCCTTGGCCAGTTCATTTATCTCATATCCGTACGACATATCGCCTCCCTTAAAAAGGCACACATGGCACCCAGATGAGCCGAGTAGATTGGCTGGTGCAGCCTTGACTTTGCATTTTATCACCGTTTGCTTTCTGCGGGCAAACTGCGACTACCTGGCATAGGCGAGGAAGCAAATCAACACATGGGCACGGATATGCCACAGTCTTGTAAACCTCGCCTGCTGAGTCGCTGTTGCTGGTCAGCAGTGCGATGCTAAATACTAGTTGTTGCGGACTTGATTTTTCTTGTTGCTGCAGGATATAATTCGTCGTTTGGAAATGAAACTTGCTATTAGTGGTAAAGGGGGGGTAGGCAAAACAATGTTAGCCTCTCTCCTTTCGACTACACTTACCCAGTCTGGTTACTCTGTTCTGGCCATAGATGCCGACCCAAATGCTACTCTGGCAACTGCCCTCGGCTTTCCCCACCCCGAGGGGATAACCCCCATATCTGAGATGGGAGACCTGATTGAAGAAAGGACAGGGGCACGTCCTGGCCAGGCAGCATCTTACTTCAAATTAAATCCCAGGGTTGATGATATACCGGAAAAGTATTGGGTGGAGCATAATGGAATCAAATTAATGGTGATGGGGCGGTTAAAGAAGGGTGGTAGTGGTTGTTATTGTCCCGAAAACGCCTTACTGGAAGCTTTAGTTGCCCACATACTCCTGCGGAGGAATGAAGTAGTAATAATAGATATGGAGGCCGGGGTCGAGCATCTGGGGCGGGCGACAGCGAGAGCCGTGGATGAGATGATTATTGTAGTGGAGCCAGGTAAAGGAAGTATCGAAACAGCCTACAGGATAAGAGAACTGGCAAAAGACATAGGTTTGGAAAACATCGCGGTGGTCGCTAACAAGATTCGCAGTGAACAGGACAGGGATTTTCTTATTTCCGCCATGCCCGATTTTGAATTTTTGGGCTTTATTCCCTACGACCAGAGCATAATAGAAGCTGGCCTAGGCAATTTTCCTCTCATCAATTCTAGCCCAGAAGTCGTCAGCCGAGTGCAGGATATTGCGGCACGCCTTAGTGCCGTTAAGCCGGAACTTATCGGTAAACCGATAAGCTAAAAATTTAAGAAGGGAGGTTTAGATGACGGCAAAAATAATTTCAGGAAACGAAGTGGCCAAAGAAATTAGAGCTGAGCTAAAAGAGCGAGTGACCAAGCTCAAAGAACGGGACGTAACGCCAGGCCTTGTCATGATTCGCGTGGGAGAGGACCCGGCGTCTGTTTCCTACGTCTCGGGCAAGGAAAAGGCGGCCGAGGAGATAGGTGTGTGGACCCAAACCATCGTCCTGCCTGAGAGCGCCTCAGAGAAGGAACTCCTCTCCAAGGTGAAGGAAATGAATAAAGCAGCGCATGTCGATGGCATACTGGTCCAATTGCCATTGCCAAAACACATTAATACGGATAAAGTGCTAAATCTCATCGACCCGGCTAAAGACGTGGATGGCTTCCACCCTGTCAATGTGGGCAAGATGCTCATCGGAGACCCGTATTTCATGCCCTGTACACCGCATGGCGCAGTGGAGTTAATGATCCGCAGCGGCAATCCCCCTGAAGGCAAACACGTGGTCATATGCGGTCGAAGCAACATAGTAGGCAAGCCTCTCATGGCCATGCTGGTACAGAAAAACAAGCGTGCCAATGCCACCGTGACCGTCGTCCACACGGGGACCAAAAACATGGCCGAAATCACCAGACAGGCGGATATCCTGGTTGCCGCAATGGGTTCTCCGGAAGTCATTAAAGCAGACATGGTAAAAGAAGGGGCGGTTGTTATTGATGTCGGTGTAAACCGGGTGGGATGGAAACCCAGCAAGACAGACCCCACCAAGCAGGTCCCTGACCTCAGGGGAGATGTAGACTTCGAGGCAGTCAAGGAAAAAGCCAGCGCTATTACCCCGGTGCCCGGAGGGGTTGGCCCCATGACAATTACCATGCTTATGGTCAACACCGTAGTAGCGGCTGAACGCAGGGCTGAGCGCAAGAAGAAATAATAAACAAAAGGGATAAAAAAGGAGGTTATCATGGCTTACGATGCAACAAAAATGAAGGACTGGGAGATTGCCGAGGAAGCGGAGAAGAACATGCCCACTCCCGAAGAGTGGCAAAAGAAGCTTGGACTGCAAAAGGACGAGGTTATCCCCTATGCGAGAATAAGCAAACTGAATTTCTTGAAAATCATCGATCGTCTCAAGAATAAGCCAGATGGCAAGTATATTGAAGTTACTGCCATCACTCCCACGCCACTGGGTGAGGGTAAAACAACCACCCTGATGGGTCTGGTGGAGGGTCTGGGCAAACGGAAGCAGAATGTGATGGGCTGCATCCGCCAGCCCTCGGGTGGACCCACTATGAATATCAAGGGAACCGCTGCCGGCGGCGGCAATGCCTTGCTCATTCCCATGACCGAATTCTCCATGGGACTTACCGGCGACATCAATGATGTTATGAATGCGCACAACCTGGCAATGGTAGCGCTTACTGCCAGAATGCAGCACGAGCGCAACTATGATGACGCCGAACTGGCCAAACGTAACCTACGTCGGCTGGATGTGGACCCGACCAGAGTAGAAATGGGCTGGATTATGGACTTCTGTGCCCAGAGCCTGAGGAATATTATTATTGGCATCGGTGGCAAGATGGACGGCTTTCTGATGCAGTCCAAGTTCGGTATTGCGGTAAGCTCTGAGATCATGGCTATGCTCTCCATAGTCAATGACTTAGCAGACCTGCGTAAGAGGATGAACGAGATCACCGTCGCCTACGATAAAAAGGGCAACCCGGTTACCACCGGTGACCTTGAAGTTGGTGGTGCTATGACCGCCTTTATGCGCAATGCTATTAACCCTACTTTGTGCAGCACCGCGGAGTATCAGCCCTGCCTTGTGCATGCTGGCCCCTTCGCCAATATTGCTGTGGGCCAAAACTCCATCATCGCCGATCGCATTGCCCTCAAGATGGCTGACTACGTTGTCACTGAAAGCGGCTTTGCTGCTGACATTGGCTTTGAGAAGTTCTGGAATGTCAAATGCCGCTACAGTGGCCTCAAACCAAACGTGTCGATACTGGTTGCCACCATCAGGGCATTGAAGATGCATGGCGGTGGTCCCAAGGTTGTGGCTGGATTGCCATTACCTGATGCCTACACCAAAGAAGACTTGAAAATCCTGGAGAAAGGCCTTGCCAATATGGTACACCACATCAATACTATTAAAACGGCAGGCATTAACCCTGTGGTGTGCATCAACTCCTTCCATACGGATACTAAGGCTGAGGTCGCCATGGTGCGCAAGGCAGCCGAGGCGGCCGGGGCGCGCTGCGCTTTCAGCGAACACTGGCTCAAGGGTGGCGATGGAGCACTGGAGCTTGCTGATGCCGCCATGGAAGCCTGCAAGGAGAAAAACAATTTCAAATTCCTTTATCCCAACGAAATGAAGTTACGCGACAGAGTGGACAAAATCGCCAAGGTCGTTTACGGTGCTGATGGCGTGTCCTGGGCGCCTGAAGCCGAAGTCAAGGCCAAGGTATTTGAAGCAGACAAGAAATATGATGAATACGCCACTATGATGGTGAAGACTCACCTGAGCCTGACACATGATCCGGCCATTAAGGGCACTCCCAAGGGATGGACGCTGCCTATCCGCGATGTCCTGATCTACTCCGGTGCCAAGTTCCTCTGCCCCTGCGCTGGGACTATCAGCCTGATGCCGGGCACCAGCTCTGATCCAGCCTTTAGAAGGATAGATATCGATACCAAGACTGGCAACGTAAGCGGACTTTTCTAAAAACGATTGGCTTAACTTAGCAAGGTAAACACCCTCTCCCCCTCGGGGGAGAGGGTGAAGGTTAGGGTAGTGGCAAAAACCAAGACCGTCTCTCTGACCATCAATGACCAGAAAATAAGAGCTCTTGATGGGGAGAAATTATTGTGGGTGGCGCTGGATAATGGCATCTACATCCCCAACCTTTGTGCCATCCGGGAAAAGAGCGAGCCTTTTGCTTCTTGCCGTCTCTGCTTTGTGGAGGTTGAAGGTAAAGATATACCAGTTACAGCCTGCACTATTCCTGTGGCAGAGGGAATGGTGGTTAATACCAAAGGGGCAAAGGCATTGAGACTAACCCGCACCGCTCTGGAATTGCTCCTGGCTAGTCATCCTGTGGATTGCGCGCATTGTCTCAAAAATGGCTCTTGCGAACTTCAGAAGATAGCTAAGCATCTCAGCGTGAAGCTTAAAACAAAAAGGTTCAGGAAAATCCTGCCTGAGCTACCCATAGACTCTAGCAGTCCCCTGTTCATTTACGACCCTAACAAATGTGTGCTCTGCGGTAGATGCGTTTGGGTATGCCAAGAAAAACTGGGCAAGGGAACCATTGGTTTTGCTTACCGTGGCTTCCGGAGGATGGTCACCACTTTTGGGGATGAGCCTATGGGTAAGTCCCATTGCCAGGACTGTAGCGAATGCGTTGCCGTGTGCCCTGTTGGTGCTCTGGTAAGCTCTTCAAAGTCCATTAGCCAGACTTAGCCTCGTTAAAGACGAGAGGGCTTAATCTAGTCTTTCCTTATTCTACGGCAGCCTACATCCTCGCCAGCTTTAAAAGGCGCCGAGGACAGAATCGGTGAAGGGTTCCCAGGCACGCCGCTCTTCATCATAGGGAGCTTCTACCAGCAGGCATTGCTTGCCCAGAACCATTGTCTTCCGCCGCCCATCGTAGAGTTCCCATTTACCTATGCTCTGGCAACTAGTGTCCCCATGACGGGCAAAACTCGCCCAAGCGTCTTGGATTTTCCTCGACAGAGCCCAGGCTTCTTCTCCAGAACCGGTGAAATTGTCATCCAGAGTCCCAAACACAAACCCCAGATCCAGTGCATGACAGGCACCAAGAATTCCGTTCATTAGCGGTGAAACCCAGTTGAACAGATACATGTAAGTCGGCTGTTGACGGCGATAATGTGCCTCGGCAAGCCGAATCGCCGGCATGCGGAAAACCCTGTCCGATTGGATAGCAATAAACAATTCAGCAGGAGTGACCGGAAGGTTGCGCTGGCTACGAGCCTGGCGGTAGGCTTCTATCAGCCCAGTCACATCCCCACCCGGAATGAGACGCTGGCAACGCCGCAGCAGGCCAGCCTCGTCCAAGTTGGGAAGATTTCTATCCAAAACGGCAAAGAGCTTCCATTCATCCAGGGTGGTGCCGATGATGACTGCCACATTGTCTGCCGAGCCGCCAGCGATAGCGTGGATCGGCAGCTTTGGAATCACCTCGCCATCAACCACAGGCTTGATAGGCAAGCCACCCATAGCCAATTGCGGACCCTGCGCTCTAGCCATAACTTCCACCTGAGCGTTGAGAAGTTGCTGCTCGGTAAGCGACCGCAATTTGTTAACCTCGGTCGGCTTTATATCTAAAATGTCGAGAAAGATAGACCCCAGTTTCTCAGCACGCTCTAGCGAGTTCACATGATGAGCTGCCCCACTTTGGAGGATAGCTCTGTGAAAGAGCCCGCGCGCCTTAGGCATTGCCAGTAACACCCCCACGCCCATGGCCCCAGCGGACTCGGCGAAGATGGTCACATTATCCGGATCCCCGCCGAAGCGCGAGATGTTATCCCGCACCCACTCCAGCGCCAAGACCTGGTCAAGCAGTCCCTCATTTCCTGTAGCTGGTATCTTGCCCTTTGTGACTTCATTTAGATTAAGGAATCCCAATACGCCCAGCCGATAATTAATAGTCACTACCACCACATCACCGCGTGTAGACAGAGTCCGCCCATTGTAGATCAACCATGAGCCGGCACCGGTGGTGAAGAAGCCGCCATGGACCCAGACCATAACCGGGCGCTTAACGCCATCCAGCCCGGGAGTCCAGATATTGAGATAAAGACAGTCTTCGCTTTGTGGCTGTTTCTCCGGTGGTTCCAGAAACTGTATGTCCATAGGTGCCTGTGGGGCAGTGGGGGCAAACTCTTTCGCCGGTCTAACTCCGCCCCAGGATTCGGGAGGCCCAGGCGGCAACCAGCGGCGCTCACCTACCGGCGGTGCCGCATAAGGTATGCCACGAAAAATGTATAGACCCTCCCTGAAAACACCTTCAATTTTGCCTGAGGTAGTCTCGATAACTGCTGTTGAAGTCTCACCCATGGCTTTTCTTGACCTAAGGGCGGACTGAATTATAATAACTTTCACCTCCATCGTCAAACACTACCCTTTTTTAGATAATTTGACACGTGCTATACTATTGGCCAAGATTCTGGAAAAACTAAACTATGACTGCACCGGTTGTTCCGGGATCGTAACACCCGCCTATTAAAGCTAAAAAGGAGGAAGCAATGTTAGAGGTATTTTTAACTGAAGAGCGCAAAAAGTTCAGACAAGAGGTTCAGGACCTGGTCAAGAGCATACCACGGCAGCTTATACTGGACATGGACGCCGATAAAATCGAGTTCCCCTACGAATTTGTCAGAGAAGCCGGCAGGAGAAACTTGCTAGGCATCAGGTTCCCCAAGAAATATGGCGGCAGAGACCTGAAATGGGTGGATGAACTCATCACAGTAGGAGAGGTCAATAAGCTCGGGGTGCCTTTTGCCTGTCTCGTCTCAGTTACCTCCATTGTTGGAGAAGGCTTAAACGTGTTTGGGACCGAGGCCCAAAAGAAAAAGTACCTCAAACCATTAATCGCCGGCACACAATGGGCTGGCGAGGCACTCACCGAGCCAAGAGGCGGCTCTGATTTCTTCGGTGCCACTACCGTGGCTCGAAAGAAAGGAAATTACTATTACCTTACCGGACAGAAGCGCTTTGTCGTCGGCTCTGAAGGCGCCAACTTCTTCCTGGTATTCGCTGTCACCAACCCCGGAGCCGGCCGCGACTCGCTCAGCGCCTTCATCGTCGAGAGGAATATGGGCGTGGAGGTCAAGCATGTCTACGGCTTGATGGGCTGCCGCGGTACAGGCACAGGAAGATTGGTCTTCCGCGATGTGCCGGTGCCAGAGGAGAATCTGCTGGGGAAAGAGAACGAAGGGGCAAAGGTATTCTATAAATTGATGGTGCCAGAAAGGCTTCTCGGTGGCGGAGTGGGTGGCTCCAGAGCTATTCTGGAATTGGCCGCCCGTTATGCCAACAAACGGAAGGCCTTCGGCCAGACTATAAGGAATTTTGAAGGAGTGAGCTTCAAGATAGCTGACTGCGTCACCAAGCTCGATGCTGTCAGCGCGCTGGCATACGCTGTGGCCAAGACCATCGATGATGGAGTAGGTACTCCAGCTTATCAAAGGAGACTGGTGTCAGAGGTGAAGAAACTGGCTACCCAGACACATTGGGAAGTGGTAAATGATGCCATGCAGATTCTCGGCGGCATTGGGTATACTCACGTCTACCCGGTGGAACGGGCACTCCGGGAAGCCAGACTTATCATGATCTGGACCGGTAGCAACGAAATCATGAACTTAATAATCCAGCATGAATACTATAAGGAAATTCTGGCTAAAGGGATCGAGGGCAGAGACATTGAAGCCGATGTTCCTCTCACCCCAGCAGAGCTGGCGGAGGAAAGGATTTACGAATCAGAACCCCTAACTGCTGCCCCATAATTATGAATATCACGGAAAAGGAGCCAATTTATGGATGTCATCGAAGCCGTGAAAAAGCGTAAGAGTATCAGGGGCTACAAACCTGACCCTGTGCCCAAAGAGGTTTTAGAGCAAATACTGGAATTGGCGAGCCATGCCCCGTCCGCTATGAACACCCAACCCTGGGAGTTCATCGTGCTCACCGGTGACGTTTTGGAAAGTGTAAGACAGAGCAACGTTGCGCTGCTCAACTCTGGAGCACCGCCCAACCCCGAGCACGTGGTTGCGGGCTGGCCGAGGGAGAGCATTTACCGCCAACGCCAGGTAAACCTCGCCAAGCAGCTTTTCCAGCTTATGGACATACCCAGGGAAGACAGGGAGAAAAGGGCAAAATGGCTGGAGCGAGGATTTCGTTACTTCGATGCGCCGGCGGCAATCATCTTGTCCACCGATCGCTGTCTGGGCGAAAGTGGACCACTGCTCGACATTGGCGCTGTGATACAGACTATCTGTCTTACCGCGCTGCACTTCGGCCTGGGGACCTGCATCGAAGACCAGGGAACGATGTATCCCGAGGTGTTAAGAAAATACGTCCACATACCTGAGTCCAAGCGGATAATAGTGGCCATCGCTATTGGCTACCCTGACTGGGATTTCCCTGCGAACAAAGTGGAAAGTGGGCGGGAGCCCATTAAAAACGCCACTACCTGGCTCGGTTTCGACTAAGTAGCCATTTCAAAAGTGCGTGGAACTGTTTGCAG
>CAISEW010000045.1 GCA_903884455.1 uncultured Chloroflexota bacterium | reverse complement strand
GTGAAATGAAGCAGGGGGACACATCAGAACAATTCCTCTACAAGACCCGCAAAAGAGCATTCGGTGATTTCAAGAAGGAACTGTGGAACCTGTCTGGAGAAAATCTGAGGGGAATTGGAAATGCACTTGAAGAACGATTTTCCCTGCTATTCCGTAAGTTGAAAGTGGCTGGCACGGTGGACATAGTGAGCCGGTTCGTAGATTATCGGTGGTGATTGTGCATTTCACTCTTAGCTGATTTGTTCTTGACGTTGTCGCATATTTGAATTAACATAACAGTACAACTAATTAGTCGTTCTTTGTTTTTATTCTACTTGAGCGTGGACAACTGAATATGAAAATGGCGCATTCTCAGCAGCCGATTGAACGCAATATTGCGATGGAACTAGTGAGGGTCACCGAAGCGGCGGCCATGGCCGCCGCTCGTTATTTGGGTAGGGGTGATAAGACACTGGTAGACGAGGCAGCGGTAGCTGCCATGCGTTATGCACTGGGCTATATCCAGATGGACGGAATCGTAGTTATTGGGGAAGGAGAAAAGGACCATGCTCCCATGTTATATATAGGAGAGCGCATTGGTGATGGCTCAGATTTACAGGTTGATATTGCTGTTGATCCCATTGACGGGACTACCCTTGTCGCCAGAGGTCTTCCCGGAGCTATCGCTGTAGTAGCGCTTGCGGCCAAGGGGACGATGCACTGCCCCATGGAGTTCGTATATATGAATAAAATTGTTACCGGACCGGAAGCAAAAGACTGCATAGATATCAACGCATCGGTGGCGGAAAACTTGAAGAACATAGCCAAAGCTAAGCGGAGGAAGATATCGGAACTTACAGTGGTGGTTTTGGATAGGCCGCGGCACGAACAGTTGTTATCGGATATTAGAAGTGCTGGCGCCAGGGTCAAATTGATTTCTGACGGTGATGTTGCGGCGAGCATAGATGCAGCTCTGCCTGAAAGAGAGGTTGATGCCCTTATGGGCATCGGGGGCACGCCAGAGGGGGTCATCTCCGCTGCGGCGATACACTGCATTGGGGGCGGTATTCAATGTAAGGCTTGGCCCCGCGATGACAGCGAAAGAAAGGCCGCCATAGCCGCGGGAGTTGATGTTGATAAGGTATACAAGACGGAGGACCTGATAGATAGTGACGATGTGTTTTTTGCTGCCACCGGGGTCAGTAGCGGCGAATTGCTCAAAGGGGTACGCTACTTTGCCGGAGGGGCACAGACTCAGTCTCTAGCAATGCGCTGTCGCTCTGGTACCGTCCGCTGGATAGATTCCTGGCACAACTTTAACCGCCTTGACAAACTTAGTGTCTTGAAACTCTATTAAGTGAGTTCATATCCTTACGTTTATCAGCATTATAGTCAGGTGCTATAATGTCACTATTATGGAAAGGTGCGAATCGAACACAGCGCCAAAGAAGCTTATAAGTAGCACAGCGTGACTACTTCAGAAGAAGTAAACGAATACCTCGTAACTTTCGCGAATTCCGTCCGCGAAAAGTTTTCATCGGTGCTGGTTGGACAACCTGAAGACCAGTTTTGACCATGCGGTCGGCTATCATACTAACGCTGCTTGTGCTACGTTCTAACCACCGGGCTACATCAGTTATTCTTACAGGCGCATCAAAACACAATGAATGCTCTTCCTTTCGCCCATGCACTTTATGCGGCAAGAGATGTTATGGTACATGGTGTTGGTTTCAGTGACATTGCCATTGATTTCTACTGGGTTCTTGGTTATACCATGGCGTTCTTTGTTTTGGGTGTTTTCCTGTTCAGGCGGAGGATGTTAGAATGAATAATAGGTAGCTATTTTGGTCATCAAATTTTTAAAGCATCCATCGTTTGATGAACTTCCTCTCCGAATTGGAATTGGAAAGAATACGCATAAGTAACGAGATTTTTTACAATATTTAAGGAATATTTAAGGAAAACTATTGACATTCTAGTAACGATGGCCTATCCTTGTACAAAAAGGGAGGTGAACAGATGCAAGCATACTGCATGAAGTGCCGCGCTAAAAGAGAGATGAAGAATACCAGAAGCATCATCATGAAGAACCGCAGGCCGGCCACTCAAGGCGTATGTCCCGTATGCGGGACCAAGATGTTCAGAATAGGGAAGGGTTAAAACTACTATCGTAGGTGGCAGAACCACTGAAAGGCTGGGTATCTGTACACAAGGATACCCAGCCTTTCACATTACTACTCATATCTGGGCTCGTGGTTATGCCCGCCCACATCAAAAACCGTTTCTGAATTGCTCAAATTGCTTATTGGAATTTAATTTAGTTACCCCTGAAAACTTCGTTTTCATAGGGTGCTGGTTATCCCCAAAGTTATTAAGAGCACTACGACGCCAGCCACAATTACACCCAGTCCAACGGCAGGAAAAGCTTTCTTCCAATCCATGCCCAATAGCCAGGCCAAAATAGTCCCCGTATACGCTCCAGTGAGAGGCAAGGGCACAGCCACAAACAAAGCTAATCCCCAGAAACCATATTTATCCACTTTCGGCTTACCTCTTTTCCTCAAGCTATCCAGATACTTGTTGAACAACGGGATTCGGCACAGGAGCTTATCGTAAAAAAGGCGCAAAGCAAAAAAGACGGGAAAAAATATCAGGGCGTTAGCAACGACCGCTATAAAGAAGGTAAACCAGGGGTCTAGTCCCAAAGATATGCCTAACGGTATACCACCCCTTAATTCACTAATGGGCGAAACCGTGGCTAGCAGAACCCAGACTATGTCCTTCGTCATTATATGCTTTCAAAACAGCGCTGCTTATGACAGAGAAGCATAGTTTAACATATGTTATTACACCGTGTGCTCATTGCCAACCACTTAATTCCGTGCTATCCTCTATTTAATGTAACTACTCACTCCTCACGTCATTCTGAGGGAGTGTAGCGACCGAAGAATCTCGGAGATCCTTCGCTTCGCTCAGGATGACACGGGCAGGCAGGAGATGCAGACAAGGAGACTATTTGGGACCAGTGGCATCCGGGGCGTAGTCAACCAGAATTTGTCGCCTGATTTCTGCCGCCAGGTTGCCTCGGCCATAGGCACTACCCTCCCTCCCGCCTCCACAGTTTGTATCGCTACCGACACCAGGGTAAGCAGGGATATGATTAAGGAAGCGGTTACTGCGAGCTTGCTTTCCTGTGGCATAAACGTAGTTGACTTGGGCATTTTGCCTACCCCAGCGCTGGCATTGCTCACCCGGGAATCGGGCTTTGCCGCTGGAATTATGGTCACTGCCTCCCATAATCCCCCCGAGTTCAATGGAATCAAGCTTTTCACCGAGAATTCGCTGGGATACAGCCAGGCTCAAGAAGCGGAGATAGAGAAAGTCTATTTTGAACAGAAATTCCGCCACGGGAAGAAAGGAACTTTGGAGCAAGCACCGGATATGAAACAAAGATACCTTTCCTTTATTAAAGGCAAGCTTTCTCGGCCAGGATTTAATCACCACCTAAAAGTAGTCGTTGACCCTGGCAATGGCGCTGCCTCCAACTTTGCCAGTGACATCTTTGTCCAGATGGGCCTTGACGTAATACCCGTAAATGATGAGCCAAATGGCCTTTTCCCGGGGAGAAGTCCTGAACCTAAGGAGGATACTCTTCAGGGCACAATTAATTTCCTGAGACAACATAATGCTGACTTAGCTATTTGCTTTGATGGCGATGCCGACCGTGTTGTTTTCTGCGATAAAGAAGGTTTCCTTGGTTTCAACGAGCCCATCGCCTTCATCTCGAGACTGGTCGTCAAGAAAACGGGAAGGAAAAAGATTGCTACCACAGTAGAAACCGGAACTCTTCTTGACCTGGCAGTGAAGGACCTGAGAGTGGAAGTGATTAAAGGCAGGGTCGGTGATGTCGCCGTCGCTCATTTAGCCCAGGAGCTCGATGCTGCCTTAGGAGTGGAGCAGGTTGGCGTCTACATCATCCCCGAGGCAGGCTATTATCCCGATAGCATTTTCGCCTCACTTTTCTTATTAAGCCAGCTAAGCGATGCCAGCGAAATCAGGCAATTCTTCCACCGTATGCCCAGGTTATTCTTCGAAAAAGCCAAGGTTTTTTGTCCTGATGAACTTAAAGAGTCAGTCATGGCTCAGGTACAGGAAAAGACTCACCTCTTTGCTCACGATAAGGTAAATACTCTTGACGGCCTGAGGTTGGATTTTCTTGACTCCTGGATGCTTATCAGAGCTAGTGGCACCGAGCCTGTCATCCGAGTAATCTCCGAGTCAACGTCGCAGACACAGACCAAGGAGCTTATAAGCAAAGGCAAAGAACTCGTTCAAAGTCTGGTGGAGGTTAGCTAGTGAAAGCTGTATTTCTCTGTGGTGGCCGCGGCAAGAGGATGTTTCCCATTACCGAAGACAAGTTCCTCCTTGATTTCCTTGGAAAGCCATTGCTCGAACATCAAATAGAAGTAGCCTGCGAGGCAGGTTTGAGTCATTTCGTAATCATTGGGAATCCAGAAAACACAGCGAAGATAAAGCAAATAACCAAAAAAATTCCCGGGATAAAAGTCGACTTTGCTCTACAGAAAAAATCATTGGGCATCGCTGACGCTCTGAAAAGCGCTGAGCCCTTCCTGCACGGGCAGCTTTTGGTAATAAATCCCAATGATGTCTTCTCAAGCTCAGCATACACCAAAATCATCGCCGCAGCTGAAAAAGCCACTGCCTCCTCCTATATCCTGGGTTATCAAGTCCAGAACTACTTCCCGGGCGGCTACCTCCAGGTAAATTCTCGAAATGAGTTGCTACACATCGTAGAAAAGCCTACTCCCAGTGAGGAACCCAGCAACTTAGTAAACATCTTGATTCACTGCCATAATAACCCGGAAGAGCTTTTACGCTATATTGAAACCGTGCAGACTACCAGGGACGATGTCTATGAATGCGCCCTGGACAACATGGTGAAGGCAGGACACAAGATCAAGGTAATTCCCTACAATGATTTCTGGGCACCAATAAAATATCCCTGGCATATCTTCAGAGTAATGGAGTATTTTCTGGACAACGCCCAACCCTATATTGCCTCTTCAGCCCGCATCTCCGAGAAAGCGAACATCGAAGGAAAAGTTATCCTGAGCGATAATGTCAAGGTATTGGAAAATGCTGTGATTCGAGGTCCTGCGTATATCGGGGCAAACTCCATCATCGGCAATAATGCCCTGGTGCGAGACTACAGCCACATCGGTTCTAACTCCGTTATTGGCTATTCCACTGAGGTAAAGCACTCCTACATCGGCGATAATTGCTGGTTCCACTCCAATTATATCGGTGATTCCATAGTGGACGACGATTGCTCTTTGGGTGCCGGCACCGTGCTGGCTAACTTCCGACTCGACGAAGGGAATATCCAGATAGAAGTCGGTGATAGTCTGGTAGATACTGATTATGATAAACTGGGGGCAATTGTGGGTCGAGGTTGTCGCATCGGAGTAAATGCCAGCCTCATGCCCGGGG
>CAISEW010000044.1 GCA_903884455.1 uncultured Chloroflexota bacterium | reverse complement strand
GTCTCTGCATGTCAATAAAGGCATTATCCAGCCTTATAATAAGCACCTGGGAATAAAGAAGTTATAAAAGCAGGGGGGAAAAGGTTAAGAAGTTATCACATTTTGGTAGAGCCTGTCCTACAAATGGGAGAAGAGCTAAGGCGTCGACGCAACTGTCTCAAGTTTGTGGGCAATGCTGCAAAAGTACTTTTTACTCTTGAGAAGGGCTTACTAAAGTAAGAAACGAGATAGTCATTAAGCGGGATTGCCATTTCCTATTGGTAACTGCACAATCTAAAGTGAAGTAATCTTGTGGAAGGTTTGCTACACCAACTTATTAGAAGCGAGGAGGTCGGGGATGGTAATGTCGCAACAGACAATAGATACCGTTGTGGGTATATTGACAATACCTTTGATAAACAAAATACTTAAGAACGCGCCAAATGGCAAGCCCAGGCCAAGCGATTATAAAGAAATAGTAGAAAGTTACTTCGATTTGAAGTTATATTTTGAGCACAAATATCTGAACGATACTAGATGCTAGGCTACAGAAGCCGGCATTTCAAGCGTAGTCGAAAACAAGGTATTTTGGCCCCTGAAGTTTCACTTGCTTCAGGGGCCAAAATCTTATATATGCGATATACATCACGGTCGGCCATAGCAGGAGCGAGGCTGCTTGAAGTGGTGCGGCGGCGTGGTGAAGTATGAGTTCTTTACTTCAAGGGGAACACTACAATCACGTCACTGGCGAAGGGAAGGGCGCGAAGGACTCTCGCTGGTCTACCTTAGCCACTGTTATGCAAAGCTATATTCTGCTGAACGCTCAGCTCCCGTTGAACAGGACCACTACTATGTCCCCGTCCTGAACCTCGTAGGTCTTGCCTTCGATACGCTGCTTGCCAGCCCTGACGACAGCAGCCTCGCTGCCGAGTGCGGTAAGGTCTTCGTAGCGGATCACCTCCATGCGGATGAAGCCCTTCTCCATGGCGGTATGTATCTTGCCTGCAGCGGTTGGGGCCATGTCCCCTTTGCGGCAGGTCCAGACATGGACCTCATCCTCCCCGGTGGTGAAGAAATTCACCAGCCCCAGCAGGTGGTATCCGGCGTGGAGCAAACGCTCCATGGATGATTCCTTCAGACCAAGCACCGCCAGGAACTCATGCTGTTCAGCGGGTTCAAGCTGGCTGATCTCAGCTTCGTCCCGGCCGCAGACGGGGACCATCTCAGAGCCCTCGGCATCGGCGATGGCCTTGAGCGCCTTGACGTGGCTGTTGCTGGCATCGTCCATTGACTTGATGTTGGCGATGTAGAGCACTGACTTGAGGGAGAGCAGATTGCACTCGCGAACGCTGGCCAGTTCTCCCTCGTTCAGGTTCTGCTTGCGGGCGGGTACCCCATGCTCCAGACTGGCGGTCACCTTCTCACAGTCGGCCACCTCGCGGATAGCGTCCTTATCTCCACCGCGCGCCCTTTTAGAAAGGCGTTTGACCTTGTTCTGAAGGGTTTGAATATCGGCGACCATTAGTTCGAGATCTACGGTCGCTACGTCGCGCTCCGGGTCGATGGTGCTGTACTCGAAGGGGACGCTGTCGTCCTCGAAGCAACGTACCACGTGCAGCACTGCGTCGACGTTTTTGATGTGCCCGAGTAGCTTGATGCCTCTGCCATCCTCGGTGGTGGAGCCAGCCTTAAGACCGGGTATGTCCACTACTTCCAGCGTGGCGGGCAGGACCTTGCGAGGGTTGTACATTTCCACCAGCGGACGGATGCGTGGGTCGGGCACATTGACAACGGCGTGATTCATGTCCGAACCGTTGTAGCTCGCCGCACCGGCGGCGGTTATGGCGTTGTATATGGTGGTCTTGCCACAACTTGGAAGGCCTATCAGGCCGCAGTTCAGTCCCATGGGGATATCCTTTCAGTGAATTATCGAGATCGGGTGACGGAAGGGTGTCCGAATAATCCTAAATCGGTTGATTATTGAAGCTAACTGATGGCCATCTTTTGTCCATTAAATGACTGGGATATACGTTGATTGGGAACCCTCCTAGGCTCCATGTCGTTAGGGGCTTCATACCGAGGAAATCGGAGCAGCTTCCCCAAAACAATATTATATGCTATTTGGTCATGTGGTTTCAAATTTGAACCGTGATTCCCCAAACCTACACAATTTTTAGAATTTTTGAGTTTTCAACCATTCGAGAGTGATATTAAAGGCTTCCTCAGCGGTAAAAATCGGTTGGTAGCCGAAATCCCGTGTTGCTTTGTC
>CAISEW010000043.1 GCA_903884455.1 uncultured Chloroflexota bacterium | reverse complement strand
ATAAATGGATACATAACTCACAAGTTATAGTGCTATTTAACAAAGGCTTTCATAATAGCTTGGATTGTTACCTCTGGAGAAACAAATTAAGCACTATGCTCAGAGTGTAGGACTGAAGCAGTGCAGCCCCCCGGCAGGTAGGCATCGGTAAAAGCTTCAAGCGGCTAGCCGATGGTGATATCGGTCTTTTTATTAACATCCAGGCTCTTGGGAATATCTAGCGTGGCCTGGAGGTACCAGTTATAGCGCGGCGCGCTCCCCATCAAATTGGCCGCTGTCTGGGCGAATTGCAGCAGCGCTCCGCCAGCGCCGCCAGTGGTCGGCGGCTGCAGCCCCGCTAGTATATCCTCGGGGATCTTAATAGCGAAGCTATATTCTTTCGAACCACTATACTCCCTTTCACCGTCGAGTTGTTGCTTGTAGTCATATATGCGCGTGGTCTCTGTTTCGTTTGTGTACTGGCCATTGCTGTTACGGCGTCGGATCGTGGTTTTCCTTTCGCCTATGAGCGATACACTGAACTCACTGGCGAGAGCGGGTTTGTCGACCACCAGGGTGGCTGTACCGGCGATAGTTTCTCCCGGGTAAAAGTTGGACTTGGCGATAATGATATTGGCTTTACCCTTGCTGAAAAGACCCATTCTTGCCTCCTTCATGCAGCAGACCGCAAAAGACAGTCATGCCTTCGGTGCTATCTTATCCCATTAGGCGTACATCTTCAATAGACTCTGTTCTAGCTATTGTACGCTAAGCTCTAGCTGATGAGATTCGGACCGAAAGAATGATGCCTTATATTTTGAAAATCAAGATCTTGGTTCTGAAATCATGCGAGTAAGAGCGTCTGGCCAGCCAATTTATGTCCACGGATTTCTGCGCTAATGAGCACATGTAGCTTCCTATGGTGTTCAGTTCTTCCTGAGGTTGGTTCAATGGACGTACTGCTTGGCACAATCAATTCTCTTATTGGTATACCCTTTCATGAGTGAGCTCGACGATATTGCTAACTCCCGCTGGTAAAAAATGCGATTAGATTGACTGTGACATGGCAAAACATCGGATAATAGATCGAATTGGTTTTATCCCGGATAAATCCGAAAACTATTCCAAGAACAAAAGCTACAACTAGCAGGATGGGGTCAGACGCTTGCCTGAGGAAAATTTTCGGCAGGTGGAGAACCGAAAATAAAATGGCGGTGAGTACTAATCCTGGCCATTTTCCGCATCTGGACTCCAGTTTTGGTTGAAGGTATCCCCTTAGCGTTAATTCTTCCGCCACTGCGACCCATGACACTACGCTTATTAGCTGGTGACTTAAGGTCGGGAAAACAAACTGGCGATTGTTCATCAGCCAATAAACTGCCAAGGTAATAATGATTGTGATCAAAGAAGCTATTAGCCCAAATCGCCATCTTCCTTTCACAAAACCCAACGATTGTGAGCTCTCCCATTTTATCGCTAAAAGAGCTAAAGGAAATGCTAACAAAACGATATGATAGCCATAGGAAATTGCCCATAACTGTACATTGGGAAACGACCATAATAACAGGGCATATATAGCTAGTGTAAGAAAGAACCAGATAATGGCAATCTTGAGAGTGCTTTTCATTTTCCGGCCAAGTTCCTCTATAAAAAAGCCCCGGTTACCCACCGGGGCTTTTGCTTCGTTCCCTACTCCTCCAGCCTGGTTATCACAACCAGATGCTCTTTTCGGAGCTTTAAAACCT
>CAISEW010000042.1 GCA_903884455.1 uncultured Chloroflexota bacterium | reverse complement strand
TTAATGAAGGGAGTGGTCTTCATGACCTTCCACTTCGCGGAAAGTGCCACCAACATGCTCACCAATCCCGCACTGGACCCCGTATCAAAAATCCCCGAGCTCAAGTTTTGCGCGGTAAGAGTGGAAAAGGTCGTCGAGAAAGTCCCTGCCTAGAATGCGTTGCTGATTTTAGTAGGGGCGTCCGCCTCGGGCGGACGCCCCTTATTTCATCTCCCTATTTTACTCTGTAGGGTCGGTTTCTCTTTACAATCCGCGAAAGGCAACTTGACAGTCGAGTGCGAATGTAATAGTATTCCCCAGAGGAGAACGAGGATCAATGGCAGATTATGACGTTGGGCTCAAGAATATGGGCGAACTCATTACTTGGGCAGGCGAGCACGTAAATGAGCGAAGTCGTAATGAGGCGACTACACGACTACATCTTATTGATGTCATACTGTTTGATTGCTTGGGTTGGGAACGAAGCGAGTGTGTAGCCGAAGAACGATATGATGGCAAGTATACTGATTATTCTCTACGTTGCCCCCAATGCTTACTCATAGTCGAGGCTAAGAAAGAGGGGATCTATTTTGAGCTACCAATTGGGTCAGAGAAACTGATTTATGATATAAATTTCTTCAAAAAGCAAGACAAAGCCAAAGGCGTATATGAAGCCATTGAACAAGTTGTTGGCTATTGTCAGTCACGCGGCACGCCTTTTGGCTGTGTATGTAATGGTCACCAGCTTATAGCGTTTATTGGGAGCCGCAATGATGGCTACCCCCCAATTGAAGGGAAGGCGATAGTCTTTGACTCGCTGCAAAGCTTGCAGGAACACTTTCTGTTGATGTGGCAGTGTTTATCAAAGCCCGGGGTCATTGCGCGGCGGCTTTCTTTGGAGTTATTGGAGGCTCCAGTTGCCCCGGTCCCTGAGAAATTGTCCAAGAGAATCCTTGACTACCCCGGGTACAAACGAAGGAACACCATTCAGGCTGACCTGCAAGTGTTGTCAGACCTGTTTATCGAGAACATTGCGAGTTTAGGTGCTGAGGCCGATGAGCAGGATTTTTTGAGGCAGTGTTACTGTGAGAGTGGCGTTCTCTCTCAGTATGCGTTAATCAGCAAGGAGATTCTGAGGGCTCGTTACTCAGCTATGTTCGAAGAAGCTACGGAAGGCCCTTTGCTCCAGCCAGCGGTAACGAAGAAGGGTTTGTCACCGGACTTTCTAGCCAGAAGTTTGACACAGCGCCCCGTTCTGCTTATTGGCGATATTGGAGTAGGCAAGACCATCTTTATCAAACATTTATACCAAGTACGTGCTGCTGAGTTGCTATCAAATGCCATAGTAATTTACATAAATTTTGGCGTCAGGCCAACGCTTCATGAAGAAATCCGTTCCTTCATTGGTAACGAAATTGAACAGCAGCTTCGCAATAATTATGGTATTGATATTAAGAGCCGCAATTTCATTTTTGCAGTTCTTCATGGCGATATTGAGCGTTTTAACAACAGTATGTATGGCGATGTTCGCGATACTGCGCCAGACTTATTCAAGCAGAAGCGGATTGAGTTTATTGAGGGTTTGGTTAAGGACCAGGATCACTTCATGCAACTGTGCTTCGCCCACATTGCCAAGGGGCAACGGAAACAGATTGTTATCTTTCTGGACAACGTAGACCAGCGTCCTCATGAGTTTCAGGATGCAGTTTTTCTGGTCGGGCAAAGCATGGCCGCAAACTGGACCGCTACTATTTACATTTCCATTCGCCCAGAGACTTTCCACAGGTCCAGAGTTTCAGGTGCTATTAGCGCTTATCATTCCAAGGCGTTCACAATACCACCACCCCGAGTGGATGCAGTCGTATTGAAGCGTCTGAATTATGGAATTGCTTTGTTGGAGAGGGGCGCACCACTTGCTTTTGGTGGAGACTTTTCAGTAAGAAGCGATACTCTTCGCGACTATTTAAAGGTGCTGATATATTCGTTTGACAGAAGCTCAAATGAAAAGGCAAAATTCCTGATTGGATTTCTCGATAATATGTCTGGCGGTAATATACGCCTTGCTCTGGATTTCGTGCGAATGTTTATAGGTAGTGGGCATGTGAATACAGAAAAGATACTGCGAATATACAGGGAACAAGGGGATTACTTGGTTCCGCTCCATGAGTTTATGCGTGCCGTTATTTATGGAGACCATGAACACTACTCACCAGATGCATCAGAGATACTGAATGTCTTTGACATTAGCATGCCTGATGGTAGAGAGCACTTCTTGGTACCGATATTACTGAACCAGCTGTCACGTTGGGCTGAGCATTCTACAACGGATGGCTTCGTGTTAACCCAGGAAGTGTACTCATATTTGCAGTCTTTAGGATTTAATCCGAAACAAATTGATTCAGCACTTCGCAGGCTTCTTCGTCGAAATTTGATCGAGTTACCTACTAAGGCCAGAGAAGATCCGGGAGGTGGGCTTCCCCCTTATTATCGAATTACCACGGTCGGGTCGTACTATGCTCAAGCACTCGTGAGACGGTTCCAATATGTGGATGCCATGATAGTGGATACCCCGATTATTAGCCCAGATTATCGGTCTAAAATTCAAAGCTTTGATGCCATTTTTGATAGGATAGCGATGGCTAGAGTATTCTGCGAATACTTGGACCAGCAATGGAAAGCGTTTTCAGACCAAGACATCGCGTTCCAGTGGCCATTTGTTAGGCGGTCTCTCGACCGCAATATGGAGTACATAGCGTTGAAAGCCAAGGCTAAGAGGGAAGGATTGGGTGACGTCGAGGAGCCTGAAGACGTGGTATAGGCAGCTATGCATTCTAGTTTTCTAGAACCCGCTATTATCGGAGCATCAAACAATCTGTTTCTGGCTCTCTTTTTAAGGCGCCATAGAGCTCTCAGAAAGTAGTTCCTTTTTCAACTTTAGCCCTCCCTCAGCTCTGCCTTATCTTCCCGTTAAAAAAAGGCCCCCCCCCCGCAAATCACTGTGCTTGTCTTTATGCCCCTTTTTAGCAACTCTAAGGCTCGGGCAAGGGGAAGTACACATTATTGCTCGAAGAAACGCCCCCATTTATTTTGCCTTTGTAACAGGTTAAACTTGGTATCGATATGCTGAACCTGAGAAAATACGGCAACAAGCCTTTCCGTGTAGCCGTCATTCACGGCGGGCCGGGTGCGCCCGGGGAAATGGCTCTGGTTGCTCGAGAGCTTTCCTCAATTACGGGTGTTCTGGAGCCGCTTCAAACCGCGACCAAGCTCGAAGGGCAAGTTCGTGAGCTGAAGACTGTCTTAGCAAAGAACGCAGCCCTTCCCGTCACATTGATTGGCTTCTCCTGGGGCGCCCTGCTCAGCTTTATTTTTACCGCCCGGCATCCTTCCTTCGTAAGGAAGCTCATCCTCATCGGCAGTGCCCCCTACGAGGGAAAATATGCCCTGAATATTACGCAGACCCGGTTAAGTCGGCTTGGTGAAGCGGAAAGAGAGCAAGCCTTTTCCCTGATGCAGACCCTGAACGCCCCCGCCATTGCAGACAAAAACACATCCCTGGCTCGACTGGGCAAGCTGCTGTCCAGGGCTGACTCGTATGACCCCTTGCCTCATGACGACGAGATACTGGAATGCCGGTACGATATCTATCAAGGTGTCTGGGAGCAGGCTGCGGAGCTGAGAAGCAGTAGCAAGCTTCTGAAGCTCGGTAAAAGAATCAGGTGTCCCGTAGTCGCCATACATGGCGACTACGATCCCCATCCCTCTGAAGGGGTCGTAGAGCCTCTCTCTCGCGTTATCAAAGACTTTCGCTTTATCCTGTTAGAGAAATGCGGCCATCGTCCCTGGCTCGAACGCAGCGCCAGAGACAGGTTTTATAATATTCTCAAACAGGAGCTTCCCTCTTAGTCGTAAAAAGCGCTCCAAACCCGTTTGGTTTTAGAGCACCACGGACTTTTGGGCGAACGCTCCTTAGAGGCGGCTTATCGAGTTGCGCAGCCGCACGAAAAGCAGTAAGGTAGTGACAAGAGGAGGGCCCTATGGCGCCAAAGCAGTTTCCGCTGAAGGGATACACCCTGCCGTTAACACCCCGAGGCCAATCGTCAGTAGTTGAACCACCGCCCTGGTATTACGGCGGTGAGGTGATGCAGATAGTCTTTCGTACCGATGCGAAGCGGGCCAGGAAGTTGATCCCGCCGCCTCTGGAGATGGGCCCGGAGCCGGGAAAGGGGATCGTGTGGTTTGTGGAATGGGTTTCGGTAAGCGAATCAAATCCCGATCTGGCTTTTATCAATCCGGAGCGGTCTGTTTACCAGGAGTGCCTGGTAATGATTCAGTGCAGTTTCCGGGGAGAGCCAGGCTACATAGTACCTCATATCTGGGTGGATAACGATTTCACCATGATGCGTGGCTTTGTCCAGGGATTCCCCAAGAAGCTGGCCCGCATCTATCGGACGAAGCTCAGCGAGCTGAATCCCAAAATAGGTGGCAAGCGTGTCGGGGCGAAGATGAAAGGCATCTGTGAGGCGCACGGTGA
>CAISEW010000041.1 GCA_903884455.1 uncultured Chloroflexota bacterium | reverse complement strand
TTCTCCGGCAATCCTCAACTGCAAATGGCGATGGGCATGACCCTGAAACAGGTTCAGCCCTTCTCCCGGGGTGCCATCACCGATGATAAGCTGAAGCTCGTTGAAGAGGACCTGAAGAAAATCTAGATTCGGGTCTCAATCTGGTCTCAGCACAATAGAGAACCGGTGCTTAGGCGGTTGCTCGTAGAAAAATTTTATCCTCTTTCTGATTATATTACTGCGTCTACGCAATCTGCATAATATTTCCGGCGAAGACTAAGTCCTGAGTTATTTGTTTATAGTTATCGCTGGACAAATAACAAAACCTTTTTCGGTCAATACTGGTTTATCAGCACGTCTCCCTTGGATAAGATTATTATCCCTTTTATAGGCAATTTTTGATAGTTGTTAAGAAGTGACTTTAGTAAGGGACAAGCCTTAAAGGTCTTCTTCCGGGTGACTGCAACGACATGGGGGAGAATTTGCCTAATAGCAAGATTAAACTTTCTCTAATCCTTCTTTAAATAAATACTCAGTATTGTACACTGCTGTATTCTCTATACTTTGATGCCTTCTGGTAATTAGAATTTTATGCCAATCACTGTAACAATAAATACCCTGGAAAACCAAGCCGCTTAAAACTCCGTAGGATATTGTCGAAGCCAAAAAGGGGACGTTTATTATCAGATTAAGAATTATTATCCCTGAAGCGATAAGCCAATGGTGAAGGTGAACCCCATGCCTCCCAAAAGGAATGACAATTGATCTTATTCTACCCTGTTTTCCACTCGTTTTGCCGGCCATATATCTGGTTAGCACAAAACCTAGAAGCCAGCTCACAAAGAAGAGATAGCCAAGAATAATACCAGTAGCTAGTAGTGGCAGGATGCAAACTAGCTTTCTCTTCATCTAATAAGAGATACTCCCTATAAGACATCAGGGTGAGAGGATTTGAACCTCCGACCACCTGAACCCCATCCAGGTGCGCTACCGGGCTGCACTACACCCCGTCGTCTTGGCTTTTGTAGTATTTTATCATATGAAATTGCCAGAGCAACAACCTCGAAATCGAAAACTGGGCGAACCCCCTAGCAGGAATTTTATAGCGGTAGCTATCTGGCAAGGGCTTGCCTTCCTTTAAGCATTGGGTGATAAATTCAATTCCGCTCAGGCTTAAGTCCTTTTCCCCTCTTTGAGGCTTAAAAAGTCCGAGTTATATTCCTCGATTAGCCCGGCATCGGCAAAGCTGAAGTAGCGATTCTCGCCTATTATGATGTGGTCTAGGACCTTAATCTGCATAATATTTCCAGCGAAGACCAAATCCTGGGTTATTTGTTTATCGTTATCGCTGGGTTGAGGATTCCCGGCGGGGTGGTTATGGACGAAGATTAAGGCTGCAGCATTGTGCTTGACGGCGCCCTGGATGATTTCGCGAGGGTAAATAGCACTGGCGTTCAATGTCCCTTCAAAAAGGTCCTCAATCTCCACAACTCGATTCTGGGAATCCAGGAACATGACCTTGAAGACTTCTTTTTTCAGGTCTCGCATAGAATGGTACAGATAATCGAAGACTTCCCTGGAGGACCGGCAGTAGGGTTTATCAAGGACTTGTTCCTTAAGAAACTCTCTGGCGACATCCTGCATGAATTTGATTACAAAGATATTATGGGCAGTAATCCCTTTGATTTTCTGCAATTCCTCGGGAGGAGCTTCCAGAACACCTCTCAGGGTCTTGAACCTCTTTATGGCTTCTTTGGCTTGTGGTTTACAATCCCTGCGAGACGTCCCCAGCGTCAGCAGCAATTCCACAATTTCATAGTCGAGGAACGCTGCCAGCCCCGATTGATTGAACCTTTCCCGCAGTCTTTTCCTGTGCCCTTCCGGGCTTTTAGCTTCCATGCTTAAAGACTCTCTTTCATAACTCCCCTGCCCCCTCTTATCTTAAGAGGGGCAAGCTCGAGGAGAATTTCCCCCTCACTCTAATTCTCTCCCACCAGGGGAGAGAGAATTATAATATTTTAACTATGGTTATGGGAATTACGCTATACGACGGCAAGGGAAGTGCTGATATAATACTAATGCAATGAATTTAGCCCGGCAAATAGAGCAATATCTCCCCCAGCAACTCCTGGAGCTGGTCAAGGAGATCAGCGGACAGGCGGCTAAGCTGGGGCAAAGGGTATATCTCGTCGGCGGTGTAGTCCGAGACCTGCTCTTGGGTTATCCCAATTTCGACCTTGATTTGGTAGTCGAAGGCGATGCGGTGAAATTGGCTCAACAAGTGGCGGAAACCAGTCAGGCCAAGTTGCTGGCGCACCACCGCTTCGGCACCGCCAAGCTGAGATATGAGAATTTCACCCTGGATCTGGCGACAGCACGTAAGGAAACATATGCCAGACCGGGGGCACTGCCTGCGGTGACACCGGGCACCCTCAAAGACGACCTCATCCGTAGAGATTTCTCTATCAATGCTATGGCTATATCCCTGGCGGCAAACGATTATGGGGAGTTAATCGACCCCTACCAAGGTAAAAACGACCTGGAGCACCGTCTCATTCGTATTTTGCATCCCGGAAGTTTCAGCGACGATGCTACCAGAATTTTACGGGGCATCCGCTATGAACAACGGCTGGGTTTTGAGCTTGAAGCACAGACCGCTCAGCTACTTAAACGGGATATTCCTACGCTGGATACAATAAGCGGTGACCGAATCAGGCACGAGCTAGAGCTGATTTTTAAGGAGAAGCAGCCGGAACTTGTTATCAAGCGACTGGGCGAGCTGGGAGTGCTGCCCAGAATAAGCCCCTTCCTCAAAAGCGACGGCTGGCTAGCTGAGAAATTTGACAAAGCGCGGCGGCTAAAGAAGCCCACCCAATTGCCCTCACTCTATTTCTGTCTCCTTGTTTATTCATTCAGCGAAAGGGGCATTGAGCAATTTCTCGCTCGCCTTAACATATCGGCAAAATTATCTCGGGCCCTGCGCGATACGCTACGCCTCAAGACCAGGCTCCACCTCCTGGGCAACTCTTCTCTGAAACCCAGCGAGATTTATTATGTGCTCCGGGAATATGAGCCTCTGGCGATACAGGCAAATGCCATAGCTTCAGAATCTACAACTGCACACCGCCATCTCCAACTGTTTCTCACAAAACTGCGCTATGTTAGAACTTCCCTCGACGGGGAGGAGCTAAAAAGACTGGGCATCTCCGCGGGACCGGAGATGGGAAAGGTCCTCCAGCTATTACATAAGGCAAAATTAAATGGAGAGGTTCGCACCAGGGCCGACGAAAAAAAACTAGCCCTCTCTTTATCGCTGAAGTCATAGGGGTGGAAAGGGAAAAAGACGCAAAAACGCCTCGCCGAGGTAGCAGGCCAAAAGATACTTGGGAAATCTCCCTGCCCAGCAAGGCAAGAGAAACTTCCACACCGGTAGTTTAGAGGCTCCCGCCAGGAGTCCAGCTATGTCAAATGGCAATATAGGTTGAAGAGAGATGAGTAAAATGCCCCACGGGCCATATCGCTTCATCCAGCCTGCAAGCCTGTCATATCCCGGTACGTTCTCAAGGTGTACGATTCTCTTTCCCAAGTAGCCGGCATAATAACCACTCATTTCCCCCAGGGTACCAGCTACGCTGGCTGTCAAAGCTACAAGAACAGGATTCCAGTACTGCGCTACTGTCATCATTATGGAAATATGGATGTATACCGGAACAAAGATGCCCGCGTTAGATAACAGGGTGATTACGAAGACAACTAAGTAAGCTGTGGGGGCAAATCTGTCTATCGGGATATTGAAATAAGCCATTAAGTATCGAAGCAAATAGGTAAGGCCGAAACTGAGACCAACGAGGATGGCAACGTAAAGCGCTAATTCAAGCCATCTCTTTTGCTTCAGTTTTTCCATTGCCATTAAATTACCTGTCCCAGCAAGTTTAAAGACCCGCAGCTACGTTTGTATGTGGAAAAGAAAATGCCAGGTAGCACTCCAATCTGTGCTTTTTAAGGCGTGAAAACAGCTCACCGGCTTTTTCCTTCTCTGAGAAAAAAGTAAAAAGACCTGGCCCGGAGCCCGCGAGATAAACTCCTGGGGCTCCGGCTTCTTCCAGAGTCTTCCGATATTTGTCCAGCCCGGGGAAGAAATCAAAGGCTACCTTTTCGAAGACATTGAACATAAGACTATGGTCAATCGCTTTCCCCTGCCTCAAAGATGACAGGGCCTGTTGAACAAACTGGCCTCCGGTGAAATGAGTAGTATCCAATCTACCATACATCTGCTTTGTTTTGCTCGGGATTTTAGGTAGTGGCGGCACCAGTAACACAAAGCAAGTTGCAGGCAGGGATGGTAAGGGGGTGACCTTTTCTCCCTTTCCCTCTATCAAAGCCGTGCCTTTGTGGATAAAGAAGGGAACATCCGAGCCCAGCTTGGAGGCTAAATGAACCAGCTCCGAAAGCGACAATCCCAATCCCCAGAGCTCATTTAGAGCTAAGAGGGTGGCAGCAGCGTCGCTGCTGCCACCTCCCAATCCCACACTCCAGGGTATATGCTTGCGAAGCTCGATTCGTGCCCCCCGACTAAATTTTGTGCTTTGCTTAAGCAGAGTGGCTGCCCGTGTTACCAGGTTATCATGCTTTAAGCTGGGCTCAGCACATTCAAAGGATATTGCCTCGTCTGGCTGAAAATTGAGGACGTCACATAAGTCTATGGCCTGAACAATAGTGGAGATTCGGTGATAATCATTATGCTTGCCCAGTACTTCGAGGACAAGGTTTATTTTAGCCGGGGCATAAACAGTCAACATTGCAAGCTTTTTGCAAAGGGAGCAAAGATTTTCCAGAGCTCCCTCCATTCCTCCAAGCTCAGGGTTTCCGCCCGCCGTTTAGCTTCTATGCCAGCCTTTTCCAGTAGTGAAGCCACCTGGCTGGGCGGCATCTCTAAAGAGTGCGCCAGGGAATTGCGAAGCTGCTTACGAGGAGCGCTGAAACCATGCATAACTATATCAAAAAAACCAGCGACATCGGATACCTCGATAGGCGGCTGGGAGTAAACATCCAGGCGCAAGATAACCGAATCCACCTTGGGCGGGGGATAGAAACTCGCCGCCGGCACATAAGAAATAATAGCAGGTTTACTATAAAACTGAGTCCTAACACTGAGCAATCTCATCTTTCCAAGGGCGGCAGTAATAGCTTCACCAACTTCCTTCTGTACCATTACTACCATCTCCGATGGTCGGGGCTGCGCCTCGAGAAAATGGCTCAATATCGGTGAAGTAATATAATAAGGAAGATTAGCAATAACCTTATAACCCCGGGCAAGTTCGGAGGCGGGTAAATTATCTTTTAGAAGTTGCGCGGGGGTAACTTCAAGTATATCGGCATGGACAATTTTGACATCAGGAAAGGCAGCCAGTCGTTTCTTCAGCAGGGCAACTAATTTGGCATCAAGCTCAACAGCAATGACCTTGGCTCCTCGCCTGGCTAACCCCTCAGTTAGTATACCGAGGCCCGGACCTATCTCAACTACAATGTCCCCGGGGCTAAGTTCGGCAGCAGAGAGAATACGCTCTAATACAGCTTCATCTACAAGGAAATGCTGTCCTAAGCGTTTCTTCGGTTTGAAGCCAGATTTGCGGAGCAATTGCCGGTACAAAAGTGTCAGCCCTGTCCAAACAATTGATAGAAGCCCTTGCCCACTTTCCTTCCCGTGTACCCAATCTCGACCATCCTCTTCAATAACGGAGCTGGCTTATATCGTTCCCATCCAGTCTGCTGGTAAATCCCTTCCAGGAGGTCAACTATAACGTCTATGCCAACCAGGTCGGCCAGCTCAAATGGGCCCATAGGCCAGTTGTGTGATAACTTCTCTATTTTATCGATGTCTTCTATGCTGGCTAAATTCTCTTCCAATAGCTTGGCGGCTTCGTTCATAACCAAGGTTATTATTCTGTTGGTGACAAATCCCGGGGAATCCTTAACTACGACTGTTTCCTTACCCAGAGATTGGACAAAATCGAGGCTTACTTTCAGAGTTTCCTCTGATGTAAGCAAGGTTTTTACTATCTCTACTCCCTTCATTAGCGGTACGGGGTTCATAAAGTGTGTGCCGATAACCTTATCGGGACGCCTGGTCGCGGATGCCAGTAGACTTACTGGTATTCCGGATGTGTTAGAAGCCAGAATTGTTTCTTTGGGGCAGATTTCTTCAAGCTGTCCAAATATCGGCAGCTTGACCTCTGCCCTCTCAAATACCGCCTCTATAACATAGTCAGCATTTTTAGCGGCATTTTTCATGTCAATCGAGGTATGAAGTCTGGCCAGAGCTTTATTCATCTCCTCTTGCTTAATTTTTTCTTTTTGCACAAATTTACCCAGGCTGGCTTTTATAATGTTCATACCACGGTCCAGAAACTCTTGTTTTACGTCGACCATGGTTGTCTCATAGCCGGCCTGTGCCGATACTTGAGCTATGCCGCTGCCCATAGTCCCCGAACCAATAACACATACCTTTTTTATTGCCATGTTCATCACCACCTTGATTATTTGAGGCTGTTTAAAATCTCTTACGCCATGGTGTAACCACCATCAACGCTAATAGTCTGTCCAGTTATGAAGTTAGCTCGGTCCGAGGCCAAGAAGAGAACAGCATTGGCTATATCATCTGGTGTCCCCACCCGTCCCAGAGGGATACCCTTAGCTATTTTCTCTAGCGCCTCAGGAGTGCCAAATATTTTCATCATATCATCCGTCCACATGCTCTCCGAAGTAGTAACATCCCTGCTAGCAGGAATAACAACACCTGGACAAATCACATTGATGTTTATCCCATAACGGCCAAGCTCCCTGGCTAGAGACTTGGTCATAGAAATCACAGCACCCTTGCAGCCACTGTAAACAGCTTCTCTTAATTGTCCTACTCGGGCAGCATCAGAACTGATGTTGATGATTTTTCCGTACTCCCTCTCAATCATGTGGTCTAAAACGGCCCTAGTGCAGTTTATATCGCTCCAAAAATTGCGGGCTATCTCTTTTCCCCAATCCTCTCTGGGTTTCTTTACAAAAAGGTCGTCCCTGACCCAACCAACAATGTTGACTAGTATATCTACCTGACCAAACTTATCCAGTGTTCGCTTCACCATCGCTTGTACCGAATTCCAGTCGGTTACATCCGTCCTTATATTCTCAACTTTGCCCTTGCCCAGAGCATTGGCTTCCTTAGCTACTTTAGCCCCTTGAGCTTCATCTAGTTCAGCTATAGCCACGTTCACTCCTTGCTCAGCAAAAGCCAGAACTATGCCCCTCCCAATATTGGAGCCACCTCCAGTAACGATTGCTGTTTTACCTTCAAGCCCTAAGAAATCCATCTATGAACTTTTTCCTATCTATTCTGAACTTTTGTAAGCCGTGCACCTGCTCTCGATTTCCAAACCGGGAAGCTGCCTCTACCAACTAGCTCCAACCAGGCACCTCTATATCACACTGGAAATGCTACTTACCGCTGCTTCCTTCCGGACCTGACGGGGTTCATAGTTTCCAGTTGCATAGAACCCGATTATCAACACCGCTCAGCAAAAACAAATCTAGCCGGCCGTAAACCTCAAGCAGGAATTCAGCCCCGCTATAGCGGTTTTCGGGTACAGGGCACCGCTGGTTCCCCGCCTAGCACGGCTCAATTCATGATGTTACCAATAAGTGTTAACCACGTCAACATTAAGATAAGTGGGATTAGATTCTTCGCTACGCTCAGAATGACATTAGCGGATGTTATTGAACAACTTCGGATACTTTGCGTGGACTTCTTTCAGCTAGTTCTGGGTCAGCTCTCTTTCTTTGAGCTTCTTTCTATCTATCTTCCCCGAGGCAGTTTTAGGTATGCTGTCTATAAATTCAATTCTCTTAGGAAGCTTAAAATCAGCCAGGTTGTGGTAACAAAGATTGGCTAGTTCCTCTGAAGTAGCGCTTTGCCCTTCTTTGAGTACCACAAAGGCCGTGGGTATCTGTCCTCCATAGCCATCGTCAATACCTACATAGACTGCCTCAGCTACGCTAGGGTGGCTCAGCAGCACGAATTCAACTTCTGACGGACCAACCTTAAGTCCAGAAGACGTGACTATTATGAACGATTTTTTCTCTATGTATTCCAGGTACCCCTCTTCATCCATCCTGACTAAATCTCCGGTATAAAACCAGCCATCCTTAAGGACTTGAGCTGTGAGTTTAGGTGCTTTATAGTATCCTTTCATCGCCCAAGGGGCATTGAACACAGCTTCCCCTATCTCGCCCCTGGGAACTTTCTTGCTGCTGTCATCCAGTATCTTAAGGCGGCAAATTGGCTTGCCCACAGTCCCCAGTTTACGACTGTTAAAGGTGCTTATGGAAACGGCTGAAACTTCCGTAAGACCGTATACCTCATAAAGGGATAACCCGAACTTGTCCTCCAAATTTTCCATTAGCTTGGGAAAGGACTTGGCCCCAGCGGTAACTGCTATTCGCAGCGAATTTAGGTTATATTCTCTCAAAACTTCGTCTCGCATCATCGCCAGGGCATTGTACATGGCAGGAACGCCGAAGATAATACTTCCTTTCTCTTTTTCCACGGCCTCTAGAACAGCTCTGGGAGTGAAATTAGGGATCAGCACGATGGTAGAGCCTTTGATAAACGAACCAAGAAGAACCTCACATAAGCCAAAAAGATGGGAGAAACGAGCAGGGTCTATGATGGTATCTTTTTTCCTCCGCTGTATAGCTGCGGAAACTATGGGGGGAGTTCCCATAAGGGAAGCATGTGTATGTACCACCCCTCTTTGCCTCCCCAGGACGCCAGAGGTGTAAATTATAGTAGCTTCGTCCTCGTCTTTTATATCGATAGCCGGTGATATGGAAGAGCTGTTAGCTACCATCCTGGTGTAAGAATCTGCATCAACTTCAATTACGTGCTTTAGTAAAGGAATGTGAGGCAAAACTGAGGAAATCATTTGAGAAAATTCCTTCTCGGTTATCAGGATTTCCGAGTCGGAGTCTAGCAACAAAGAATCAAGTTCAGGCGCTTTAAGCGCAGTGTTGAGTAGCACAGCTACACCTCCACCTTTAATGACCCCAAAATAATTGATGACCCACTCAGGGCTATGGGACATCAAGATAGCCACATGAGTACCCTTTTCCATCCCCAGCTCCAGGAGGGCATTGGCTACTCTGTTAGAAGCTTCATCCAGTTCCCCATAAGTAATCCTCTGAGCACCAAGAACAATGGCTTCTTTGTGTGGGATTTCGCTGGCAGTATCTTCCAAGGTCTGTCTAATATTCATCTCAGCCTCCGGAAAACCCTGCTACAGCTTCGGCAGTTGTGGTAGTGGTTGTTGTTGAGCCTGTATGGCAATTACCTCGCTTCCGGCTTCAAATAGCTCTGACTTGATTTCGTGCACCAGGCCCCAGGACTGCGCTTCCTCTGGATTCAAAGTTATCCTCTCGAGCATGGCATCAGTAACATCTTTGGCACTTTTACCCGTATTGGCTGCGATTACCTTGGCAATGTTCTCCATATCAATCCTCAACCCCTTTAACCTTTCCTCCAGCAGTTTCTCATCTAAATTCTGTTCCCCTCTAAACTGCGCGCTGACGCCGTGAAATAGGAATCTCGCCTGGGGTACTGACAGCCTCTTCGAACCGGCACAGTACAGGACGATGCCTATTGAGTCCACGCTGCCGAAATTGTGCGTAGTTATGGACGCAGGCAACCCCTTCAAATAGTTATATGCGCTTAAACCGTGATCAACAGAGCCGCCCGGCGAAGAGATAAGGATGATGAAATCTTTTATCCCTTGCTTCATTTTCTGGTCAACGGCACTCATCAGAGCATTGACAGTGGCATCAATCACCGGGGCAAAGAACCTGATTACAACTGGTTTCATAGCCATGTTTTATCCTCCTCTTTCTGGTCTGTACTCTATCTCATTTCTGTAAATCCGCCTTGATTATAGCAAATATCGTAGAGTTAGGAGGTAATTTAACAACCCCATCCTCAACGTTAGTAATTTTGATAACAGTTGATAATAAAATTGAGGTCGGGAAGCTTTACTGTGTTATACTTACACACAGGAATTAGCTATGAAAGATAGGGGTAAAGTAAATCTTAGAGGCAAGCTAGAATCTTTGGCTAAGGACATGGGGACCACTTACTTCGGAATAGCTGACCTTACTCCTGCCAGACAGCGTATTTCCGAGCAGGGCGGAGAATTTCTAACTCAGTTTCCACGAGCTGTTTCTCATGGCTTTGTTCTTACGGATGGCATTGTAAATGCGCTGGTCCATCATAAAAATATTGCTGCCTTAAATACTTATTGGTATTACGTGTATCAAATTATAAATCCTCGCATAGACTCGATTTCTATGATGTTAGCCCAATCCCTGGATAAAGCCGGTTTTCAAGCTTTTGTTGTCCCGTCGTCTCAAACAGTGGATAGAACCAGTCTTACTGGTGTGTTCTCCCACAAATTAGCAGCTCATTTGGCTGGGCTGGGATGGATTGGCAAGAGTGCCTTGCTCATTATACCGGAGCACGGTCCCCGCGTGAGGTGGGGCACGGTGCTCACAGATGCTCCTTTAGAAGCGGGAATGCCTATGGATGAGATGTGTCACGACTGCTGTACATGTGTGAAGGATTGTCCCGCACATGCCTTTACCGGACAGGCTTTCGATAAGCTCAGACCAAGGAGCGAGATATTCGCTGCTGAAGCATGTGACAACTATCTAAGTAAACGAGAGACTCTGGACAAGGCTTGCGGTATATGCGTTTATATCTGCCCGTTCGGGAGAAACCAGTGAGCAAAAACTTTCCCTGGTAGCCTCCATAGTTTGCTTTTCATATCGGCGTTTGATAAGCAACATCTCTGCACACCCGTTTTAGCTATGGTATATTATAATTGACGGAGCCTTATGAGAGACGTAAATAAGGTCAAGAAGAGGATAGAAGAGCTGCGGGAGATAATTAATTATCATAATTACCGCTACTACGTGCTGGACAGCCCTGAAATCAGCGATGCAGAGTACGATGAGTTGATGAGGGAGCTCAGGCAGCTTGAGGCCGAGCATCCTGAGCTTGTTACCCCGGACTCGCCGACGCAAAGGATTGGAGCGCCTCCTGTAGAAGCATTTGGAGTTGTCGAACATCCCCAGCCCTTGTTGAGCCTGGCCAATGCTTTTTCCTACGAAGAACTGGCAGCCTGGCATAAAAGAGTAAGCAACCTCCTTGGCGGGCGCCAGTTTGACCTTGTTTGCGAGCCCAAAATTGATGGACTGGCAGTAGCCTTGACTTACGTTGATGGCTTGCTCGTCACAGGAGCAACCAGGGGGGATGGCTACCGAGGTGAGAACATCACCCAGAACTTGAGAACCATCAGGAGCATTCCCCTTTCCGTGCCCGGGGAGGCGCCGCCCAGATTTGAAGTCCGGGGCGAAGTTTATCTTCCTAAGGCTGGTTTTAAAAAGCTTAACGAAGAGAGGGCTAAAGAGGAGCTGCCGCTCTTTGCCAATCCCAGGAATGCCGCTGCTGGCTCGGTAAGGCAGCTCGATTCCAGCATCACTGCCAGGCGCCCCCTCGATATATTCATTTATGGACTAGGTTGGGCTGAAGGCAAGGCGGTACCCAACACTCACTGGGAAATCATGCAATACCTCAAGTCCCTGGGCTTCAAGATAAACCCCAATATTGCTCTGCGTCGCTCCCTCGATGAAGCAGAGAAATATCATCAGAGCTGGGTAGAAAGCCGGGAAAAGTTTCCCTATGAAGCTGATGGCATAGTGGTAAAAGTCAATTCTATTGCCCTTCAGCAAGAGTTGGGCACTGTGGCTCACGAGCCAAGATGGGCTATTGCTTATAAGTTTCCCGCCATCCAGGGCACCACAAAGCTAATTGACATTGGCATAAATGTAGGGAGGACGGGAAGCCTTAACCCTTACGCTATTCTAGAGCCAGTTCGAGTAGGTGGTGTAGTTATCAGTTCGGCGGCGCTGCATAATGAAGAAGATATTCACCGCAAGGACATCAGGATTGGAGACTGGGTTGTGGTGCAGCGAGCTGGTGACGTCATTCCTGAGATTGTCGAACCTATTGTCAGCCGCCGCACTGGCAAGGAGAAAATCTTCTCCATGCCCGGTCGCTGTCCTGTCTGTGGCAGCGAGGTCATAAAGCCTGAAGGTGAGGCTATGCATCGCTGTACCAATGCCGCCTGTCCCTCTCAAGCCCTGGAGAGAATCAAGCACTTCGTCAGCCGCGGGGCCATGGATATCGATGGCGTAGGTGAAAAGCTATGTCAGGCTTTGTTCGAGGCCGGCTTGGTCAAGGATGCCGCCGATTTATACTACCTCTCTAAGGAGCAGCTTCTCGATCTGGAAAGGATGGCAGACAAAAGTGCCTCCAATGTGCTTAATTCCATTGCAGAAAGCAAGGACAGAAGTTTGGCTCGAGTTATCTTTGCCCTGGGAATCCTGCATGTGGGTGAGCAATATGCCGAACTACTGGCAGAGCAATTCCACAGTATTGACCAAATGGCTGAAGCCAGCCAGGAAGACCTTTCAACTATTCCCTCCATCGGCCCCAAGATAGCTGAAAGCATCGTGGCCTTTTTCAGACAGAAAGGAAATAGACAAATTATCGAAAAGTTGAGAAAGGCCGGGGTGAGGCTGGAAAGAGAGAAAGTTAAGGAAGCCCAGTCTAAGGAGTTACCTTTAGCCGGAAAGGAATTTGTTTTAACAGGGAAGCTGGAATCCTTTTCCCGCCCAGAAGCGGAAGCGAAAATAAAGGCTCTCGGTGGCAAAGCTGGCTCGGATGTCACCAGGAAGACCTCTTACGTGGTGGTGGGCACTGACCCTGGCTCCAAGCTAGCCAAAGCGGAGAAGTTGGGAATAAAGACGCTCAGCCAAGCTGAGTTCCTGGAGTTGCTGGATAAGGCCGGCGGCAAATTACAGAAACTCTCTTAACTCTAAGTCCATCGGAATTGCATTTACTAATCTTATTGGGCTGTAACGCTCTAGCTTCGCTTTGAGTTCGTTAAGTCCAAGACGGAAGTCCCCAAAGTGCGATATTCGGAGGATTGAGCAACTTTTGAGAAGGGATTCAGCGTTCGCCACGAGCATAACAAAACGTCACGTTGCTCATTAACTTAAGAAAGAGATTGGTGATTCAACTTGATGAAGGATGGTTTAGGCAGCTTCTTGGCTCAATTGCGTTAAAGCAATATTTGTAGTAATATTTCTTATAATACATTGTTGATTTCTCTATTAGGATATAAGGAATTATCATGGTGAAATTGAAAGAAAACTATCTTGAATGGGCACTAAAACATCTTAAGAAATACTCTCACAGTGATTTTTACCCCAGAATCTTCGAGTTTGCTGCCATTTCCCACAACTGGCAGAAGGTTAAAGAATTCATAATGTCAATCGATCTTGATAACTATCACCCAAAATCGCCCATAATAAACCTTGCTCCAAAATCGAATGGCATTTTTCGCGTAGCACATCAATTGGACCCAATTGATTCCATAATCTATACAGCCCTTGTTCGAGAATTATGCGAACCTATAGAGAGCTATAGAATACCCGAGCCCAAAAAAATTGCATGTTCGTATAGAATCAAGCCTGATGTAGGAGGATCATTTTTCGCTAGTGAAACAGGTTGGGATGTTTTTATGTCAAGATCTGATGAGCTTGCAAAGAAATACAAATCTGGCTATGTAATTGTTGCTGATATAACAGATTTTTATAATCAAATATATACTCATCGTATTGGAAATTTGATTGAAGAAGCTGGCAAGGGAACTTTGGACAAACAGGCCAAAATAATGGAGGATTTTCTTTTTGGACTCAACAAGGAAACATCGAGAGGTATTCCTGTGGGTCCGGCCCCAAGTATTATCCTCGCTGAATTGATAATGGCCGATATAGATAACAAAATCTTGACTTACACCAATGACTTCGTTAGGTATGTAGACGATATTAGGATATTCTTTGCAAATCGCGAAGATGCTGTATTCGTACTTCATGAACTTACACAACATCTCTATTCATACCACAGGCTAGTATTTTCAGGAGAAAAAACTAATGTTCATCCTATGAAGATATTTCGCAAAGAATTCCTCAGAAACGAAGAACAAGAAGAGACTGCAGCTATGATGGCCAGAGCTGATGAAATAGCCAGCGCAAGAATCGATGAGCTGCTTCATTACGCTACTCCTTACGATATTTTTGATTATGATGAGGAATACGAAAAGGTTCTGGCAGAGGTAGTGAATGATGAAAAAATCCAGCTTTTGTCAGATACCTACAACGAGCTTTTTGAGAAGTCTATCTCAGATCCCATCGACTTCATACTTATTCGGCATATACTCAGGAAAGCTAAAAAATATAGAATAAGGAAATTAGTTCCGCTAGTGTTAGGTAATTTTGAGAGATTACTCCCTGCCATAAGAGAAGTGGTGATATATTTAAATGCTGTTATCGATGACGAGATTGTGTCTCTTCACAAGAAAAAATTTAATACTATTCTTTCAAGTTACTATATGAAAATGCCATTCGTTAATCTGTGGATATCATACTTATTGCGAAACCAACGCCTTAGCATAGCTAGTCTTCCACTAAACTACGAGAATATCCTGTCTATCAGGGGAAAAGCTCTTCTTGCATTAAAACGCCAAGATACCACGTGGGTCAGAGGCTTTCGTGACAGTATAGATGTCCTCGGACCTTGGGACAGGCGTGCGGTATTATATTCTTCACTTGCTCTACCTTCGGATGAAATGACACATTGGATCACTGCTACCGCATCAAGTGGTGACATTGTCGACAAATCTATATCTTCGTATTTGGTTTCCAAAAAGAAATCGCATAAAAAGTAGACTCGTCGCTGGAACGATGTAGAGTTGAATGGAGGAAGGAAATGTCAGATTACTACTTCGATATTGAAACATACTCAAAAACAAAAGATCCAGATTTCAATAATGATGAAATAATAGCAATAACTTACCAGCAAATTGACAGTAGGACAGGAGATGTAAAAGGCAAGTTAAATATACTGAAATCTTGGGAATCTTCGGAAAAGGAAATTTTGCAAAGATTCTATCCAATATTTAATGTGGAGAATAAATGGGACTTTGTGCCAATTGGATACAACCTGAGCTTTGATTTTACCAGTCTAATCTATCGTTGGAGAAAGATGGATATCAAGGTAAATGGAAAAAGTCTATTAAGTCTATTTGCGCAACGCGCATACATAGATATAGAGCCAGTTGTGATAATTTTTAACCATGGCCGCTTCGAAGGAGCTAAACTAGAGAAATTCGCTGGGAAAAGATATTCGGGTTCTAAAATTAGAGAATGGTATGAGAAGAAAGACTACCCGGCAATTCAGGATTACATTGAAGATGAGATAGATAGATTTCTCAAGCTATACCAATTTTCGGTCCAAAGGCTACCCGATGTCTGGCTAGAATTTGCTAAGGAATCCAAAATTGTAGTCTAAAATACTTACAGTCTGTAGTTAGCTACATTCACTTTCTAAAATAGGATATTCTAAATCGGATAATACTCGCACGCTATTGAGATGGGTGTCTATTCCTCAGCATCATTCTCGCGGCCTCGGTCAACCATTCGGGGAAGAAGCGACATTTTCCCCTTGTTCGAATAAAGAATTCATGTTAATTTGTGTTCAGAACCCCGTGCGCTACCCTAACAAACCAAATCCCGCAGGTGAGGCTTCCCTGAATCTGACTGCAAACCCAACACAGACTAAAAGGAAGCGCTGTGGCCAGAATGGATTTTGTCATTTGGACTTGGTTTGTCATTTGGGCTTTGGCATTTGAGCTTCATCCGTCATTTGCCTCCCTGCGTCACTCCGCCAATCCATACGGCCCACAAATATAAAAGGGAAATGCTGACGAAACGAATCCTACGTACTTTAACAACTGAATCCGCCGCGGGTGGCCGCCTTACGTATGAAAAAGAGCTGTTGGACTCCAGAAAAAATAGCCGTTTTTACAAAACGAATCATCCCGGCTTCCCTGCCACTGTCGCCCATGCAACTTTTGTGAAATGGGACATTCTAGATCGTTAAGACTAAATACTGGCGAATATAAGGCCATTTAGCCAATCAAGCTTGCTGCTTAGGGTGAGTAGCATTTGCTTAGCGTCGATGGAATCAGCCATAATATCCGGAGACTGAATTCCCATAAACTCTAAGCTAATGAAACTCATAGTTGGTCTGGGCAACCCCGGCAAGACTTATGCCCGTAATCGCCATAATGTTGGCTTCCAGTGTCTGAATGACTTCGCCAGGCTTCATTCTATTCGCTTTGACCGAAGACAATGCCAGGCCAGGGTAGGCATTGGCAAAGTAAGAGGCGAGAAGTTGCTGCTGGCTAAACCAGGGACATTTGTGAATCTCAGCGGCCAATCTGTAGCTGGTCTGGTGCGTAAGCATAATATCCCTTTGAACGACCTCCTGGTAATATACGATGACCTCGATTTGCCTCTGGGCAAAATTCGCCTGCGCCAGAGTGGAAGCTCAGGAGGACACAAGGGAATGAATTCTATTATTTCCGCCCTAGGCAGCGAGGACTTCCCCCGAATCAGGGTGGGGATTGGACGGCCCCAGGCGGAGGAGCAATCCGTTAGCGAGGACGCCATAGTCAATTATGTGCTCAGCGATTTTTCTCCTCAGGAAGAAGCGATAATTAAGTCTGTAATTGCCACGGTGGCCGAAGCCATCGATTGTTTTCTTACCCAGGGGATAGAGGCAGCAATGAGCAAATTCAACTAGCCACTTGACGGCATAAATATGTTTGCTACAATACTGAAAAGAAATATTATTCATAGAGTCGCTGATTAAAGAAGGCATACAATAAATACTCTTGATCGCACCACGAAGAGAATCCTGGTAGTCGAGGACGAACCGTCGATTGGCAATATGTGCCAAAGAGTCCTTACTAGGGAAGGATTTGAGGTGGAAATTGCCGTCAATGGGAGGTTAGCTCAGGATATGATAGAGAAGAGGCAATATGACATTTGTCTGATTGATATCAGGACGCCGAAAATGAACGGCGCAGAACTATACCAATGGCTGCAAAGAAAATATCCGCGTTTGGCAAACCAGGTAGTATTCACTACCGGGAGTATGATGGACGAGAAAACCATGACTTTTATAGAGCAAAGCGGTAGGCCACTTTTACCTAAACCATTTACCCCCGAGGAGCTAACAACGGTAGTGAAAGAAGCTCTAAAGCAGCTAGAAAAGTAGTGTTTTTTTATTTATGCCAATCTTGCCCCAGCCCGGAGAATTAGCCATGCACCTGCCAGGTTATCAGATATAACTAAAGAGTCTTTTGTTGGGGAACATTTGCTTATTTTGACCCAAAAGTCACAATCTAGCGGATTGTGTCATCCGCTATTGTACAGATACAGGAGGTCATAGAATCTATTTGTTGACACCATCCTGAAGCAGGAGTTATCCTTCATAGAAGCAGATAATCAGCGTGCTTAATAGGTCGAGAACAGGTCAGGCTATAGATAAGGAGGGCGAGTATGCTTTTGGAGAAGTACATCGCAAAGCAAGCTGGGTATCCAAGCGGGGTTTTCAGCGGGTTAGTTGCAGCACTTCTGAATAGAACCACTTCTCACATTAACGATGTGACCATTCAACTCCTGGATATCAAGCCAACGGATCATGTTCTGGATATTGGATTCGGGGGCGGAGCTACTGTACAGAAGATGGTGAGGTTAGCTCCCAATGGATTGGTGGCTGGGATCGAGATTTCAGAAGCAATGCTGAAACGAGGTAAAAAGAAGTTCGGGAAACTTATATCTCAAGGAAAAGTAGACATAAGAGAGGGTAGTGCTTCGAAGATACCTTTTGAAAGTGACTGCTTCGATAAAGTCAGCACTGTAAATACGATATTTTTCTGGCCTGATCCGGCTCTCGGCATGGAAGAAATTATTCGTGTCATGAAACCGAAAGGGAGATTCGTCCTTACTTATTCCACGAAGCTTCCGTTTAATTTTACGCGGTATGGGTTCAATCTCTATCCGGAAGAGCAAATACGTGACATGCTTGGCAAAGCCGGATTCACAGATATCCAGGTTAAAACTGTTGAACACCCACGATTTGCTACAGCCTTTATAGTGGCGAGCAAACGATAGCTACCTCTATTTTTGCATCTGGATGTAATTGCAGAAAGAATGAACTGTCCTCGGATGTAGACTTAAAAGTGCTTTGGTTGCTTGTACAGATACCCTCTTTGGTGTGGAGCGGTCTTGTACGAGTCTACACATTAGTCCAGGTTGTGTGATTTCAAAGTCGCTTGTGCTGCTGCGAATGATGAGCCTTCCAAGTCCGGTGGAACCAGATAAGCGCAGTTAAGAAGACTCCCCCTATCAGGTAGCCTCCTATGACGTCACTTGGCCAGTGGACTCCCAGGTAAACCCGAGAAGTACCGATTAAGAGAATTAAAGCAATCAAACCTGCTAGAACCACCATCCGTATGGTACGATTCTTCAGATTGATGGAAATAAAATAGGCTGTAAGTCCCAATATTAAAATGGCAAAGAATGCATGTCCGCTAGGGAATCCATTACCTTGCTCACTGGATAAGACGTGAACTAGGTCGGCCGAAGGCCGCGGACGATTGATGGCCAGTTTCAATGCCGTATTTACAAGCGTGATTAATCCCCCCACGGGAATCATGATAGCCTCCAGTCTACCTATTCGCCACCAAACAAGGATACCGATGATAACAACCACCAGCACTGAAGACCAGCCCCCAAAAATAAACGAAACGTAGTCCATGAATGAGAGCAAAAAATGATTATCAAAAGATTGCAAACGGAGCGTCAGGCACAGGTCGCCTGGAAACCGGGGTGCGAACCGGGCGTAAATGGAAATGACCAAGGCTAGAATTGCCAGGAATCCAACAATCAGCTTGAATTTAGTATTTTCCCCCATGTTTCACCAATAAGAATGAAAAGGACGACCAGCAAAATTATAGCCCCGGATGGCAGAGTTGAATATCCCTAGCCCTGAACAATAACTTGTTTTGTTACCTCTGACGCAACAATCTAGCGGAATGTTCGATCCTCCGATAAAGCCTCAAGCTATCCTCAAACTTCACTGACCTAGCAAGTGCTATAATTAGATTAGGATGTATCTCTTTGGCTGATAGCTAGCCGAGCCAAGGGATTTGGAGAGGGTAAAATGGAAAGGAATAATCTAACTTTCGTTTTGGTTCATGGCGGCTGGCATGGCGCATGGGTATGGGAGCGATTGGTACCTTATTTAGCTCAGGCTGGTTACAATGTATTTACTCCTGACTTGACTGGACTCGGGGAAAAAGTAAAACTGGCAAATCCTGACATTGGCTTGAGCACTCATGTTCAGGACATATTAGCCATTCTGTATGATAAAAATTTACACAACGTGCTGCTGGTTGGCCACAGTTATGGTGGTATGGTTATTACAGGCGTGGCGGATAAAGCAGCGGAACGTATCGCAAAACTGATCTACTTGGATGCACATGTACCCAAAGACGGTCAATCTTTTGGGGACATTGTAGGGCCACAGATTATGAATATGATGCGTCAGGTAGCAAAAGCGACAGGACAGGGGTGGCTTGTTCCTGCACCCCCTCCTGAACATTTTGGCATTACCTTAGAGGCGGACATTGCCTTTGTTAAGTCCAAGTTGGTGCCCCAGCCAATAAAAACTTTTGAGGAGCCAGTACATCTTACAAATCCGGGTGCTTTTACCGTGCCACGTACGTATATTTATCTGAACAAGCCTCCTCTCGGTTCCTTCGATGGGTTTGCCGAGATGGCGCGAAGCTCGAAAGACTGGGGTTATTACGAAATGGCGACCGGTCATGATGCTATGATACTTGAACCTCAAGAGCTAGCTGAGTTATTTATTAAAATTGCCAATGAATGAACTAAAAATTATTTCCTTTGATAACGAATGTTCGTCTAAATCATCTCAATTACTAAAAGTTCAATTAAGATGCAATTAGCCTACTAAAAGTAAGGCTTGCTGGTTTATGACCGTGAAAGAGCATACCCTCTTCCTTCGAAATAGCTATACCTACAACGGAACAAATATCCCGATATTTGTACAAAGGTAACATTGTAGGAAGTTATCCAACAATCTAGCGTTTTGTTAAGCTTAAACCCAAATTATTCGTCAGGGGAGAACACCATGATATAATTGTGGGATAATAAATTAGTCATTGGGCGATTTTAGACATTGAGAATGCCCAAAGGAGAGAAATGCGTTTTAAATGTGTTACTTGCGGAATCGAATTCGCTACCATAGAGCAGCTAGCTAGCCATAAAAAACAGCACCAAGCTGGTCCGAGAAGCTCCCCAGGAGTAATCTGCCTGGGCTGTGGCAAAGGTATCCCTCTGGAGCCATCTAAAGCCAACTACAAAGGACCGCTCACTTGCCCTAACTGTCGACGGACAATGACCGTCGTCATAGAAAATGGTGAGGTAGCTGTAGCTCGGCTTGGCTAGGCAGGGTTGGCATCCCCAAAGAATTCGAAGCTTTATTGTTAGCAATATTAATAGGCGCACTGCACAACTGAACAGCCATTTGACCTACCTCCTGCCAGTCAAAAAGGTGATGCTACCTCTTTAGTTTGCGTCGGTCTGGCTTATTAGCTTGGCATCCTTCATTTCCAGGACAATATCCGCTCTGGCTGCTATATCAGCGTCATGTGTGGCTACTATTACCGTTCTGCCCTCTTGTTGAGTAAGGCTGTAGAGGAGTTCAATAATCCGCTTGCCGGTCTTGGAATCCAGATTGCCGGTAGGCTCGTCTGCTAGAATGATAGCCGGAGCATTGGCCAGGGCGCGGGCGATAGCTACCCGCTGCTGTTCACCCCCTGAAAGCCTGGTAGGCCGGCGGTCCTGGTGACTGGCATCCAATCCCACTCTTTCCAGCAACCGGCGCGCCCCTGCTTCCTGCCCCTTTCTCTTCATACCCCGGAGGTCCATCGGCAGCATAACATTCTCCAGAGCGGTTAAACTGGGGATGAGGTAATAGTATTGAAAGACGAATCCCACTTTCCTGAGCCGGTACTCAGACTCATTCACACCATAGAGCTCTGAGACCTTAATCCCATCCACGACTATGTTTCCGGCTGTGGGTTTGTCCAGAGCCCCCAGCAGGTTCAGCAAGGTGGTCTTGCCACAGCCACTGGGCCCTTTGATAGCTATCATCTTTTCCCTGGGTAGGCTAAAGCTAACACCGTTCACCGCTGCCACCGTTGTGTACTCCGATGTGCTGAACTGTTTGACCAATCCATCTACTACTATAACCATCTCTTTATAGTTACTCATAGCGCAACACCTCCGCTGGTTTAATTCGTGAGATATACCAGGCTGGGAATATGCTGGCGGCCACAGCCAGTGCTATGGCTATGCCCAGTGCGTAGAGGAAAACTTCTGGTGATACGGCTATATTAATCCCGGCAACACGGGTAATGCCGCCACCGAATCCCCCTCCCGGGGAGGCCACAAGCAAATTGGCAACCTTCTGAGCCAGAGGATAGGTGATAAGGGCACCGATAATGGCAGCCATAACGCTCATACCTAGGGCCTCTCCACCCAACTGAAGCTCTATCTGCCGGTTGGAAGCGCCGATGGCTTTCAGAATGCCAATCTCTTTTACCCGCTGCCGCACCATCAGGACCACGGCAAACAGGATTACTACTCCGGCGACAATGAAAGCAACAATCATCGCCATCTGGCTGGTGCTCTGAGCACTTGCTACAGAGCTATTTATTCGCTGATACATATCTTGGGCAGTGGTGACGTCAGCAACGCTTTCGGGAAAGATCTCCCGAATACTGCTGACTACAGCATCCACATTGTTAACATCATCGGCTTGCACCGTTACTGAAGTCACTCCGCCCAAGCTAAATAGGCGCTGCACGGTGCCAATAGGCATAACCAGCATGTTATTTCCAAAGACTTGTCCACTGTCGTAAATACCGATGACCTCTACCGGCGTGCCATTTATGCCGACTGTAGAACCAATAGTGAGGCTGTTCTTATCAGCCAGGGCTTGACCGACGATCATCACATCGGCATCATTTTCATCAGTGGTGAAGTAGCGTCCATCTGTTATATCCATCTGCGCACCACCCGTTAATGTCGGATTGTCCGTGGCAGTATCAAACCCCATGACCATTATGCCCATGCGGAAACCGCCGGGGAAGGAACCTCCTCCTTGGCCTCCCTGCTCAACGGCTGACTCAAGGCTGCCGCCGGTATACTGAGTCTGAACACCTTCCTGTACGGAGACCACGTGGGAGATGTCATTGAGTTTGTCCACATCTTCTTGGGCCAGTGTCCCATTTCCACCCATCATACCAAAGCGACCAGCTGGCTGTATTGTGATCTCCGTGCCGATCTGCGTTCCTATCGACCCTAGTTGATTTTCAGTGGCGCCATGAACTGTGACCATAATCAATGCCAGCCCGATGCTGACTGACAGAATGGCTACGATCCCACCTGTGCGGAGGGGACTCCGAATCAGATTACGTATTACTCTGCGAACTACACCCATATACTAAGAACCTCCTTCTTTCTTCTTTTCCACTCGTCATCGGCCTAAGACGGGGACTCTTCCAGCGTAGCATGAGCTACATTCTGTACACTCCCACGGTAATACACAATCTCAACCTGGTCACCAATCTGATGAGACCTTATAGCTGAGATCAGTTCTGCGGCAGTGCTGATGTCCTCGTTGCCTATCTTAGTGATAACATCACCTGGTCTTAATCCCACCTCATCTGCCGGGCTACCGCTGCTTACACTGGTAATGAGCGCTCCCGCGTTGACTGAGAGGTTGTAGTAATGCTGGATAGTTGAGGTGACGGTGGCCACTTCCACTCCAAGCCAGGGACGGGCTACCTTTCCTTTTGCTATTAAGCTCTGCACTACAGGGATAGCAGTATCAGTACTTATGGCGAAGCCAATATTCTCGGCATTGCTAGCGATAGCCACATTGATGCCGACTACTTGCCCTGCCGTGTCCAGTAGCGGCCCGCCGCTATTTCCTGCGTTGATAGCCGCATCGGTTTGAATAATGTCATTGAGCACCACGCCGGTGTCCTCTTCAATAGAGCGTCCCAGATTGCTGATGACGCCAGAAGTCCAGGTAGGACCTCCAGGCAAAGCCAGAGCATTCCCCACAGCTACCACCGGTTCAAGGACGCTAAGCTGCTCCAGAGAATTGCTCAGGAAATGTAAGTAGGAAAGATTGCTGGCATCAATTTTCACCACCGCCAGATCTGTTTGTGCATCTGTACCTACTATGGTTGCCGCAAAAGCATTTCCGTCACTAAGAGTTACGGTCATTTTTTGGGCACCTTCTACCACATGATTATTGGTCACAATATAGCCGTCCGGGCTGATTATTATCCCGCTTCCCGCTCCTGTCTGTGGGACTGCCTGCCAGAACCAGTTGTAGCTCACCGTTTCAGTAACGATGGAAACCACGGCAGGAGCTACCTCCGCTACTAACTCCTGGGTACTAAGCTCGGAGCCAATCTTCTCGTCAACAGACAGATATCCTGAGGCGGAACTAGGGGAAATATGTACAGTGCCGGTAACAACTAAGCTGATACCAACAACCAAAAGGACAATTATTATAATGTACCTTAGCTTACTCATTTTTCACCTCCGTGCCAAGGAGAGGGGGGAAGACCCACCTCCTCTCCGGACAAGTTCTGCTCCACCAGCCTATCAACTGCCTGCTTCAGCAGAAGCATTAAGGGCACATGGACCACCCCAAGCCTTAAACAATCTGCCCCACATCATACCGCCTCCATGACCACGTCCGCCAAGCCCCGGTAATGGTAATTCGATGCCGGGCCGGGACTGCCACCATTCCAGATACTGGCCAGCTTCTTCTTGAGTTATCTTGCCCTTGCCTACGAGGTCTTGCAGCCAGCTTTTTAGAGCTTCGTCTTGCATCTCGCTTCGAGCTTGCTCCAGAGCATTCTTTAGTTGCTCTGAGTCGAGGGCCACACCCGTCGTCTCTTTGTAGATGGCACAAGCTCTATCCAGAAGCGCCTGATATCGATCGGTTGCCTGGCTCTGGTTCCCTGCAGTAATATTGCTTGAGCTATTGTTTGCAGCGACTACTCCTCCAGTTATACCTCCGATCAGCAGTACAGACGCCACCACAACTGGAATGAACCACTTACGTTTCTTCATTGTCATGTCACCTCCTTTCTATTTTTCTACTGTTGGGGACACGTTGTCTCCTTAGATGCTATATCGGCCTTCTTTCTTCGATTGGTCCCCATCAGTGCAAATCCAGCTTATCACAACAACATGAACCCACCATGAACTGGAGGTGAACGTCAGAAAAATCATACAATTGAGCCATTTCATCTCATGTTCATCTTGGTGTAATATAATTCGTTTAAGGAGTTTGTCATGCGAATTTTGGTCGTTGACGATGATCGGCGACTCTGTGCTGTCATCAAGCGCGGGCTTCTGGAAGAAGCCTACGCTGTTGACTTAGCCTACGACGGAGAGGAGGGAGAATACCTTGCCGAGGTCAATCCATATGACCTCATCATTCTAGACATCATGCTGCCCAATAAAGATGGCATCGAAGTTTGCCACGAGCTTCGCACCAAGAAAATTAATACTCCCATTCTGATGTTGACGGCTAAAGACACAGTGGAGGACCGAGTCAGAGGACTAGATACGGGAGCCGATGATTATCTGGTTAAACCTTTTGCCTTCAATGAGCTTCTAGCTCGAGTTCGGGCGCTCCTGCGGCGAGAGGGAATGTTAAAATCACCAGAGCTTCGGGTGGGTGATTTAACTATGAACACTCTTACCCGCCAAGTTTGGCGAGGACAAAGACCTATTGAACTGACCACTAAGGAATACGTCATCCTGGAGTACTTCATGCGCCATCCCAACGTGGTAGTCACGCGGACTATGGTGGAAGAACACGCCTGGGATTACGACTTCGATAGCCTGTCCAATCTGGTAGATGTCTATATCCGCCGGTTGCGGCGTAAGATTGACAGCGAGGGGGAAGATAGCCTGATTCAAACGGTGAGAGGAGCCGGCTATCGACTGAAAGCGCCATGAGCTTTATTCATAGCATCAAATTCCGATTTACCATCTGGTACCTGTTGGTGCTGGCAGTTCTATTGAGTGCCCTCAGTGCCGGCGTATATTTCTATCTCTCGCGAAGCCTCTATCGAGGTTTGGATGATTCGCTGATACTACGTTCGACGGAGCTACATGATATCCCAGCTATTCTGGAAAGCATAAGGCAAGGAGAATTCCAAGAGGAGCTGGGGGAAATCGTCATACTGTACTTTTACTCCGGCGACCAACTGATGGAGGTATCTCCCCGAGGGACAAATATTACCCTGAGCCACGAATTCATTTCGCAAGCCATTGCCGGCACGAGTTTGTTTGCTACTATCCAGACAGAGGAAGGCGAAGGGCTACGTCTCCTGGCTGTCCCTATAAACATTAGCATTCTGGGACCACCGCCCGGTATCCAGCCAGCTGCACTGGTCATTGGCCGCTCGACAAAACAGATAGACCAAGCATTGGCTGGCTTGCTACGCACCCTCATCATCGCTGTCCCGCTAGCTCTGGCATTAGCTGCCGGAGGCGGTATATTTCTGGCCCGCCGAGCGCTTAAGCCAGTAGACAAGATTGCCCAGACAGCGCAGGAAATCGAGGAAACTGACTTAAGTCAAAGGATCAATGTGAACACCAAAGACGAATTGGGGAGGTTAGCAGCAACGCTGAATGAAATGATTGGACGATTGGAAAAAGCGTTCCAGCGCCAGAAGCAATTCACCAGCGATGCCTCGCACGAATTACGTACTCCCCTGGCGGTAATTGAAGCTGAATCCACGCTGGCACTCCAGAAAGAAAGACCATCAAGCGATTACCGGCAATCTTTAGAGATTATTTCCCAGGAATCAAGACAGATGTCCTCCCTCATTGACCAATTGCTTACTCTCGCTCGTGCCGATGCCGGAAAGGAACAATGGAACTTCACGGAAGTCAACCTCGGCAAGCTCATCACTAATCTGGGCACGGATATAGAGGTCCTTTGCCAGGAAAAAGGGCTCAGCTTTCAATTAGGTCAGCCGCAGGATCTGGTGGTGAAAGGTGATGAAGCACGGCTGAGAGAACTGTTCATGAATCTTTTGGATAATGCCATCAGATATACCCCCGCTCCGGGGACTGTTTCTGTCTCACTTCGCCGCGAAGGGCAAATGGCTGTCGCCGCCATCACGGATACCGGGGTCGGCATTCCCGCAGAAGATATACCTTTCATCTTCGAACGGTTCTACCGAGTTGATAAATCTCGCTCGCGCGCCGAGGGAGGCAGTGGTCTGGGTCTGGCAATATGCCGGCATATTGCTGAGGCTCACAAGGGAAAGATAGAAGTGGAAAGCCAGGTGGGGGCGGGAAGCACCTTTTCGGTATGGCTCCCTCTGCAGTCCCCATAATTCTCACCTGTATCACTAGCCGCTTCGCATAAACATGTGTGCTATAATACTAAAGAGAAATATTATGTGTAAGGTCGCTGACTAAATACAGCGAACACGCTCAGTACATAGGAGCTAATGTCTATGTCTAAACGTTTGAACATCGACAGTGTGCCAGCTCTAGTCGGTATCGTGGGACCTATTGTGGTGATTGTGGGGGACCTCACAGCATCGTTATCCACTCCCGGTTACAGCCCAATCCGCGATTCAGTCAGCAGTCTGGCGTTGACTCGCGTAGGCTGGCTACAATCGATTTGTTTTCTGGCTATGGGCTTGCTGCTGGAGATCTTTGTCGCCGGACTCTTTTTCAAAATCCGCAGAGCCCGGGGATTCTATGCCGGCATTGTACTTCTTGCTCTCTGTGGCTTCGTGCTCATGTTGATTGCCACTTTTCATATGGACCATCCCGGTGCTCCGCACATCGATGGAACAATTCACACGCTAGCATCTTATGGACTTGGCTTGTTATTCCCTATCGCTATTTTATTGCTCTCACCCAGCTTCAAGAGCACTCCGAATTGGAAAGGCATCTTTATCTATACTCTGATTGCTGGTATTCTGGCTTTCGGCCTGATAATAGGGGCGCTCTTTGGTGACCAGCGAGGTTGGTTTGGTTTGTATGAGCGAATTATAATACTCAACGCGCTAGTCTGGGTCGAAGTAGTAGCAGTCCATTTTTTACACCTGCTACTGAGACAGGAGCTGAAGCCTCAGTCCTTACAGGGTGGCGCAAGCGGAGGATAATCATGAATAAAAGTCGTTTAGTGTTATCCCTGTCGATTCTAAACTTGTTGGGCTTTCTTGGTACCGTTGTCGTTAATGCGCTGGCCAATATCCTTCCCCTAAATAACATAAAGACCGGCGAATTATCCGACCTATATCCAAACTTGTTTGTGCCAGCGGGGCTGACTTTTGCAATCTGGGGGCTAATCTACGTATTACTTGCTATCTTCGTCATATATCAATTAATACCCTCTGTTAGAAGAGACGCGCAGAAGGTTGACTTTGTGCAGAAAATAGGGCTGCTATTCTTTATTTCCTGCATCGCCAACATCGGCTGGATATTCTCCTGGCATTATAAAATCGTCCCCCTATCTCTGGCTCTGATGCTGATACTGTTGGGATGCCTGATAGCAATTTACTTGAGGCTAAATATTGGCAAATCAGAGGCTACGAAGGCTGAAAAATATCTAGTGCATCTTCCTTTCAGCGTCTACCTTGGCTGGATTACCATAGCCACGATTGCCAATGTCACCGCTCTACTGGTGGATGTCAATTGGAACACATGGGGTCTCGGTGAGCAATTCTGGGCAGTAGCAGTGATTATCGTTGGTATTGCTATTGCCTTATCCATACTCTTCACCCGAAAAGATATCTATTATTGCCTTGTGGTTGATTGGGCATTACTCGGGATACTGCTAAAACGACTTTCAGTCACAACGGTGCCCGATCAAAGCGTAGTAGTCGTTACGATTGTTGGTCTGGTGCTTATTACCGGCGGAGTTATAGCTCAACTGATAAGAAAAAAGGTGTACTAGCCAAAATAGCGGTATATCTTATCTTACTAATCCTTGCAGCCATCGCAACCAAAAAGTAACATCAGAGCGAATTGTTCGATAATCGCTTAGAGCTTTCGTGCTTTCTTCTGCGGGATGAAATCGTGCTACAATGCAGTTCACTGAGACCCAAGCTGTGTGCTAATATAATATACTAAGCTACGAAATGATTATTGCTGTTATCGGAGATTCCTCCTGCTCCCCAGAAGAAGCTAAGCTGGCAGAAACCGTGGGTGAATTGTTAGCCCAGCGGGGTGTCACCGTAATATGCGGTGGCTTGGGTGGTGTGATGGAAGCTGCTTGTCGCGGGGCTAAGTCCAAAGGTGGCCTGACCGTGGGCATTTTGCCTGGACAAGATTCGAGCATGGCAAATCCCTGGCTAGATATTCCCGTGGTTACTGGCCTAGGTGAGGCCAGGAATGTTGCGGTGGTGAAGTCAGCCCAGGCAGTGATTGCCATCGGCGGAAGCTATGGAACGCTAAGCGAAATTGCTTATGCTCTGAAGAGCAGTATCCCAGTCATCGGCTTGAATACATGGTCACTGTCACGCAATGGGCAAGAGGACAATTCCATAATCAGAGTTCAGAGTGCTACCGAGGCGGTGGGTAAAGCAATTTCTTTGGCTAAGAGGCACAAAAATTATGAGATTGCTTCGCTACGCTCGCAATGACGGGAAGGGAAATGGCAAGCATTAAAAGCGTAAAAGCCAGAGAGATTCTCGATTCTCGGGGCAATCCTACCATAGAGGCAGAGGTGGTATTGGTTGATGGCAACGCGGGTATTGCGTCTGTCCCCTCAGGGGCAAGCACCGGGAAATATGAGGCTGTGGAGCTTCGAGATGGTGATAAAAGTAGATATAGAGGGCTCGGCGTCCTAAAAGCCATAGAACACGTCAATAATGAGATTGCTTCAGCAATAGTGGGGATGTCCGCTTTAGAGCAGGCAGCTATTGACGAGCGACTAATTGAACTTGATGGCACTGCTAATAAAGCCCGGCTCGGGGCTAATGCCCTACTGGCGACATCTCTTGCCGTAGCCAAGGCTGGAGCTAGCTTCCGGGGTGTTCCTTTATACCGTTATTTAGGAGAAGCAAGAGCTAAACAATTGCCTGTCCCTATGTTAAATATTCTCAATGGGGGTAAGCATGCCTCGGGCTCTATCGATTTTCAAGAATTTATGATAGTGCCAGTGGGGGCTGCCAATTTCCACAAAGCCATGCAAATGAGCAGCGAAGTATATCATGCCCTGCACAAAGTGCTTGAAGATAGGAGACTAAGCACCAATGTCGGAGATGAGGGTGGCTTTGCTCCCCAGCTCCCTTCTAATAAAGATGCGCTGGAAATGATACTGGCAGCCATCGGCAGGGCTGGCTATAAAGCTGGCCAGGACTTATTTATCGCCCTAGACCCAGCCGCCAGCACTTTCTATCAAAATGGGAAATATGTCCTCACCCGAGAAGGTGTTACACTCAGTTCTACAGAAATGATTGACTACTATGTCAAATTAGTCTCGGATTACCCAGTCATCAGCATTGAGGATGGGCTGGCTGAGGATGATTGGGCAAACTGGTCGTTGCTTACTGCGCAACTAGGAAAGCAGATTCAACTTGTGGGCGATGACCTTTATGTTACCAACATGAAGCGACTGGAAAAGGGCATTGTCCAAAAGGCCTCCAACTCAATCCTTATCAAGCCAAATCAGATAGGCACCCTTAGTGAAACCCTGGCTGTTATCAAAAGAGCACAGCAGGCGGGGTGGACAACCATTATCAGCCACAGGTCTGGCGAGACCGAGGATACTACTATTGCCGACCTCGTAGTAGCTAGCAATGCCGGATTAATTAAAGCCGGTGCCCCCTGCCGCAGCGAGAGACTGGCTAAGTACAATCGCCTTCTTAAGATAGAGGAGGAATTAGGCAAGGCTGCACAATACGCTGGCAAAAAAGCGTTATATAATATTATAGAGAGGATGAAATAATGCGGATATTAGACGGTGTTCATCAAATAAAAACTCCTGGTCCTGGAAGTGCGTCATGGCCTACCAATGTTTATGTAATTGAAGGCGGTGATGGGCATATACTAGTTGATAGCGGATGGGATAGCCAAGAATCCCTGTGGGCTCTCCAAGAAGGGATGAGACTGTCAAATCTCAAACTTCGAGACGTCAAAAAAGTGGTTATCACCCATATACATCCCGACCATTATGGGTTGTCAAGCAAGATAAAACAAATCTGCGGGGCCCAGGTAGCTATTCACAGGATTGATGCGGGTTTTATTTCTCCCAGGTATAAAGATTTTGCTGACCTGATTCAAAAGACTGAAGAGTTGCTTCGGCAGAATGGTGTTCCTCAGGACGAATTGCCTCAGTTAAAGGAGGCCTCATTATGGATGAACAAATATGTCACCCCGGATGTGCCTGAAGTTATGGTAGAGGATGGCGACATAATTTCTAACGACTCTTTCGAATTGAAGGTATTATGGACGCCAGGGCACTCGCCAGGCCATATCTGCCTTTATGAAAAAGAGAAAAAGTTTATTCTCACTGGTGACCATGTATTGTATGAGACCACTCCTCACGTTGGCTTCAATCCCCTCTCCGGCGATAACCCCCTAGGCGACTATATTTCTTCCCTTAAGAAACTAGAGAGCCTTAAGGCTAACTTTATCCTTCCGGGACATGGGCCGCTGTTCAATGCTTTAGGACTGCGAATAGAAAAGATACTCCAGCATCACGAGCAAAGGAAGAGAGCCATCATGAACTCTTTGCGCGACGGCTTGAAGACAGCCTACGAGATAGCTCAGAAAATCCCCTGGATGACCGACCAAGGAGGCACCGCTTTTCGGGATTTGCCAGTTTGGGACAAGCGAATGGCTGTTACCGAGACCCTTGCTCATCTTAAGCTCTTGACGGAGGAAGGCAGAGTGAGTAATGTTGCTATGGATGGTGCTTCTATGTATATAGCTAAGGACTAGCAAAAAAGGAGGAGGTAAAGAAATGGCAGCAAAAGTAGGAATCAACGGCTTCGGGCGTATTGGCAGGTTAGCTCTGAAGGCAATTATCCAGCGTTGTGGAGGTAAGGCAGAGGTGGCGGCGGTGAATGACCTTACCGATGCTAAAACCAATGCCCATCTTTTTAAGTACGATAGCAATTATGGCACCTATCCCGGTAAGGTGGAAGCTAAAGACGATGGCATTGTAGTTGATGGGAGGAAAATAAAGGTCTTAGCTGAGCGTGACCCGGCGAAAATTCCCTGGCGAGACTACGGGGTGGATATTGTGATCGAATCTACCGGGCTTTTCACCAAGGCGAGCAAGGCTGCTGCCCATCTTCAAGGCGGTGCTAAGAAAGTAATTATTTCAGCACCAGCGGAAGAAGAGGATATATCTATTGTCCTCGGCGTCAACGAAGGGAAATATGACCCAGCGAAGCATCACATTATATCCAACGGCTCCTGCACCACTAATTGCATTGCCCCGGTAGTTAAAGTCCTTCACCAAAACTTTGGCATCGTTCACGGATTAATGACTACCGTCCACGCTTATACTAACGACCAAAAGATACTGGATGTGTTTCACCGCGACCTGCGCCGAGCCAGGTCTGCCGGTACCAATATCATCCCGACTACTACCGGCGCTGCTAAGGTTGTGGGCGTGGTCATTCCGGAACTTCAGGGGAAGTTACACGGTATTGCCCTCAGGGTACCCATTCCGGTGGTATCTGTCGTTGACTTCGTCGCTGATTTGAAGAGGAAGGCAAGCGCTGAGGAAGTTAACAATGCCTTTCGAAAGGCCGCCGACGGAGAGCTTAAGGAAATTCTGGAATACTGTGACGAGCCACTGGTGAGCTCAGATTTTAAGGGCAATCCCGCCAGTGCTATCTTCGACGCTCTGAGCACCATGGTCATTGATGGCAACCTGATAAAGGTATTAGCCTGGTATGATAACGAATGGGGCTATAGCTGTCGTCTGGCTGACCTCGTCGCTTATATCATCAGAAAGGGATTATAACTCCCATCTAAGCTCTCCCCTGAAGGGAGAGAAATAAGGAGGGAACAAATAATGCACGTCAGTGTGTGCCAAATTGAGCTTCGCCTCCCTGAGAACCATTCCCTTAAAGGTAAGAGGCAGGTAATCAAGTCCATCATTACACGGCTACAAAATAAGTTCAATGTTTCCGTAGCCGAGGTGGATAACCAGGATTTATGGCAATTAGCCACCTTAGGCGTAGCTTGTGTTAGCAACCACAGAAGACATGCCGATGAGACTTTGTCCAATGTCGTAAAGTTCGTTATCCAGAACTACCCCGATGTAGAGTTATTGAGTTCAGAAATAGAAACCTTTCCTTGATGGATGCCTCGGCTTTTCTCCACCACCTTGTCAGCCTAACTGATTATCGCCAGCAGGTCATCCATATTGAACGCATTCCTCATCAAGGCGCTATTTTTGGCAAACTGGATAACCTTCTCCATCCAAGCCTTCAAGCATGCCTGGAATCCCTGGGCATATCCGCTCTTTATAGCCACCAGACAGAAGCTTTGAATGCCATCCTGGCCGGGAAAAATGTGATAATAGCCACGCCCAGTGCCAGTGGTAAGACCCTGTGCTATCAATTAGCCACGCTCGATGCGCTTTTACATGATAAGGACAGCCGGGCTCTTTATATCTTCCCCACGAAAGCCCTGGCTCAGGACCAGCTACGTAGCCTGAAACAAATCCTAGGCAAAACGAAAGACCTCTCCCGACTTCTCTCCCCAGGAGCCATGGCTACTTTCGACGGCGATACACCACAGAATGAGCGCGCAAACATAAGAAAACAGGCGAGGGTGGTACTTACCAACCCCGATATGCTCCATTTGGGCATTTTGCCCAACCATCAATCGTGGTCGAAACTGTTTCGCAATCTCAAATATGTTGTAATAGATGAAACTCATATTTACCGCGGTGTTTTCGGTTCCCACGTAGCTAATGTCCTGCGGAGGTTGCGGCGGCTTTGCGCTTTTTATGGCTCTGCTCCTCAGTTTATTTGCTGCTCAGCCACCATCGCCAACCCCCAAGAGCATGCCCAAAATATCGCCGGTTTGCCTTTTGAAGCTATCGTTGAAGATGGTTCACCTCATGGTGAGAAATACTTCACCTTCTGGAATCCGCCTGTCATTGATGAGGCTAAGACTAGCCGACGCAGTTCCAACAGTGAAGCAGCCTTCCTTCTCAAAGAGCTTATTCAGAAAGAGATTCGTAGTCTGGTGTTTGCCAGCACTCGTAAACTTACCGAACTCATTTATATTTATACCCAGGAACAATTACCTCCGTCCCTGAGGGATAAAATAAGCCCTTACCGGGCAGGGTACCTTCCCGAAGACAGACGCCGAATTGAACATCAATTTTTCGAAGGCGAGCTTCTCGGTTTGGTCGCCACAACAGCTCTGGAGCTGGGAATAAATATCGGCGATTTGGATGCAACTGTGCTTACAGGCTACCCCGGAAGCATTGCCAGTGCCTGGCAGCAAGCAGGGCGTAGCGGACGAAGCACCCATAGCTCCCTGAGCTTTCTTATCGCCCAACAGAATCCGCTTGACCAATACTTGATGCGTAATCCCGATTTCTTTTTCAGCAAGAACTTTGACAATGCCATAATCAATCCTGGCAACCCTTATATCTTGAAGCCTCACCTCCTCTGTGCTGCCTGGGAAAAACCGCTAGAAGATAAGGATGAAGAATTCTTCGGCGACAGTAGCACCATGCTAGCTGAGCTGGAACAAGAAGGGAGGTTAAGAAAACGCCAAGAGAGATGGCATCCCGCTCCTGCTATCTCTTATCCTGCCCAGGACATAAATATCAGGGCAACATCAGGGCAAAATTATGCCGTCATTGATGGTCGGGAGGGTTGCTTACTAGAGACGGTGGAAGCCAGCGTCGCCTTTTTCCAGGTACACCCCGGCGCTATCTATCTCCATCAAGGTGAATCTTACCTTATCACGGAACTTGATTTAGCCCGGCGTATTGCCTGGGCAGAACCGAGGCCTGTAAATTACTATACCCAGACTATGGAGATACATGACATTCGGGTCACAAAGCTGCTCAAGGAAAAAGATTGCCACGGTGTGAAGGTTTACTTCGGAAATGTTGATGTTACTATCACAGTAGTGGGCTTTAAGAGGAAAAAACAGTTCACCGAAGAGGTCATCGAAGAGGAGCCTCTTGATTTGCCACCACAAAACTTTCCCACCAAGGCCCTGTGGTTTGATTTGCCTAAGAAGGCGATTGACAAAATAGCCGACGCTGGGCTTGACTTCCATGGCGGTCTGCATGCCTGTGAACACGCTGCCATTGGCATACTGCCCTTATTTGCCCTCTGCGACCGCAATGACATTGGCGGCGTTTCCACCCCTTTTCATCCCGACACCGGCAAGGCGCAGATTTTTATTTACGATGCCCACCCCGGAGGCATTGGCATCGCTGAGAAGGGATTCGAGATAGTAACCGAGCTCTGGCACGCTACTTTGAAAGCCGTGGAAGCATGTCCCTGCGCTGACGGCTGCCCTTCCTGCGTGCAATCGCCCAAGTGTGGCAACAATAACCAGCCCCTGGACAAGGAAGCGGCGATAATATTGCTTGAAGAACTCGTGGCTTGAGGGGAAATGACCAGGATAGCTGCGCGATTATTCTTAATAGCTAATTGCAATATTGTTGCATTTAGCCTTTCCTTCAAATATAATGCTGCCATGATTCGAGACTCAATTCGCATTTTGCAAGCTCAGGGATATAAGGCGACCAAGCCACGGAAGCTGGTGCTTGAGATACTAGAGGAAATGGGAAAACCGCTTTCCCCTTACGATATACAGGGGGTTTTGCGCGCGAGGGGCAAATATCTAAACCACGTTACCATCTACCGCATACTCGCTTTGCTTTGCCGCCTTAATCTAACTCACAAAATGCTATCCAGCGGCGGATTTGTGAAGTGTAGCTTGAATGCTATAGAAGGTTGCCATCGTTTTATGGTCTGCCAGCAGTGTGGAACCATCCAAGAATTTGCTGACAAAGAATTGTGTCGAGAGGAAAACGAGTTTGCCCAGAATCTTGGCTTTTATACCGAGCATCATCTTTCTGAATTCTCCGGACTCTGTTCTCGTTGCCGTAAATAGAGGTTGCTGAAACATGTCAATTTTGGACAGTGTGATGCTGGTGTTGGAACCAAAATAGGCTGGACGTGTCAATTCTCAAGAAATGGATTTAGCTAACCTAAGCCTAGCAACCGCCTTCGTAGTGGGCCTAGCACATACCCTCGAGCCCTGTGAAGATAAGGCAATCGTTTCCTTATTCGTTTTCTGGGCTGCTAAGAAATTATCTCAAGCTATTGGCCTGGTAGTATTGTATGGCCTAGGGATGGCTCTGGCGGATACTGCCATGGGGTTTGTCCTTTCCTATGTCGGCGTGAGATGGCTCGATATTGTCAGAACTCCTCTGGAAATTACGGCTGGGGCGATTACCATTATATTCGGCTTTTTTATGCTGAGGGGCAAGGAATTGACTCATGTGGGTCATCATCACGGTGAAGCTGTAGCCCCTGTTAACTCGAAGCTACTGCACTGGCACTCCATCCTGGGTTTTGGTATAGTGCGTGGGTTGCCACCCTGCCCAGTGGAATTTGCTATGCTGCTATGGGCGGCATCGCTCGGTAATGTATGGCGTGGCACGGCTACCGTTTTTGTTTTCGGTTTGGGCACTACCGTTGGCCTAATCCCCCTTGGTTTAATCATGGGAGGCATAAGTAATGCTATCAGCAGAACCAGATATGAGAGCTTGGTCCCTAAGATTACCGCAATTTTGATGATGGCGTTTGGTCTCTTCCTTGTGCTGGCTCCGATATTCGGAATTGAACTGTAAGAGGCGAGAAATCGCCAGCTAAAAAGTCGTCTATACTTGTGCTACTATATAGGGGCACCCTCAATTATGGAGGCAGCTTGTTCGATTTGTTTAAAAAAACTGAACTGGGAGTGAAAAGAAGCAAGGAAACCTGGTTCGGCAAGATAGCTAATATTTTTAAACGGGGCTCTTTCGGGGATGAGGTCTGGGAGGAATTGGAAGAGTTGCTTGTCTCGGCTGATGTTGGTGTAGAGACTACGAGCAAACTCCTGAGCAAAGTGAAACAGCGGGTGAAAACAGACAGGCTTTCAGAAGTATCTCAGATACAGGAAGCTTTGAAACAGGAGATGATAAGTTTATTAAGCGTCTCTTCATCAAGACCCTCCGCTTCTTGTCATTCTGACCCTGAACGAAGTGAAGGGGAAGAATCTCCTCAGATTATACTTGTGGTCGGCGTGAATGGCTCGGGCAAGACGACGAGCATTGCCAAGCTGGCCTATGGTTTCACTTCGCAAGGAAAGCGAGTTATCCTGGCGGCAGCAGACACTTTCCGGGCAGCAGCTATTGAGCAGCTTAAACACTGGGGAGGGAAAGTAGGTGCCGAAGTCATCGCCCATCAACCCGGCGGCGACCCCGGAGCAGTTGCCTATGATGCCGTTCAGGCCGGCTATAGCCGCCATGCTCAAGCAGTGATTATCGATACTGCCGGTCGCCTTCATACCAAGTTTAATCTCATGGAAGAACTCAAGAAGATAAAGAGAGTGGTAGCTAAGCACGATGCGTCAGCTCCTCATCAAGTTTTGCTGGTAATGGACGCTACCACAGGTCAAAATGGACTGGCCCAGGCCAAACATTTCACCGAAGTTGTGGACGTCACCGATATTTTCCTGGCCAAGCTGGATGGCACAGCCAGAGGCGGCATAGTATTTGCCATCTGCGATCAGTTAAACATACCCATCTCTTATATCGGTACTGGTGAAAAATTACAGGACATGGCTCCCTTTGATGCTGAGGTCTTTGTTAATGCTATTTTCTCTTAAATGGAAAGGGAAAGATAAATGCTCACTATCAGCGTAAACCCGGTTGCTTTCACCATTGGCCCCCTAACGGTACGATGGTATGGGATTATTATAGCTATAGCGGTTGCAATGCTGGTAGTCACCATTCCCAGAGAAGCAAAAAGGCTAGGCATCACGCGTGATCTCTACAGTCTTTTCTTTTGTTGTATCATTGGCGGCCTTATCGGAGGCCGGCTAGCATATGTAATCTATGATTGGGAGCATTTCGTAGCGAACCCCCGAGAGATTATCGGCTTTCTTGGCCTTGCTCAAAACGGGATGATTATCGGCATCGTTGTGGCAGCGTTGATCTATATGAGGGTGACGAGAATGCGCTTTTCCATGCTACTTAGCATAGGCGATGCCGTTGCCGTAGGGGCGCCTTTAGCTCTAGCCATAGGCAGGATTGGTTGCACCCTAAACGGCTGCTGCTCTGGCCAGCTCAGTCCGTTTCATTTTTTCCCGGGGGCTGTGATTTATGCTCCCCCTCCACCCGGTACTCCTCTTCAAGATTGGTATTACCTCTCTAGCCAATATTTTGGGGTGCCGATTTACCCCACTCAGATTTATCACTTATTATGGGGGCTGACAGTTTTCGGTATAGTGTGGCTATTTCGGGGAAAACTCAAACCCGCAGGCAGTCTTTTGTTCTTTTTCTTTTGCCTTTATGCCGCCGGTGATTTTGGCATTAGGTTTCTCCGTACTGACGAACCAGTGCTCTGGGGGCTTCGTCAAGCCCAAGTTCTTGACTTAGCCATATTGGCGGTATTTTTGCCCTGGCTTATTATCAGAATGCGCCGATTTCAGAAACAGGCTTTGGTGACCGAGCTTGCTAACGAAGCTGAGCCGGAGCAAAATCGAGAAGATTAAGGCTTAGCACCTCTTCTCCATTCCAGTGACTTTTTTCCAGGTTATACACAATATCTATGTGAGACGGAATTTCCGCCCGTTTCTTCTGCGACTCAAAATCTACAGCTTGCCAGGTTACATTTCCTTGTTTGAGTTTTAGTCTCAGCCACTCGCCATGGTTGCCGAAGTTACGACACTCGATTACCTCGACCTGTCGAGTGAGAAAGGTCGGCTGTGGGTTGCCCCGACCAAAAGGGCTCAATTTCTGGATAAGGTTAAAGGTGTCTCCAGCAAGAACAGTTAAAGGAAGCTCGGCATCAATCACTAGTTCCGGGCAAAGTTCAAGATGACCTAATTGGTCTGTAGCTAAGTTAACAAGCCTTTGCTCTAGCTGAGCCAAATTTCGGCGCGCTACGGTGAAGCCAGCGGCTAAGGGATGGCCACCAAAGGCAGTAAGTAAGTCATGGCACTCTTCTAAAGCAGACGCAATATCAAACTCAGCTATGCTGCGACAGCTACCTTGACATAACTCTGGACCCAGGTTGATGATAATAGCAGGCTTGTAAAATTCATCTACGAGCTTGCCAGCAACAAGCCCGATGACACCGATGGAATAGCTTTCGTCGCCTTCTATAAGCACCGGCAGGTGTAGTTTGGCGGCTAGTTTCTCCCTCGCCCGGCTTAATACTTCACTGGTTAATTTTTGTCGCTCAACATTCTTTCCCTCTAGCTCCAGGGCCAAGAGGCGAGCTTCCTCTGATGACTGGGTGGTGAGTAGCTGGTAGCTGATGGAGGCATTGTTCATCCTGCCAGCAGCGTTGAGGCGAGGCCCCAGTACCCAGGAGATATCTTCAGTATCAAGTTCACCCGGCTTCAGCCCGGCCAATTTAACCATTTCTTGAATTCCCACGCGGGAGCTATTATTAAGCTCTTTCAGCCCTTCCTTCACCAGATAACGATTCTCGCCAACGAGGGAAACTAAATCGGTAACGGTGGCCAAAACTACTAAGTCCAGCAATCTGGTTAGCCATTTCTCCTTGCTATCTTTATGGAATAGCGCTTGCAGAAGCTTGAAGGCAACGCCGGCACCGGCCAGACCCGGATAGGGATAAACTGAATCCTTTCGCTTCGGGTCAATCACAGCTACGGCTCGAGGTAGGCTTCCTAACGGGATGTGATGGTCGGTGATAATCATATCTATCCCCATGTTTTGAGCCTGTTTTACCACTGTAGGGTCAGTTACGCCACAATCAACAGTGATGACCAAATTTGCCCCCTGGGCCTGAAGCTTCTCCAGAGCCGAAATCTTCAATCCGTGGCCTTCGTTGACGCGGTCAGGAATATAGGGAATAACTTCAGCACCAAGCCATGATAGCCCCTCGACAAGAATAACTATGGCTGTGACGCCGTCAACATCAAAATCACCATAGACGGCAATCTTTTCCCGGGCAAGCACGGCCTTGTAGACCCTGCTTACAGCCTGCGATATGTCAGGAAGGAGGAAGGGATTACCCTCCAGCCTGCGGTCAGCAGACAAAAAAGGGTCGATGTCTTCTAGCTTAACACCACGATTGTAGAGAAGCTGAGCAACTAGAGGAGGAAGGGCAGAAGCATTTAAGTATTCGTCTGGCACTGGAGGTAGAATTTTCCATCGAGCCCGTTGATTCAATTTCACACCTAGCTTAATGCCCTTGGTTAGAACCGCTAACTATATCACAGGAAAGGCTTTAACAAAATGTCGTTGCGAGTCCCGATTTATCGGGGCGAAGCAATCTCACACTCTTTTTAGAGATTGCCACGTCGCAATCCTCTCTCCCCTAGCGGGAGAGAGTTAGAGAGAGGGGGAAATTCACCCTCACCCAAACCCTCTCCCTTCGAGGGAGAGGGTTTTATACGAAATCATGCTGAAGACTATAATTTGACCACTCAGCCAGACAATAAATATAATCCATATCAATGAGGGTGGCTTTCTACACATTAGGTTGCAAACTCAATCAGGCGGAAACAGAGTCCCTAGCCAGCCAATTTAGCCAGTCGGGATTTCAACTTGTATCGCCGAATGATGTGGCCGATATTTATATTGCTAATACTTGCACAGTCACCCATATCGCCGACCGCAAGTCACGCCACTGGCTCAGGATGACCAGGCGAAGAAATCCCCGAGCCCTAATTATCGCCACTGGCTGCTATGCCCAAAGAAGTCGTCAAGAGTTAGCTCAGCTTGTTGACCTCGTAGTTGATAACCCAGTGAAACAGCACCTGCTTGCCATCATCAAAGCACTCTCCCTTGAAGAAAGAGTACTCGATGAGGGTGAAGCAAAACAATCTCAGGTGCTTGCTGCCACCGTTAGGACTCGTAGCCTGATAAAGATTCAAGATGGCTGTCATGGCCCCTGCGCATATTGCATTGTGCCCAAAGTAAGACCTCGTGAATATTCCTTGCCCGCTTCTCAGGTAATTGACGAGGTTAAGCAAAAGGCGGTTCTGGGCTACAAAGAAGTTGTTCTCACCGGGACGAAAGTTGGCAGCTATAAAGACGCTGTCCTGAGCGCTAGCGAAGGATCTAGCACCAACCTCAGGGATTTGGTCCAGCATATTCTCTACGACACTGGCATCGAGAGATTACGTCTCTCATCTTTACAGCCTTCAGAAATATCTTCTGAACTTCTTGCCCTGTGGCAGGATGAAAGGCTTTGTCGGCATTTCCATTTAGCGCTACAAAGTGGCAGCGAGACCGTGCTGCAAAGGATGAGGAGGAGCTACTCTCTGGACCAATATCACAGAACAGTAAATTTGATTAAAGAAATGATACCAGAGGTTGCCATCACCACAGATATCATGGTTGGTTTCCCCGGGGAAAGCGATGAAGAGTTTGAACAGAGCTACTCTTTTTGTCAGCAAGCTGGTTTCGCCAACATCCATGTCTTCCCCTTCTCACTCCGCCTTGAGACAGCGGCAGCCAGGATGCCCGAGCAGATAAAAGACAAAGTTAAACAAGAGCGCAACCAGCGGATGCTAGAGCTATCTCGAAGCTCCCGGCGCCGCTTCTGTGAGCAGTTCCTGGGGCAAACTATGCCAGTCCTGTGGGAGCAAGAAACGAGTCCCGGAAGCGGCATATACTCAGGGCTGACCAGCAACTATATCCGGGTATTTGCTCATAGCGAAAAGCCCCTGAGCAATGAGATAACACCTGTTAAATTGGTAGGATTTCATAACCAGGGAATATGGGGAGAGATGGTGAATGAAAATTCAAGTTAAGGTAAAGCCCAATTCCAAAACCGAAGAACTCAGTCAGGAAGGCGATAGCTTTATAGTCAAGGTTAAAGAGCCACCCAAGGAAGGCAAGGCCAACCAGGCAGTCATCAAATTACTGGCAGAGCATTTCGGCGTTCCCAAAAGCCAGGTCAGGATTCTCAGCGGCTTTAGGAGCAAAAATAAAGTCGTTGAGGTTGTTGAAGACTAGTTTAGCGAGATAGAATTGTCCCGCACTTACACAAGGTGGCTATTTGAGGCTGGTGGGAGGTGGCATATAGAGTGAAGCTCTTCAAGGCGAAGGCAAACGTTTCAAATCAGCTTGCGCTCTCGAACCACAAAGCCCAGATTGCGGCTGCGGTCTGCCACTTCCTCTAAGGTAGCTCGGTTGGGACTGCCTCTGGTTTCAGGTCGGGTGGCGTTAAGACCTGCGGCAGTGCTGGCCATGATAAGCGATTGTTCGAGGCCACTTCCCAGAACATAGTAGGCAGCAAAGACCCCAGCGAAGACGTCTCCACAACCCACTGTGTTAATCACACTTAGACCGAGCTCCTTGAGAGGCAAGGCAGGAATTTCGATCACCGTACTACTAGCCGGGGCAAGCATGACTGCCCCCTGTGAACCAAGTTTGAGCACCGCGTGATTGCCGAATCCCAGCTTTTTCAGCTTCTGGAAGCTCGTCTTTAACTCAGAAGTTCCCAGCATAGCACTCGCCTCCGTTTCATTTAAGAAGATGACTTCGGCTTCTTTAGCAAGAGAGAGCAATGTTTCTCGATTTGGATTTATCAGAATTCCCGGGTCCCACAACACGGGGATGTCATGCCGCTTTGCCAGGTTTATTAGCCCTTTTGCCACCTCTAAAGGCGGGTCGGTGAGGACTATGCCCTGACATTCCCGTAGTTGCCGTTTAAGCTCCACTTTCTTCAGGTGTTTCAGACCCAGCCTGGCATTCGCCCCCAGATAGCTGGCAATGACGTTTTCCCCCGCCTGGTCAATCATAATATAAGCCTGCCCCGATTCCTCTCCCATAATTTGGTGGATTCCCGTGGTGATGACTCCCTCGTCCTCCAAGATGGCAATTTGCTGGCGAGCAATGTCATCCCTTCCCAGAGCGCCTATCAGGGCCACCTCTTTAGCTCCCAAAATCCGTGCTGCCGCCACAGCAACATTACCCCCTGTCCCCCCGGACACCCGGGTGATATGTTCCGCAATAACCTCTTCACCGGGCACTGGCAGCCGCTCTACGAAGCAGCTAATATCCCAGTTTATGGCGCCACAGACTACCAAGCTGACCATCTTACTCCTCCAGTATACGCGATAGAAATAGCTTTAGAAAGCGAGGCCCATCCACAGCAGAGGCTACGTGTATCAACCGAGAGCTATTAGAGAGCAAGATACGAGTAACCCCTCTATCCCAGTCATTTCCTTTAACTACTTCTACCCTCGCCAATATATAATCGAACAAGGAAGCATCCAGCAACACTGCCAAAGCTAGCGGGTCATGCATTCTACAGCATCCATGGTATTTTACCTCGTATTCTACCAGTTGGGCTACCAGATGTGCAGCCGGTGTATGCCTGGTCTTAACTCGCTCCAGATGCTGTCTATTTAGGCAAGCCGCGGGGTCCATAGTTACATCCAGCCCCACAGCGAAGATGTCCGCCCCAGAGTTGAATACTATATGAGCAGCTTCAGGGTCCTGCCAGATATTGAACTCGGCATAGGGGGTTTGATTTCCTTTGCCGTAGCCAGTAAGGCCATAAGCGCCTCCCATGAGAACCAGCCTGGCTAAAAGCCCAGGCAATTCGGGATGAAGCTCAAAGGCATAAGCCACATTGGTTAGGGGCCCCGTGGCTACCAGAGTAACTTCGCCAGGAGCATCCCAAACTAAGCGGACAAGGAAATCCCAGGCTTTAGCCGGATACAGCAGCAGCTTGGGAGGAGGCAAGTCACAGTTGCCTAGACCATCTGGGCCATGGTAGCTTAAGGCATCTTCTAACGAGTGGTTCAAGGGATGTGATGCCCCCATCGCTACCGGGATGCTCTCTGCGTTCAGGTATTCCAACACGCGGCGAGCGTTAGCGCTGGTCATTTTCACAGGAGCATTGCCTGCCACCGTGGTAATGCCCAGAACTTGGATTTCAGGTGATTTTAACGCCAGAATTAAAGCCAGGGCATCATCGATACCGGGGTCCATATCCCAAACTACTTTGTGCATCAACTTCTACGGGATACACTATCATAAATTTCGGAGGAGCATAAAGTGATTTGCAGAAATCGCGACACAAAAGTCACTGTGAGGCTTTTCCTTCTCTTGTCATTGCGAGCCCCGACTTGTCGGGGCGTGGCAATTTCCTGTAATTCCCCGAGATTGCTTCGTCGCTACGCTCCTCGCAATGACAGATAAAACAGCCTCTTAGCCCCGTACATTTGACTTTAGCTTCAGAATTTAAGATTTCAGGGATTTATGGTAGGGAATTAGCCCCCCAGCTTCCACCATATCTATAAACCATGCTGGAATTATCAGACGAAACTCAAACTCCTTGCCCGTAGTGAGGTTCTTGATAGTCCCTTGCCTGAGGTTTATCACTATCTCATGCCCGGTCTCAAATTCAGCGGAAATTCCCGGCAAATCTATGGCCGGGCAGCCAAGGTTCCAGAAGTTCCTGAAGAATATCCTGTGGATTGAGTCGGCAACTACAGCCTGGACACCCTTAAACTTCAGAGTTTCCGCAGCCTGCTGCCGGCTTGAACCAATCCCAAAGTTTTCCTCGGCAACTATAATGTCCCCCTTCCTAACCTTGGTGAGGAAATCCTTGGGCACATTCTCACGATGCCCGACATCGCTTAGCCCGCTTCTTGCGATGAACTCTTGGTATTGGCTCTGGCTCGTTTCATCGCCACCCATGATAAACCTTCCGGCAAAGAGTTCATCAGTGTCCACATCCTTACCAAACTTCCAGACTCGGCCTTTGAGTTCCATCTATGCCTCCCGGAAAAACTCCCGTGGGTCACTTATTTTGCCTTTCAACGCCGAAGCTGCCACAGTCGCTGGTGACGCCAGGTATATTTTGGCAGTCACATCTCCTACCCGACCCTGAAAGTTACGATTTGCTGTACTTATGCAAACCTCGCCCGGTCCCAGTATGCCCATATGTGCTTCCATACACGGACCACAGGTGGGTGGACCAACCACAGCCCCAGCTTCCACAAATGTCTCTATTAACCCCTCTGCCAGAGCGGCTTTTAAGACTTCCTGTGAGGCTGGTATGACGATAACCTTGGTAAACTTATCCGCCTTCCGACCTTTGAGTATCCTGGCAGCAATCCTGAGATCTTCCAGGCGTCCATTGGTGCACGAGCCTATGAACGCTTGGTCGATTCTGGTCCCTTCAACCTCAGTGACTCCCACAGCATTGGACGGCTTCGGGGGTACGGCAACCATGGGCTCCTTAATATCATCAACGTGAAACTCCAGTGTTTCCGCATACTCCGCATCCGGGTCGCTCTGAATAACCTCGAAGGGCTGGTTGGTCCTGGCCTTGAGAAAATCCACTACCTTCTGGTCAGGCTCGATGATTCCATTAGTAGCACCTGATTCTATGGCCATATTGGTTAATACCATACGGCTCTCGATGCTCATTTGACTGATGGTCGAGCCTGTATATTGAAGAGACTTAAACAAGGCGCCGCTTACTCCCAACCTCTTCAGTATGAAAAGCATCAAATCCTTCGACGCAATTGGAGGCCGCAGCTTGCCCTCAACATTTATCCTGATAGTCCCCGGGACCCGCTCCCACAACCTTCCCGTTTTGAAGACCACAGCCATTTCATCAACGCCAATCCCGGTCGCAAAAGCCCCAACTACACCCGATGTCGTGGTATGACTATCCACAGCAACAAGAGTAGTTCCTGGCAGCACATGCCCCTTCTCTACAAGCACCTGGTGGGCTATGCCTCCCTTACCAACTTCGTAGTAGTTTTCTATACCTTGTTCGAGGACAAATTTCTTGATATTAAGACACTTTTTGGCAGTATCGATGTCCTTATTGGGCACATAGTGATCCAGCACTACTACTATTCTTGCGGGATCCCAGACCTTTTCCACGCCTAGTTCCCTGAACCTGGCAATTGTATGCGCACCTAACGCATCGTGTATCATAGCCAGGTCCACAGAAAACTCGACTATCTGGTTTGGCCTTACAACTTTCTTCCCAGCTTTTTTAGCTAATATCTTCTCTACAAGAGTCATATTCGTCTCCCGTTTTGGAAATGCTTATCTTATCTGATTCACCCAGGTTGCCGCAAATGTTCCACATTTTTGTTTGTCATTGCGAGCACCTGAAAGGTGCGTGGCAATCTCCATCCCAACAGCCCCGCCGAGATTGCTTCGTCGCTATGCTCCTCGCAATGACAGAGAAGGTCAGGCATCTTTGCATCAAGAGGCGCCGACATGATATTTTTGAGCTAGTGGCTATTAAAGAAGTTATTGAGCTCTTAGAGCAAGAATATGGTCCCTGCAAGTGGCAGCCAGACAGGGAGCCTGTTGATATGCTCATAGAAACCATACTGTCCCAAAATACCTCGGATGCAAATTCGGGAAGAGCTTTTGCCTCTCTTAAAGCTAGTTTCGATAGCTGGGAAGCTGTAGCGTCGGCTCCAGCAGAACATATCGCCCGGGTCATTAAGTGCGGGGGGTTATTCCAAATCAAGGCCGCTAGAATCAAGCAGGTACTTGAGCAAATTGAAAAGGAACAGGGTCGTATCAGCCTTGATTCCCTCAAATCGAAGACTATGGCTGAAGCTGAAGACTACTTAATGCGTCTGCCCGGGGTAGGACATAAGACAGCCAGCTGTGTGCTACTTTTTTCCCTGGGGAAGCCGTCCCTGCCCGTGGACACTCATGTTTTTCGCGTAGCGAAACGGTTGGGACTAATCGATTCCAAGGTGTCCGTAGAGAAGGCACCTGGCTTGCTACAGAAGCAAGTCCCAGCCTCCAGGGTATATCAATTTCACGTCCATATGATAGAGCATGGCCGGCGGATATGCCGCGCTCGGCAGCCTCGCTGCAATAGGTGCATATTGAGAGGCACTTGCCCCAGCTCGCTTTACTAATTTAGCCTGGTTAGCAAGTGATATAATGGTTAATATGGCGCAGATACTAAAGAGCAAAAATCTGGCCACTAAGTTTCAGATAATGGTGGAAATAGCTGCACATCAGCCTAACATACAGCAGAAAGACATCGCCCCAAGACTGGGCATCACTTCGCAGGCGGTTTCCGAATACATAAGAGAATTGATAAAGGACGGCTGGCTGAGCTCCCAGGGTCGCTCCCGATATAAGGTAACCAAGGAGGGCGTGGATTGGATTTTGCAGATGTCCCGGCAGTTACATAGTTACGCCTGGTTTGTGAGCAAAGTCGTGGCTGATATATCAACAACCACTGCCATAGCTGATAGCGACTTATCCGTTGGTCAACCAGCATCGCTATATATGAAGGACGGCTTGCTCTTCGCCTCCCATGTTATTCGTGCTAAAGGGGCTAAAGGAATAACCGTAACTGCGGCTAAAAAAGGACAGGATGTCGGCATTCGCAACATTGAAGGAGTAATAAAACTCGAGCCAGCCAAAGTAATGATAGGCAAAGTACCCAACGTGCAGGATGGAGGTTCCCAGAGCACCAATCTCGCCCGACTGAAAAGGGAGGTAAAAGAAGCGAGGCTGGTGGGAGCACTGGGCACGGAAGCTCTGGTAGCATTGATGCAGGTTGGTGTAAAGCCTGATTACATTCACGGTGTCCGGGAAGCAGTCATAGAGGCAGCTTACTGTGGCCTGTCCTTCCTGGTTGTCTGTAGTGAAGACAAAGTTCCAATTTTGGTGCCGAGATTAGAAGAGGAAAACCTGGTTTACGAGATTGTTGACCTGAAGAAAAGATAGAGAATTTCCTATCTCCCTTAATCGCATATCCTTCCGCACTACAAATTTTTCTCAAAGTAACCCCTGAAATCCCTTGACATTTTATCCTGCAGCATTTAGAATGTGAAAACAAGTGCACTTGTATAAAATAAAGTAATTTTGTGTAAAGGAAGCAACAGTGAGTCGCATGAAAAGGCCCTCTAAACAATTCTTTGCCCGAGGGACAAACTGGTTCCTAGTGATGCTTTTGAGCCTAGCTCTTGCCCTGACAGCCTGCAGTCCTAGCGGGCAGACACCGGTAAATTATGTATTTGATGACCTGGGAAGGCTGGTCGCCATTAACGGAACACCCCAAAGAATCGTCTCCCTAGCTCCCTCTAACACCGAGATTCTGTTTGCCCTGGGTCTGGGGGACAAGGTGGTGGGAGTGACAGATTATTGTGATTATCCTCCGGAAGCTCTGAACAAGACAAAAGTAGGGGGATATGCCAACCCGGACATAGAGAAGATAGTCGCTCTTAACCCTGACCTCGTACTGGTTGCGTATGGTACTCCCATGGACGTTATCAATAACTTGGTAGGGCTGGGACTTACAGTATATGGTATAAAGACTACTGATTTAGATGACTTGCTTAATGATATTAGAAGAGTAGGGGAAATAACCGATAAGGAAGTGGAGGCCCAGGCACTTACATCTGCAATGGAAAGCAGGATTCAAGCAGTAACTAATCAGACCGAAGAATTAGAACAAAGGCCAAGAGTCTTTTATATCGTCTGGCATGACCCATTATGGACTGCTGGCTCAGGGACTTTCATCAACGAGCTAATTGAAAAGGCAGGCGGGGTGAATATTTTTGGAAATGTCACCGGTTACCCGATGGTCTCAATTGAAGATGTCCTTGCCCGCGATCCTGAAATAATCATCGCCAGCGAATGGTCGTATGACTGGGCGATGAATGCGACCGAGCTTGCGACTACCAACGCCAGTCAATCAGGGAGAATCTACACATGCGATGATAACCTGGTTCAACGCCCAGGTCCCAGATTGGTCGAGGGCTTAGAGTGGTTCGCCCATTTCATTCACCCCGAGATATTTGGGGGGCCTGAGGGTAGCTAAGTGAAGGTTTTTTCATCCTGGAGCGGGGGTAAGGAATGTGCCCTGGCGACGTATAAGGCAATTTCCCAGGGGCACGAAGTCCTATATCTGCTCAACTTTGTCTCCGAAGATGACCAGAGGTCGAGATCCCATGGGATTAAAGCCAGTGTTGTAGCTTTACAAGCAGAAGCTATCGGCATTCCTCTCATCCAGGTGAAGACATCATGGGAAAATTATGAAGAGAACTTTAAGAAGGCTGTCGGGGAACTCAAGAATAAGGGTATCGAAGGGGGCGTGTTCGGCGATATTGACTTAGAAGAGCATCGGGAATGGGTGGAGAGGGTATGTAGCGAGGTCAGGATAAAGGCATTTTTGCCCCTCTGGGGGACAAAGCCAGAGAAGCTAATCGAGGAATTCCTTAAATTGAAATTCAAAGCCATAATAGTCGCCACCAGATTAGAGGAGAACTTCCTGGGAAAAGTTCTCGACAAAGCTTTGGTAAGGCAAATTAGCAAACTTGGCTCCCATCCCTGCGGTGAAAATGGCGAATATCACACCTTCGTTACCGAGGGGCCCATTTTCAGGAAAGCGCTCAAGGTTACCAAGGGCGAAAGTAAAAAAATAGATAACGTATGGTTCTGGGAAATCTCGGCTGAGTTACAATAAAGGGAGCTAAGATGAAAAAGAAAGGCTTAATTCAAGTTTATACCGGGGCCGGCAAAGGAAAGTCCACTGCCGCTATTGGTCAGGCAGCTCGCGCTGCCGGGCACGGTTTCAAGGTCGGCTTCGTCTCTTTTTTTAAAGACCCTGAGGCATTCGGGTACGGTGAATATAACTCCCTGAAAAAGCTGGGGGTAAAGACTTTCCTTTTCGCTAAGAAACATCCTCACTTCTACAAGGAACTCAATCCTGACGATGTCTTCCAGGAATGCTCCAAAGGGCTGGAATTCATTAAGGAGCTTTTCCAGGACCCGTCCTGGGATATGTTGGTTCTGGATGAGATAAACATTGCCGTGCGCGACGGCTTTCTGAAAGAAGAAGAGGTTCTCTCTCTTCTGGAGGCAAAGCCAGAAAAGTTAGAGCTTGTCTTAACCGGTCGGGGTGTCACAGAAAAGATTATAGAAAAGGCAGATTTGGTCAGCGAAGTAAGGGAAGTGAAGCATCCTTATAGTCAAGGAATAAAAGGCCGGGAAGGCATTGAATATTAAACTAGGCTTTAACGATGGCACGTACTGTAGCTGAAGTATTTAGTGAGCCCGTTATCCCTTTTGCCATTCGCTGGCAGAGCAGAGTTTACTCTTTATTGGGGCTTGCGGCATTGCTGGTAGTGGTAGTAGTGTTTGCCACTACTCTGGGAAGTGTTCCTATACCCTTTACCACTACTTTTCAAGTCCTTCTCTCTCAACTGCCCTTCGTTCATATTACCCCTTCTTCCCCAGATATTTACGGAGCACCGGTGAGCCTGGAAATTCTGAAAACGATAATCCTGGATATCCGTCTGCCACGCATCCTTCTGGCAGGTTTAGTAGGAGCGGCCCTGGCAGTAGCCGGAGCTACTTATCAAGGACTGTTTCGCAATCCTCTGGCTGACCCTTATCTTCTGGGTGTGGCCTCAGGAGCGGGACTGGGAGCGACCATTGCCATGCTTACTCCCTTCACATTAGCCTGGATGGCTTTTGGGGCCGTGCCATTATTTGCCTTCATTGGTGCCATAGGCGCCGTGGCTGTGGTCTATTTGCTGGCTCGTGTCGGCAAAACCCTGCCCGCCACCACGCTTATCCTGGCTGGAGTAGCTCTAAGCGCTCTTCTATCCTCCATCACTTCCTATCTCATGACCGTTTCCGGTGAAGAACTACATGGGATTGTATTCTGGCTGCTGGGTGGACTTTACCTGACTAAATGGTCTGAGGTGTGGGTGGTCCTCCCTTGTGTATTAGCGGGCCTGGTAGTCATCTGGATTCATGCCCGACCGCTCAATGTAATGCAGCTAGACGAAGAACAGGCCCAACAACTGGGCATCAATGTGGAAAGGGTCAAGCTCATATTACTGGCAGCTGCCACCCTTATTACTTCCTCAGCGATTTGCTTCACTGGCCTTATCGGTTTCGTCGGCATACTCATCCCTCATGCAGTGAGGCTTATTTGGGGGCCAGACTACCGGTTTTTGCTCCCTCTATCCACGCTGGTTGGCGCCATCTTCCTCATCCTGGCCGATACTTTAGCCCGTACCATAATGCCTCCTACGGAGATTCCGGTAGGAATAATTACTGCTTTCTGTGGAGCACCTTTCTTCCTTTATCTATTGCGAAGAAGGAAAGGGCTCGCTTTCTTCTAAAAGGATAAGACACTATGATTGAACTGGATAATGTCAGCTTGGGCTATGACCATCGAGCCATCTTGCATAATGTAAGTATGAAGGCCAGGCCCGGCCAAATACTGGGGCTGGTCGGCCCCAATGGCTCGGGGAAGTCGACATTAATCAAGGGAATGACCCGGGTGATTGACCTGTTCTCCGGGCGTATCTTAATTGACAGCCGTGATATAAGAACTATTAAGCGAGACGAACTGGCTCGCCTTGTTGCCACGGTGCCGCAAAGCCCGGCTTTGCCCGGGGCTTTCACTGCTTTTGAAGTGGTGCTTATGGGACGAACGCCTCACCTCGGGCTTCTTCGCTACGAGGGAGGAAAGGACCTGGCTATCGCCTGGCAAGCCATGGAGGCCACGCATACCCAATCCTTCGCCGAGCGCAGAGTAAGTGAGCTCTCGGGCGGAGAGAGACAGAGGCTGATTATCGCCCGGGCACTAACCCAGCAGCCAAAGGCGATGCTCCTTGACGAGCCAACTGCCAATCTGGATATAAACCATCAAGTCGAGATTCTCAATCTGGTCAAGAGCCTTTGCCTGGAGCAAAGTTTGACCGTCATTATCGCTTTACATGATTTGAACTTAGCTGCCCAATACTGCGATTGGATGGTCATGCTAAATGGAGGGAAAGTTTACGCTGAAGGCACGCCACTCGACATACTCACAGCGCCGAATATCAAGAAGGTTTACGGCGCCGAAGTATGTGTTTACCCCCACCCCATTAATAAATTGCCTACCACCCTCATCACGGCAGGCGGGAGTCACGGAACGAGCTGATATAATTCCTCTCCCCATCACAATCCTCTCCACTCCTCCCTTAGGATGCCGAACTGCACCTCATCATGGTATTGCCCGTTTTTGAACATGGCTTCCCGCAGACGGCCTTCTTCCCGAAAGCCGACTTTCTTGTGAAGCTTAATGCTGCGCTCATTGAAGTCAAATGCAGCCGATGAGATGCGATGTAGATTCAATTGTTGGAAGCCATAGTTGATTAGCAGGCGGGCAGCCTCCGTGCCATAGCCTTTGTTCCAGTAATCCTTCTCGCCTATGACAATCCCAAAATTGGCACTGTGGTCTTTTGCGTTAATCTCGTGCAGCCCGCAGTTGCCGATGGGTTTAGTTGAGGCACCTTCAACCACTTCGATGACAAACCGAACATCGCTTTTCGCCCTCGTGGTGCCTAATTCCTCGATGTATTTCTCCTCGGCCATTTCAGTCATCGGCAGATACAAACAAAGATACTGGATTACCTCTGAGTCGTTAAACCACTTCAGAAAATATGAGATATCCGATCTCTTTACCTGCCGTAGAAGAACGCTCTTGCCCTTTAACATTTGAATCCCTCCTTTTATCCTTGAGTTAGTTTTGCTGTCCTTCATCGGATACTAGGGCGGAGACCAGGCCCGTTCAAATACGGCATATGATAACCTCAGCAAGGGAAGGATGTAAAGGAGCTTCATAACAAGGGACGGGAGAAGCCGCAGGTGGGGCAGTGATATGTGCCCATGCCTGCTCCGCAGCAGGGACAGCTAATTTCATCATCCTTGGCTTTGGGAATTTCCCCCACGACCTCGTTATAGATACGCCAGTAAAAGAAGTGCTCTTTGTTTATGAACTTTATGTCAACTTTATTAGCTACTGATTGGAATTCCTCGTCCATGACCATACTATTTATTATTTCGTGCAGCTTGGTGGAGCCTGAGCCATACTCTATGGGCTCCTTTCTCCGCCACACTATCTCCGGCGGGATCAAGTCCTCAAAGCTCTTTCTCAGGATATACTTCCCTACCCCGTCTTTAACCTTGAGCTCCGGGCTTATCTCCAGGGCAAAGCGAACGAAATCCTTATCAAGGAAGGGCTGTTTGATTTCAACGCCCAAAGCCCTGCCAAGCTCATTGGCTGAGAAATGCCAGTTTTCTGAGAGCCTTCTTATATATCTTCCCAGGTCTTTGGGAGGGAGCTCTGCCATGTAAGAATAGCCGGCGAAGAGCTCATCTGCTCCATCGCCCGTCATGATAGAACTGATTCCACTTTCTCTAGCCAGCTTTAGGGCAAAATATATGGAAATGTCGTTGGGCAAGGCGAGGTCAAAGGTTTTCAGTATTCCTATAACCTCGGGAAGGGTGGCAAGTGCCTCTTCTGTAGCGAACTCCATTTTCTTATGCTGTATCCCCAGGAGTTTCGCAATCTTCTCTGAATAGAGAAGGTCAGATGCCAGGGAGTCTTTCAACGCCACTGTGAAGCCTGTGCTAGGCCTGGCTACAAAAGCCAAAATGCTCGTATCGAGCCCTCCTGATAGGAGTATGCTATCGGCTCTGTTCCTCTCCACAGCTTCCGTAAGCTTAGTCCTTAACTGCTCACAAATGTCCATATTACTCAAATTTTTTACCACCTATATTAACATCAGCTTGATTAACAACTCCACACTGTCATTGCGAGCCCCGACTTGTCGGGGCGTGGCAATCTCATTGCCTCCCCACCGAGATTGCTTCGTCACTCTGCTCCTCGCAATGACAGAGGGGTGCGCCCAATAAATTGGGCAACTACGTTTTTAAATAGAGGGTGAATTCAGTGAGCTTTCCCCCTCCCTCTAGGGGAGGATTATATATAATAGGAGAGAGAATTATAATGATTTATGCAGTTAGCTATATGCTATCTTTGGTGCAATCCGGCTTGTATAATAATAATGGCAAAAACAAGAAGATACAGGCATGATTACCTCATACAGCCGAGAGTTAATGTTGGGTATCCCACAAGGAACCTTGATTGACCTGGAGACCACCGGCCTTGATGTGGACCAAGATGAGATAGTGCTCTTTGGCTATATTCAAGGGAGCCGTCTCGAGATAATTTGCCGGAATTCGGAAGAAGAAGCACCGTTTATCGCTCAGCTTGCGGAACTCGTTCCGACGCTCCCCAAGCCATTTTACGCCTACAATCTCTCCTTCGAGAAAGGATTTCTTCAAGCTAAAGGGATTGATATAGAAGGGATAGACTTATTTCAGCCCTGGAAGGAAAAAGCCGAGGCACTTTACCTCAAGTGGCCTAAGTTGGACGAGCTGTTCTCGCACGCGGAGCATTATTTTAACGAGCCAGTGATAAGCGGCAGAGATGTCCCTTTGCTATGGCAAAGATTCCTTTACACAGAGGATAATAACTATTTGCAGCAAATCATAAAGCACAACGAGTCTGACTTGCTCAGAGAGCTCTACTTGCTGGTGTATTATCGAGATAGCTACAAGGTTTAAGGGAGCCAGGAAGCCAAGCATTTCATGGTAGAATAGAAGCTAAATCGGAAAGTATTATGAAAAAGATTGGCGTGTTAACCAGCGGCGGTGACGCTCCAGGAATGAATGCCTGCATCAGGGCTGTCGTCCGTTGTGGGGTTAGCCATAAGCTGGAGGTCGTAGGGATTCGCCAAGGATACCGCGGTATATTGGAAGAGGACTTTATAAAGCTAGGCAACAGGTCGGTAGCCAACATTATCCACCGCGGGGGCACCATCCTGGAAACAGCCCGCTGTGAGGAAATGAAGACCAGGGAAGGCATAAGGAAGGCAAATGAAATCCTCCAACGGGAAGGCATCGAGGGATTGATAACTATAGGCGGAGATGGCACATTGCGCGGTGCCACAGCCCTGGCTGAAGCGAAAAATGTAAAGGTGATTAGTATTCCCAGCACCATAGATAACGATGTTTATGGCACGGACTATACTGTTGGCTTCGATACTGCCATAAATACAGCATTGGACGCCATAGATAAGATCAGAGATACGGCGGAGTCGCTACCACGTCCCTTTTTCATCGAGGTCATGGGAAGGAATAGAGGATTCATTGCACTGGAGGTAGGAATTGCTGGCGGAGCCGAAGATATCTTAATTCCGGAAGTAGAGACAAAAATAGAACAGCTTTGTCTTGATATAGAGCGTAGCTTCAAGAGAGGTAAAAAATCCTGTATCGTGATAGTGGCTGAAGGAGATGAGGCAGGCGGTGCCTTTTCAATTGCTCAACAAGTATGGGAGAGATTAAAGCTAGAATACCGAATTTGTGTGCTGGGACATGTCCAAAGAGGTGGCTCACCTACAGCCAGAGATAGAGTACTCGCCAGCAAGTTAGGAGCAGCGGCTGTGGATGCTCTGGTTAATGGCATGGCAGGTTACATGGTGGGAGAGCTGAAGGGGGAGATAGCCTTCACTCCGCTAAGGGAAACCTGGGAGAAGAGGAAGGAATTGGACAGCAACTTGCTACAATTGGTCAAGGTACTGGCTGGATAGGAACGCGACAAAGCACTCCACAGGCAAAATAAGGGGCTGGCAACAGCGAACCGCAATGAAATAATCATCTCTGGACAATCCCCATCTTATTTTCCTCTGAGAACACCACCGGTCAATTTGCTGTACACCTCACGATATCTTTTCGATGTTCTCTCTATTACCTCCGGTGGCAACATAGGCGCTGGCGGTTCCTTATCCCATCCTGAATCTGATAGCCAATCACGGACTGGCTGTTTATCGAAGCTGGGCTGCGAATGGCCAACCTCATATTGGCTGGCATCCCAGAAGCGACTTGAGTCTGGCGTTAGTAGCTCATCGATAAGGGCTAATTTACCATTGATAAAACCAAACTCGAACTTAGTATCGGCAATTATTATGCCCCGGCGTTTGGCGTAATCCCGAGCATAGGAGTAGATGAGCAGGCTTTTTTGTTCCAACTCCCCAAAAAGGCCTTCAATGCCCAGGCCTTTTATGTCTTGATTGGTCAAAGGGCGGTCATGCTCTGTGTCGCTCTTAGTAGTGGGGGTAAAGATAGGTTGGGACAATTCCTGACTCTCTGTCATTCCCTGGGGCAAGCTGATATCGCCTACTTTTCCAGTCTCTTTATACTCCACCCATGCCGAGCCAGATAGATAGCCCCGAACAACGCATTCTACAGGTATGCGCTCGCCCTTGGCCACAAGCATAGAGCGTCCGATGAGGCTTGTTCCAAGTGTAAGCAAGGAATCTCTTTTCCATTGAGATTGCTTCGGGCTTTCAGCCCTCGCAATGACATCCCGAAGTATATCCACGCTATCGATTACCTTGATAAGATGATTGGGGAGGATATGGGCTGTTTTCTCAAACCAGAAGGCAGAAAGCTGGTTAAGAACTCTTCCTTTGCCAGGGATACCGCAGGGCAAGACAACATCGAAGGCAGAGATGCGGTCGGTGGACACAATGAGTAATTTATCACCTAAACCATAAACGTCTCTTACCTTACCCCGCCGAAACAAAGGCAGAGGTAAGTTGGTATTAATCAAGACTGTTGGGCTGCTACTCATAGTTTCCTTAGCCCGGACTACGATGTTTCTGTAACGGTTTAAGAAGTCGCTTCTCTTTAAACCAGTAACTAGGATTCAATGCCACACAACCTCTTGGCACTGCTTTTCATTCTGTCTATATTGGACTGTCTACCAATCATAATTCTTTGAGCCATAGGTGACCCGGCACCATGCATCGATTCCGCCAAATAACACGCGGCTCCTAAACCCACCGTGAGATTCTCAATCAGTCGTAGTACACGAACGCGATTTTCTACCGCAACACCGTCAACACCCTTCAGATACTTAGCAACATATTTGCCTATCTTGGGATGCTTAAGGTCTTTTTCAGAAGGCATGGTTACTATTAAGCCGCCAGCGATGTCCTGGGCCAGTCTGGCTATGTCATAAGGAAATTTCGTCACATTTAGTTTAGATACATTGGCTCTCAGGGTATCTACAAGGTAGGTCCCCGAAGCTTCTCTGTGACCTTCATAAGCACAGGCAAGACTGCAAGACATCAGGGTTTCATTGAGCTGAATCATGTCAATGATTTTGTCTTTAATATGGGAAGCTTTTGCAGTGCCCTGATATTCAGCAACTAATTGACTGGCGCCAATCAAGACATCGCCCATACCTGACTTGCAGGCATAACTCTGGCGGTGATAAGCAGAAAACTTCTCTACCAGGTCACCGGCAAAGTCATATTCCTTGTACATAAAGACTCGGTCCCAGGGAACAAACACGTCGTTAAAAACAACCATGCATTCCTGTCCCCCGTAAAGAATGTTGCCGACATCCATATTCGGGCTGTCTATCTTTCTCGTGTCGCATGGCTGTCTTCCATAGATGTATATAATCCCTTCAGTGTCGCTGGGCAAGGCAAAAGAAATAGCATACTCTTTATCTTCTTCCCGCATAGCCCTGGTCGGCATGCAGATGATTTCATGCGAATTTACAGATCCTGTCTGGTGCAATTTGCTCCCACGAACTACAATGCCATCAGACTTCTCTTCCACTACGTGAAGGTATTGGTCGGGATCGGCTTGTTCGGCTGGACGAAGACTTCTATCGCCCTTAGCATCCGTCATGGCACCACAACAAACCAGGTCTTCATCCTGTACATACCTCAGGTATTTCAGGAAACGCTTGTTGTATTCGGTCCCATACTTCTGGTCAATGTCATAAGTCACCATCGACAAAGCATTCAAGGCATCCATCTCAACGCAACGCTGAAAGCAAGAGCCCGTATAAGCACCCAATCCTCTACCCATTTTTGACTTGTTAACCAGGTCTTCGGTACTCTGATGAATGTGACAGAAGCGATTTATCTTCTTTCCTGTTAGATGAGAGGTGGCTGTCATAACTTTCTGGAATTGGGGAAATTTGGACTCTTCGGCAAGTTCATAAGTAGCAGCAATACAATTCCTTGTCGGTTTGATAATAGGATTATCGGCATGATTGGTAACTCGCTCTCCAAACATGTAGAGTTCAAAATGCATTTTCTTCATGCTCTCAAGGTATTCTTTCGCAGTCTTCATCCCTCTGTTTCCCTCCGTTATACGCTAAGACAAGAACTTCGAAGCCAATGCCCCATCATTACACTACCCCAGTAGCCAGCTTAGCTGACCCAGCTTTGCCAGCTTTCTTTCCCCGCTTGGTCTTAGTCAACCTCAATCGTTTAAAGACATCATCCACATATTTCAGATAATAACTATAATCAAAGAGAGAATTCAGTTCCTTTTTGCTCAAATGAGCAGTTATCCGCCTGTCTGTTTCAAGCAAGCTCAGAAAGCTTTTCCTTTTCTCCCAGGCCTTCATGGCGTTGTCTTGCACTATTTTATAAGCTTCTCCACGCGGTAGGCCTTTATCTATTAAGGCGAGGAGCACCCTTTGAGAAAAGATGACCCCTTGGGTGATCTCGATGTTACGACGCATGTTTTCTGGATAAACCTTGAGCCCTTTCATTATGGAGGTGAACATAGATAACATATAATCCAGCGCCAGACAGGAGTCAGGCAGGATAATTCGCTCCGTGGAAGAGTGACTGATGTCACGTTCGTGCCATAAGGCGATGTTCTCCAGAGAAGTTAAAGCATAGCCTCTTATTAGTCTGGCCAGCCCGCAGACACGCTCACAAAGCTCTGGATTTCTTTTATGAGGCATCGCCGAGGAACCTGTCTGCCCTGCTTCAAAAGGCTCTTCAACTTCCCGGACTTCCGTTCGCTGGAGGCCTCTAATCTCGGTGGCAAATTTCTCCAGGGAGCTGGCGATAATAGCCAAAGTGGTCAGGAATTGGGCATGGCGGTCACGCTGGATTATTTGGCTTGATATGGGAGCTGGAGCAAGCCCTACCCTGGCACAAGCTATTTCTTCAACCTGAGGAGGCACAGTGGCATAAGTGCCTACTGCTCCGGATATTTTGCCCACAGAGATATTTTCCCTAGCTTCAGCCAGCCTTTGAGCATTACGCTTCATTTCTTCAGTCCACAGAGCCATCTTCAAGCCAAAGGTAGTCGGCTCAGCGTGAACCCCATGGGTCCGCCCCATCATAATGGTGTATTTATGCTCTATAGCTTTACTCTCCAGTACGGATATAAGCCCGGCTATATCTTTTGCCAAGATATCTGCCGCCTGGGTCAATTGCAAGCCAAGGGCGGTATCCATAACATCCGAAGAAGTGAGACCAAGATGGACAAAGCGTGACTCTGTGTCCAGGCTTTCAGCCACCGAGTTGAGAAAAGCCGTCATGTCATGGTGGGTCACCTTCAGAAACTTGGCGATATGATTCAAGTTGTAGCTGGCTTTTCTTATTTTGACTATATCTTTTTGAGGAATTTCACCCAGCTCAGCCCAGGCTTCACAAACGGCTACCTCCACCTTAAGCCATTGGTCAAACTTATTCTCCTCAGACCAGATTTTCTTCATCTGAGGCCTGGAGTACCGCTCAATCATATTATCCCCTTGCCAATTCCTGTTTATATTTACGATAGGCTTCTTTTATCTCTTTATGTTCGATGCCTAGAATCTGGGCGGCGAGCAAGGCAGCATTCTTTGCCCCGCTTGCCCCGATACCCACACAAGCTACCGGCACTCCCCCAGGCATCTGGCTTATAGAAAGCAAGGCATCCACACCCTTAAGCTCACTTGTGGGTAAGGGTACACCAATTACAGGCAAGGTTGTCCAGCTAGCCAAGACGCCGGGGAGGTGAGCGGCGTAACCAGCGGCGGCGATGATAACTTTGAGCCCCCTTTTCTCTGCCTCCAGGCCATACTCCCTTACTTTTTCGGGTTTTCTATGGGCTGAGATAATAGAAAGTTCATAATCAATGCCCAATTGCTTTAGCATGTCCAGTGCTGGCTGTATCAGTTCAGTATCCGTCTTGCTGCCTATGACTACGCCCACTAATGCCATTGCCATGTAACCCTCAAATTCTATTCAGTGCTTAGGGTTTAGATTTTATCTTATCTATCTCCCTCAAAGCAATGTCTTTGCGATAATGACAACCTTCAAAGTAAATATTAGGAATGTTGCGGTAAACCTTTTCCCGAGCTTCAGCCATGTCCTGGCCCACACCTACTACGGTGAGCACTCGCCCGCCGTCAGTATAAATTATGCCATCATTGCCCAACTTGGTTCCAGCGTGGAAAACTAGTACATCCTTATCCACACTATCTATCCCTTGTATGGGAAAGCCGGTTTTATAACTGCCAGGATAACTGCCCGAAACCGCAACTACTCCAACGCAGGCCTCGGAACTCCACTCTATTTTCACCCGGTCGAGGTTGCCCTGGACTACTGCCATAAGTATATCCACCAGGTCGGTTTTGAGAAGAGGCAAGACGACCTGAGTCTCCGGGTCACCAAAGCGAGCATTAAATTCCAGCACAACAGGTTCTCCATCGACAATCATTAACCCCACATAGAGCACTCCCTTATAAGGTAGGCCTTCTTTAGCCATAGCCTTCACAGTCGGCAATAAAATATCCTTGGTTACCTTTTTTGTCATCTGGGCGGAGAAAAACCCGGGGGGGCTGTAACTTCCCATTCCTCCAGTGTTGGGACCCTTGTCATTATCCCCGATTTTCTTATAGTCGCAAGCTGGCACCATGGCTGAGACTGCTTTGCCATCGGTAAAAGCTATGAGGCTGACCTCTCGACCACTGAGATATTCATCAATTATTACCCTGTCTCCTGCAGAGCCGAAAATCTTGGCTTCCATGATGTCGCCGAGGGCTTTGTGAGCTTCCTTCAAAGAACCAGCGATAATCACACCTTTGCCAGCGGCTAGCCCCTCGGCTTTGATGACAACAGGTGGACGATGTTCTTGAAGATATTCACGAGCCTCCGAATAAGAAGAGAAAGTGGCGCCTTTAGGACAGGGGATGCCATATTTTTCCATCAGATTGCGGGCAAAAACCTTGCTTGATTCTACCTGGGTGGCTGCTTTAGTGGGACCGAAAATAGGAATGCCCAGCTTATCAAAGTAGTCCACTATGCCTGAAGCTAGCGGAGCCTCAGGACCAACCACGACAAGGTCAATGCCTTTTTCTTTAGCCGCCTTGCCCAGCCCTTCTATATCGGTGGGGCGCAAATTCAGATTTTCCGCGATGGCGGCTGTGCCGGCATTCCCCGGGGCAGCAAAAACCTTTCTCACCCTGGGACTCTGGACAATTTTCCAGACTAAGGTGTGTTCCCTGCCTCCACCGCCAACGACCAGTATCTTCAAATTTCACTCTCTCGTGTCAGCCTTCTGGGTATAGCCGTACTAAATCCTCCGCTTTCTGGATTTTTCAACGCCAATTTTTTGAAAGATGGCACTGGGAATGATAGTGAAGGTTATCAGGAGGAACAGCCAATCTTGGCCTCGGAGCATACCTGCTGCTTCTTCTTCTTATGCTTCCCTCTATTCTTCTTTACACCTTTTAGTTTAACTCTGTGTGACATGGCATTATAAAATCTCCTTGAATTTGTCGGCCTGAACGGGGTCGAGTTTTTGAATTAGTCTCAGCAACTCTGCGACATGCTCTTTCTCTTCTTTAATAATATGTTCCAGTGCAGTCACAGCCTCTTCATTCTCCAGGATTAATATATGCCCATGATACTGGTTAATGGCTTGCAACTCGCCTACCAAATCCTCACGGAGCATCTCTAAATCGTCTAGTATAGCTAGCTGTTCATCGTTAATTTCTTCAGAAGAATAACTCATCTTTTCCCCTCCTTTGATACTTACTCCCATTCTATAGTTGCCGGCGGCTTACTGGTGATATCATAAACCACCCTGTTGACACTGGGAATTTCATTAACTATGCGGTCAGATATTGTAGCGAGAAGGTCGTGGGGCAGGCGAGCCCAATCAGCAGTCATGGCATCTTCACTAGTTACTGCTCTGACCGCTACCAAGTAGCCATAAGTCCTGTAGTCGCCCATGACGCCAACGCTTTTGACATCAGTAAGTACAGCAAAGCTTTGCCAAAGCTGGCGATAAAGCTTGGCTTTTTTGATTTCATTCATCAGAATCCAATCAGCAGCCCGGAGTATCTCCAGCTTCTCCCTAGTCACTTCGCCAATGATGCGAATGGCTAACCCCGGTCCAGGGAAAGGCTGCCGCCAGACCATATCCTCGGGCAGGCCTAGAGTTAACCCAACCTGTCGAACTTCATCCTTAAACAAATACCTCAGGGGCTCGATAAGAGCGAAACTCATTTTAGCCGGTAACCCTCCGACGTTATGATGGCTCTTTATCTTGGCAGCAGCTTTGGTATCCGTGGAGGTACTTTCAATGACATCGGGGTAAAGAGTGCCTTGGGCCAGAAAATCAATCTTACCTAATTTGGCCGCTTCCTCTTCAAAAATCTGGATAAACTCGTTTCCTATTAAGTGTCGCTTCTGTTCCGGATCGCTAACTCCCTTAAGTCGTTCCAAGAATCTATCGGCAGCGTCTATGTAAACTACATCCATTTTGAGGTTACGCTTGAAGGTATTAAGCACCCTTTCCGGTTCATCCCGACGCAATAAGCCATTGTTGATAAAGATGCAAGTTAAGTTATTGCCAATAGCACGGTCGATAAGGGTGGCAGTTACTGCCGAATCGACGCCTCCAGAAAGAGCACAGACCACTCTTCCGCCGCCCACTTGCTCTTTAATTTTATCTACGCTCTCAGCTATGAAATTAGCTGGTGTCCAGTTGCCTTGGCAGCCACATATTTGAAGTACAAAATTTTGGAATATGGTTTTCCCATGAGCTGTGTGAACCACTTCAGGGTGAAATGCCAGTCCGTAAATACTACTACCTTTACCTATGACAGCAAATGGCGAATTTTCAGTATAAGCTAGGGTTTTGAAGCCTGGAGGCAGCTCTACTATTTGGTCACCATGGCTCATCCACACGGGGAGAGATGATGGAAGACCGGTAAAAAGAGGGCAGTTTTCAGCACTTATGTGTAGGATTGTATGCCCGTATTCGCGCTTTGTTCCCCGAGTTACCTGGCCACCCAAGTTGTAAACGATAGACTGCATCCCGTAGCAAATGCCCATCACAGGTAGACGACTCTCATAAATATATGGTAACGGCAGAGGAGCGCCGGAATCATAAACGCTAGCCGGACCTCCCGAGAGGATAAATCCTCGTGGGTTAAGGGAAGCTATTTTCTCCCAAGGCATATCGTAAGGCACAAGTTCACAATAGACATGGCATTCCCGTACCCGCCTGGCAATGAGCATGCTATATTGAGAGCCAAAGTCGAGCACTACTATAGTTTCACGCTCGCTTGGGGGTAACTTAGGCTCAACTACAGGTTGCTCGCCGCGCAACTCTTTGGCTAGTCCCAGATAAGTGGAGACTTCGATATCATCGCTGGCAGCAATTCTGTGACTTTCTAACTTCTTTTTCATTGCAGATTTACGGTGGTGAATACATTTAGCTTATCACTATCCTGAACTATTATCAACCGAGATGAGCTAAGCCACTTTCAATGTCCTTGCGAGGAACGGAAGTGACGAAGCAATCTTGTGGGGCTGCTGGGGATAGAGATTGCCACGCCCCGACAGGTCGGGGCTCGCAATGACACGGGGTAAAAAAAAGGAACTTCTGACCCAGGCAAGCACCATGCTATACTAACACTAAGAAAGATGGGTGTTTTACAACGAGAAATCGAGAAAGGGGTTAAAATCCTCCAAAAGGGTGGGGTAATTGCCTTCCCTACCGATACGGTCTATGGTCTAGGGGCTGACGCCTTCAATCCCACAGCCGTGGAAAGGATTTATGAGATAAAAACCCGACCCAAGCATCGGCAACTCCCCTTGCTTATCGCTGATGTAGAGCGATTGACTGCTCTGGCCGAGCCAATACCAGAAATTGCCTGGTTTTTGGCAAGGCGGTTTTGGCCCGGCGGGTTAACTTTGGTTTTATCAAAAACAAATTCGGTGCCTGCTTATCTAGCATCAGGACCCACCATAGCAGTACGCGTTCCTAACCACCCTGTTTGTCTAGCTCTCATTCAACACCTGGGGAATCCCATAATCGGAACCAGCGCCAATACTAGTGGCCAGCCGGCTGCCTTAACTGCCGAGGAAGTTGGACAACAGTTGGGAGGAAAAATCGACCTTATTATCAACGGAGGCAAATGTCCCAGCGGCAAGGAATCTACAATAGTTGATATTACCCATGAACCGCCGATAATTTTGCGTCAGGGCATCATACCTTCGCCTGAGATTGACAAAGCTTATAAGGAATACCTGGAGGCAAAGTGAGTCACATTGCTATAGGTTGTGACCACCGTGGCTTCGCTTTAAAGGAGCTAATTATGCCCTTCCTGCAAAACGCGGGCCATAGCTATCAAGATTTTGGTTGCTACAACACTAAGCCTGTGGATTATCCTGACATCGCTCAAAAAGTTGGCGAGGCAGTAGCGGCGGGCAATTTTGACCAAGGCATTCTAATATGCAATACGGGCATAGGCATGTGCATAGCTGCCAACAAAATAAAAGGTATAAGGGCGGCTTTATGCCACAATTCATTTACAGCACAACGAGCTCGCCAGCACAACGATGCCAACGTCTTGTGCCTCGGGGGAGAGGATATAGATACCAAGTCGGCTTTGGAAATCGTCAAAACTTTCTTAGCCACGGATTTTGAAGGCGGCAGACACGTACAAAGGGTGAATAAAATAAGAGCTTTGGAAGGAGATCCCTCAGAACAATAGCATTGACTCTTAGGGGATACAACCTGAGGGGCAGTTATTTCACCAGATCACATCACATATCGGCTTCTTAAGTCATGGGACAGCTTAGCCGTTAATTCCAGAGCCTGATCTGCCGCTTCCAGCGACAAGCTTGCCAGGGTACAAGAAGGAGTTATCAGCCCTTGAGCTATGATTTGCTGGAACTTAACACCATCCCTGGTAAATGGAGCCATAGCTTCTTCCAGGCGGTCACGAAGACTGGGTAAAGATTCTTTAGCTAAAACTTCTTCCTCGTTCGGAACTATCCCCCAGGCAATGCTGCCACCACGCTCAAGAAAGGATTTCACCTTACCCGAGTGAGTGCTCAGGGAAGAGGCATAATTATAGGCATCAAAGCTGAGAATATCGATTGTGGTGTCTAGAATGACTGACCAGTTAGTGTTTCCGCAGCAGTGCAATCCCTTTATCCCTTTAATTCCCCTGAACACCTCTTCTAGCAGAACAGGCACTTTTTCCTCAGGGATAGGAGTAAACACCGAGCCTAAAGAAACTAAATAGGGCTCGTCAACAAAGATAATAGGGTTAGGCGATATTTCCTTCAAGATATTTTCCTGCCATGAAGCTTTTAGCCGCAGGAACTTAGCCGCGGCTTCCGCTAAAGTGTCATCATAGAGAATGCCCAGACCATCCTGACGGGTAACCGCCAAGCCCCAGGTAATGGGACCTGTTACCTGCCCTTTGACTATCTTACTACCTGTGGCTTTGGAGAGAAAAGCATAAAGCCCGGCAGCATATTCGGTCGAAATGCCATATTTATGGGCATTATCCTGCTCACAATCAGTGTAGATTTGCTCTAGCTCACTCTCAAAATTAGCCGATGGCTCGATGTGAATTTTGTCCCCCCTCATAACCACCCCCGGAAAACCCTCGCTGAATTGGATAATCATGTTTTCCTTGGGAGAGCGCCTCGGTAATTGTGGCCAGATGGGAATGTCAGGAAGATATTTCATAATAATGGAACAGGCCTCATCAGGATTCGTGTGAGGCATGCTGCCGATAGCAGTGGGCAAACACCCAAACTCAAGCCTGGCTGACATCTTCCCCCCTACCTAAATACTTGCCAATTAGCAGCCCTAGCTCTTTTCTTTTCTTTTCTGGTATGTATTTCATCTCAGTGGCTATAGCATATTTAAGAGCGCTAGCACAGGCACAATCTCGTTTCTGTGGTATGGAAGGTAGCAGTAACTTCAAAATTCTCTTGACAGTATCAATGCCCTTCCGCAGGTTGGTTAAAATCATTTCCGTAGTCACTGATTCATAACTCGGATGCCAGCAATCATAATCGGTGACAACGGCCAGTGTGGCATAGCATATTTCCGCTTCTCGGGCTAACTTGGCTTCAGGCAAAGCTGTCATCCCAATAACATCAGCACCCCAAGAGCGGTAAAGCTGCGACTCAGCCTTGGTGGAGAACTGTGGACCTTCCATAACTAGATAAGTACCACCTTTATGCACCTTAGCCCCAACTTTAGTGCTTGCCTCAAACGAGAGTTGACTCAAAACAGGACAGAAAGGTTCTGCGAGAGAGACATGCCCTACTACCCCACCGGTGAAAAAAGTGTTGACTCTCCCTTTGGTGGCATCAATTAGCTGGTCAGGAATGACTACGTTCAGAGGTTTTATCTCTTCTTTGAGACTGCCCACAGCGCTTACAGAGATAATCCTTTCTACCCCCAGAGATTTCAAGGCATAGATATTGGCTTTCGCCGGTAGTTCACTGGGGCCTATTCGATGTCCTTCGCCATGTCTGGGGAGAAAGGCAACTCTTACTCCTTCTAGATTTCCCAAGATGATAGCGTCGCTGGGTTCGCCAAAGGGCGTGCTTACCTCCACTTTCTCCACCCCTGTCATCCCCTCCATCTTATAAAGCCCGCTTCCGCCAATGACGCCAACTTTTGCTTCAGGCATTTTGCATTCACCTACCATTTAGAAGATAAACATCGCTCTAATAAAGTTCTTTCCAAAAACATATTTTGTAAGCTGTCACCCTTAAACGGGGATGTACTCAGGAGCCCTGATTTCAACGAGCTTGATGGCTTCTGACTCGCACCCCACGGCACAAACTCCACAACCAAAACACTTTTCTGAGTTTACCTGTGCCTTGAGTTTCTTTTCCCCTGAGATTTTGACCATTTCCAGCGCTTCAAAGGGGCACCTCTCCACACAAGTCTGACACCCTTTGCAAGTTGCCTTGTCCACCTCCGCCTGAAATCTGCTCTTAGCCACCCCTTTCTCCAAGACACCATACTTAGTAAGAGGATAGTAAAAGACACAGCAGGTGGCGCAGCAATTGCAAACCACATTGGGAACTCCGGAATTGTTATACACACTATGTATGAGACCGGCCTCCTCCGCAACGTCCATGACCTTCATCGCCTCATCCCTAGTCAATTCCTTACCAGTCCCTCTGGTTATGGCATATTCTGCTGCCCGGTTGACTTGAAGACAGACTTCAACCGGCAAATCACACCTTGTAGCTATTCTTCGACAAGAGCAGTGAGCTAGGGCAAGCTTGGTGGCCTTATCAAGGATAGCCTCCACATCCTCAGACGGAAGGAGTTTTGTTCCTTTGGAGATAGCTTTTCTGGCCGGAATTACCCTCCACACAGGCATATTCCAGGTCTGAACAGTCTTCGCCCAATCAGCGTACCATTCTGCCTGGCAGAAATCTTCCCAGAGGTCGAGGAGCTCACGCCCCCAAACGTCATCCAACCTCACGTCAGTGGCCGTGCCATCATGAAGCTGAAATATATCCCTGGCAAACCGATAGCCCTTAGAAGTCATAAAGATGACCCCTTTCTCAAAAAGCCCCTTGAGTATATTGTTCACCTCTTCTTCATCCTTGCTCAGCTTCTGGGCAAGCTCAGCCACAGGGCAAGGAAGAGAAGCTACTATCTCTGCTTCTTCCTTATCCATGAGCCTTTTGAGCACCTTCCTAAGCCTCTCCGACCCAACATAACCAAGCTTCTCAGCTAAGACTACGTAAGCGTCTCTCATTTGTGCGTCTCCTTCTTATTTTGCGTAATGAAAAACATAATCCTCTGCTTCTCCATCCCCCATCCCACCTCCCCTTCTTCTTCGAGATATTTCAGGTGAGCCAAAGCTTCTCCAAAAGCAAACCACTTTTGCGCCGGGGGAAATAAATCCCAGGATTTGTAACTTATATCCCAGGTCATTTGTGATGCGATCTGGAAGGCGTTTTGTTTACCTTTTCCCAGAATAGAGATGACTTCCTTAAGCCGTATTTGGTGATGCTGCTTCAGTTCTTGAATTCTCTCTTTTTGATTCCTGAAGATACTCCTATGTCCAGGCAGTACAAGTTCAACGTCCAAATCATAAACTTTGTCCAGGCTCATCAGATATTCTTTTAATGGATTTCGCTCTTCGGCGGAGAGGGTGATATTCGGAGTTATATCAACAAGGATATGGTCACCACATATGAATATCTTCTTGTCGCGCTCATAAAGACAAATATGACCCGCAGTGTGCCCCGGGGTTTCAACACATTCAAATAGGTAATCCCCAATGCTTATCGTATCGCTGTCCTTTGAGACACATAAGTTCAAGGAATTACTCGAGCTATATCTGCGACCAGGGTGGCTTCCAATAGCTCTTTCAAGCTCTTCTCCAGGAAAGCCGCATTTACGAGCAAAATCAATCTGCTTCTCCCAATGCTCAGGTGTAGCAGACCTAATAATTTCTGCATCTGCCCAACCAAAGTAGATTCTCGCCCCTTCCCCGGCGAGAGTTGACACTAAACCTGCGTGGTCTGCGTGCATGTGCGTGATGAAGAAATCGGCTTGCTTTGAGTCCACGCCACATTCGTTTAAGCCGGAAACTAGTGCTGCCATACAATCCTCTCGATTCCATCCAGTATCAATAATTAAAGACCGCTCTGTCCCCTTTATAACGTAAGAGTTGGTGGCTTTTAGAGGACTTCCGGGGAGAGGAACCTTAATTCTATAAAGACCTGGTAAGATTTCCTCGAACAATGTTCTTTAAAATCCTTCTCGCGATATTGACCACGAACATAGTGTAACTTTAATCACGTTGGTCCTATGTGAATTCAAACCTAGCATATTTTCCTAGAATTGTCCACCATCGCGCCTCTTTTTTTTCCGCGGAGGGTATTGCATTTTACTACATCTAGTGGTAAAATGTGTCCATACCACAATATTTAGGAGGGGTTGGTGAACTGTCCCTACTGTGGCAAGCAGGAATCAAGGGTGATAGATTCCCGGAGTCTAGACGAGGGGGTGAGACGTCGAAGGAAATGTCTCGCTTGCAATACTCGCTTCACTACTTACGAGCGTGTACAGCCACATGATATCTTCGTTATTAAGAAGGATGGACGACGTGAGGAATTCAGCCGGGATAAGCTCTTGCTAGGTATTCGCAAAGCTTGTGAGAAATGCCCCCTTCCTACAGGCGCCATTGATAAGTTCGTGGACACTATCGAGGCTGAGCTTTACAAGGTGGGCAAAAGCGAGGTCTCCAGTTCCTATATTGGTGATTTGGTCATGGAGGGATTAAAAAAATTAGACCACATTGCTTACATTCGCTTTGCCAGTGTTTATCGGGAATTTGCTGATATCGGCGCTTTAAAACAAGAAGTGGATAGCTTGGCGGTACGAAGAGAGCTAACGCCAGCAAACCAGCTACCGCTGCCCTCTTCTGAGGCAGTGAATGCCCTCATTGGCCATAAGAGGAGATAAAATGCCCAAAACCCGTCGGAAAGAGAACCAAAAGACTATTGGTCGAGACAGAGTAGCTCAAGCTGTTTTCGCTGCTGCCGAGTCCATGGGTATAAGTGATAGGAAATTGCTGGAAAAGTTTACGGAACAAGTGAGCCAGCGCCTAGAGATGGCTCACCCCTTACCAGGCATGGAGAAATTGGTTCCTCGGCAAACCAAACAACCTGTGTCTTCCTCTCAGATTCGGGCAATGGTTAAGGAAATTCTAACTGCCGATGAATTTTCTCCCCAAGCCAAAAGCCAAGTTATTTCTGGAATCAAACTTAGTGATAATGCCTTAAGAGTTCTGGAAAGGAGATATTTAACAAAAGATGGGGAAGGGAAGGTTATCGAGACCCCACAAGAGCTATTTCGCCGCGTCGCCAAGCACATTGCCTCAGCCGAGCTTAGCTACAATCCTAATGCGGATGTCTCCCCCTATGAAGAAGCTTTTTACCAACTAATGGAAAACCTGGAGTTTTTACCTAATTCCCCTACTCTAATGAATGCCGGTCACGAACTAGGACAATTATCAGCTTGCTTTGTTTTACCTATTAAGGATTCTATGGAGTCTATTTTTGATGCGGTTAAATATACTGCCTTGATTCATAAAAGTGGTGGTGGCACCGGTTTTTCCTTTTCCCGACTTAGACCAGAAAGGGATAGAGTGGGTTCCACAGGTGGCATTGCGAGCGGCCCTGTTTCTTTCATGCGAGTCTTTGATGCCACCACCGATGTCATAAAGCAAGGCGGCATGCGCCGCGGAGCCAATATGGCAATACTCAATGTTGAGCACCCTGACATCTTGAGATTCATCGAGGCTAAGGAGAACTCGGAAGCTCTGACTAATTTTAACCTCTCCGTAGCTGTGACCGATGAGTTTATGAAAGCGGTGGAAAAAGGCACCGATTACAATTTGGTGAGTCCGCGAACTGGAGATGTGGTGGATAAGCTTAATGCCAGAGAGGTGTTTAACAAAATAGTTGACATGGCCTGGCGCACCGGCGACCCGGGTGTTGTGTTTATCGATGAGATAAACAGGCATAACCCCACACCTGAATTAGGCAAAATAGAAAGCACCAATCCTTGTGGGGAACAACCTCTATTACCCTTCGAATCCTGTAATTTAGGCTCCATAAATCTGTCCAAGGTGGTGGCAGATAAAGATGGGCAGCCATACATTGACTATGACAAGCTATCACAAACAGTCAAGGTAGCAGTCCGCTTCCTTGATAATGTTATCGAAGTCAACCAATTCCCACTGCCGGAGATTGCGCAGATGACAAAAACTACCAGGAAAATAGGCCTGGGCGTTATGGGTTTTGCTGACATGCTGATTCGGCTTGGTATCCCTTATGATAGTGAACAAGGGCTTGTTATGGCCGAGGAAATTGCCCATTTCATATCTTCAGAAGCTGACAAAGCCTCAATAGAGCTAGCCCAAGAAAGGGGGGCCTTCCCGGCTTTCCAGGGAAGCATTTATGACACGCCCGATGGTCCTCGCTTTCGAAATGCCTCCCGTACTACCATCGCTCCTACTGGCAGCTTGAGTATAATCGCTAATTGCTCCAGTGGCATTGAACCATTATTCGCCTTAAGCTACGTGCGTCATATTCTGGAAGGCGAAGAATTTGTAGAGGTGAACCCTTACTTTGAGGAGGCAGCCAAAAAGGGAGGGTTCTATTCTCCGGAGCTAATGAAGCAGCTAGCTGAAGGAAAAAGGTTAAAAGAAATAGAAGAAGTTCCGGAAGAGATAAAAAGGCTCTTTGTCACCGCGCATGACATATCTCCTGAGTGGCATGTTAAGATGCAGGCGGTATTCCAAAAATTTACTGATAGCGCTGTATCCAAGACAGTCAATTTCCCTCACGATGCGACACCCGAAGATGTAGCTAAAGTATATATGTTAGCTTACCAGGAAGGCTTGAAGGGGATAACCATTTACCGGGATAGGAGCCGGGAAAGTCAGGTCCTCACTGTAGGTGAGGGGATAAAAAAGGCTGAAGGCAAGCTGGCTCCCCGGAAAAGACCTAAAGTTACCAGGGGTGTAACCGAAATGGTCAACACTGGGTGTGGCCACATCTATGTGACAGTAAATTTTGATGGTCAGGGAATATCCGAAGTTTTCTCCATCCTAGGGAAGGCTGGAGGTTGTGCGGCAGCACAGCTTGAGGCTATTAGCCGCCTTACATCCCTAGCTTTAAGATCTGGAATAGATGTAGATTCTATTGTAAAGCACTTGCGCGGCATCAGGTGCCCTTCTATCGCTTGGGAGCAGGGACATGCTACTTTATCGTGTGCCGACGCTATCGCTAGCGTGCTTGAGAAGTATATTAAAGAAGGGACTGCTAGCAATTTTGAGACGCCTTCTAAAAATCCTGAGATGGTTAAAAGTTGGGCCGGGCAATGCCCAGATTGTGGTGGTCCTTTGATTTACCAGGAAGGCTGCAACATTTGCCTCGCCTGTGGCTTTACCAAATGTGGATAGAGTGCGAGAAAAGTGGGTAGCGCAAGAGGTAGTTATTATTCAGCTCTTAAGCAAATAACTAAAGTTGCCAATTCGGCTCTTAGCTTAAGAAGAATTTGTAATTCCATAGCTAAAAGCGCTGCCACAGCAGTGCAGGCAAATGGCTGCCGCATTTTATCCCTCAATCCCCAAAAGGAATATTTGATTACTGTAGGCGCATATGGTTTGAGCGACCTCTATCTGAAAAAAGGCCCTCTTGATGTCCATAAAAGCCTCCCGGATATCCTTGATGGGAAAGTGGTATTTATTGCTGATGCTGCTAAAGATAAAAGAGTTCAATATCCCCAAATAGCACTAGCGCAAGGAATATCTTCTATTCTTGGTATTCCCGTACTTGAGAAAGGAGAAGCTATTGGAGAGATTCGAATTTACACTCGTGAGCCTCGCCAATTCTCCGAAGCTGATAAAAGTTTCCTCCTCAGTGTTGCCGATATTTGCGCCGTCATCTTTGAGAGAGCAGAGCTTCATCAATTGCTAGAGCAAGACTATAAGGCAAATGAGAAACGAAGAAAATCGTCTAGAGTATCTCCGTTACCTGCTACGACGCTGAGGCCAACCAGTTTTGCTCATCCCAGCGAGGAGGATTTTGCCAAACTTTTAGACTTCTACTGTATTGAATGGCTTTATGAGCCTCGTTCGTTTCCTCTTAGGTGGGAAGGCGATAAGATAGCAGAGATGTTCACTCCCGATTTTTATTTGCCCGAGCTAGACCTTTATGTTGAACTCACTACATTAAAACAACATCTGCTAACCGAGAAAAATCGCAAGCTGCGCCAGCTCAGAGAACTTTACCCCGAAGTCAATATCAGGCTTCTGAACAAAAACGATTTCCTCAAGCTGCTAGCCAAATATGGTTATGGCCCTCTCGGCGAAGCTAAAGTAGAGGGAATCGACCGAGTTTTGTACAGCCATGCCAAAATTCAACGAAGGGTAAAAACCCTAGCCAGACACATTTCGCGTGATTACGCTGGCCAGCGATTAGTGCTAATAGGCATCTTGAAGGGCGTTGTCTGCTTTATGGCTGACCTGATGCAGAACCTTTCTCTTCCGGTTACTCTGGACTTTATGGCTATCTCTTACTACGGTGGTGATGGTCAGGTGGTCAAGATAACCAGAGACCTCGATAGCAGCATAACAGGGCAACATGTACTGATGGTTGAAGACATTGTAGATACCGGCATGACACTGAATTACATCCTCAGTCATCTTTCTGCTCACAATCCTGCCAGTCTTCGCGTTTGTACCTTGCTTGATAAGAAAGCACGTCGATTGATAAATGTTCCTCTTGATTACGTAGGTTTTGAGGTCCCCGACGAGTTCGTAGTGGGTTATGGACTAGATTACAAGGGAGAATACCGTAATTTGCCCTTCATTGGCATCCTCCACCCCGAGCTAACCAAAGGCGCCGAGCCGCACTAACCACCCCCTTCGCTCTCTTTTTTGTGGCAATACTTATAGCTAGTATAACAATAAACAACTGGGGGAAAAAAGATGCCCCAAGTAACCTCCCTTTTCTTGGCTCTCCACCACCCTCCTTTCTGCTTCCACCTACCTTGCGCTGGGCCTCTTACCTCCCAGCACTTTTCAGCTTCCACTTACTCGGCGGTCGGTTCCACACTCGCCAAATTCCTGTTTGATTACTTGGAGCATCACTATAGTAACACACTTCTAAAGCCTTGTCAAGGGGTGTAAGAAATAGCTTTGTTTACTTGGGGTGAGCGCCCCATTTAACACTAAATCTCTCTTTGACTTGTGGATTAACCAAGCCCTGAGGCCACTCCCCTTGCAATACTCTGGCTACCTCTTCCCAGGGCCACCTAAATAATTCTTCATGTGACTCCTCGGAATAGTAAGCAAAATGACCGGTAATGAGAACATTGTTAAGCTTGAGCAAGGGATTGTCGCGGCTAGGAGGCTCTGCCTCCAACACATCCAGGCCAGCACCGGCAATTAGTCCCTCTGAAAGGGCAGTATAAAGAGCCCTTTCATCCACGAGCTCTCCCCGGGCTGTGTTAATGAAATAAGCGGTGGGCTTCATCTTCTTAAATTGATGAAGCCCCATCATGTGCTTGGTTTCTGGGGTGAGAGTAGCATGCATGGAAACAAAGTCCGACTCTTTAAGCAACTGATCGAGCTCTACCGATTCCACTTTAAATGTCTTAAACAGGATGTTAGGCACATGGGGATCGTAGACAATGATTCTGAAGCCAAAAGCTTTGGCTTTCGGGACAAGGGTACGAGGTATATTGCCAAAGCCAATAAGCCCTAAGGTTTGCCCAGATAGCCGATGTAACGGCTTCAAGGCACTCAAGTAATCTGCCTGGGTACTCCATTTCCCACTCTTAATGTCGGGAAATAGTTGATAAAACTTCCTGGCGCAGGTGAGAATAAGTGCCATAGCGTGGTCTGAGACCTCCTCCAAGCAATAATAGGGAACATTGGCAACACAAACACCTTTTTCGGTAGCTGCGGCTATGTCCACATTGTCATAACCTATACTCGTAAGGGCAATCAGTCGGCATTTGTTTAGATTCTCGATTACTTTGGGACTAAAGACATACCCTGGCGTTATCCTTATTCCCACTGCTATAACAGCGTCAGATTCAGAACAGGCGGAGATAAGTTCCTCTTCAGTAGTACAGAAAGTCTTTTCCACTTCCACTCCTAACTTGGTCAACAACTCATCGTAGGTGGGAATTATCCCGGGCACATAAAAGGTATCAACTACTTTGAAGCTCAAACTCCTGCCTCCATGTCTATTTTTGCTAGAGCAATCTCCATCGCCCTAAACTCTATGATTATAGCACTATCACATTAGCATCTTCAGTGTGAATCCTCCGGGCTCTTTCCACATGTCCATTAAGCTGGAGTGAGCGCGGCGGAAAAACAAAAAGGGTTGGTGTGGACGGACAATGCACATCCTGTACATTCGCCACTCACTTGTACTGAGCCATACCATAATGTACTATATATTCAGGTCGCTTTACCCAAAAACGGAGATAAAAGATATTAGTTTGAGCGGTAATGAAAAATGAAATAGGAGGTTAAGATGTCTGATGTGATAGCCAAGGTAATATCCCAGAAGGGGACTTGCGAAGCTCAACACAAGGTTGGTGATGAGTTTGTCATCGGAGAACAGATGCCGCCTGACCTTTGTTCATGGGCTTTTCACTCCCTTTTTCCTTGTGCCCAAGTCCTTCGATTCGGTGGTTCGTTCCCCTGGGAGAAAGACCGAAACAAGGCTACTGTTGCCTGTCCTGACCCAGGAAACCCGGTGGTGTTTGAACTAAGGCGCACTTTGCCTTAACGAGATAATCGCGAGGCCAGGTGACACGATGCGAACATGGTTTCTAGAGACTAGACCCCAGTTTTTGATAATCTCGCTGATGGTGGTATTTCTCGGTACTTCAGTAGCCTGGTATCATGGTTACTTCAGCCTTCTGTATTGTCTACTGGCTCTTGTTGGACTACTCCTTGTCCACACCAGCGTTAACACATTGAATGATTATTTCGACTACAAGAGCGGGATAGACCTGGAAGTAAAAAGAACGCCTTTCAGTGGGGGAAGCGGCATCTTATCTGCCGGGCTTCTCACTCCTGTCTCTGTGGGCAGGTTTGGTCTCCTCTGTTTTTTATTAGCCATTCCGATAGGCATCTATTTTGTTATCCTTAGAGGTTGGCTTTTAGTGCCCGTTCTGGTAATAGGCACACTCTGTGTACTTCTATATACAACTCACCTGAAAAGATGGGGGTTGGGAGAAATCGCTTGCGGCTTAGGACTGGGAATGTTGCCGGTCTTAGGAGCCTACTTTGTTCAAAGCGGAACCTATACCTGGGAGGCGGTGATTGCAGCTATACCCTCGGGGATTTTACTCCATAATGCCCTGTTGCTAAATGAATTCCCCGATGTGGAGGCTGACGAAAAGGCTGGGAAAAAGACTCTCACCATTGTAATGGGAAAGAAGAAGGCATCTTTATTGTACTCCATGTTGATCATAGCAATGTATGTGTGGATAGCTGCATGGTCAATAGCGGGGTTTATGCCGATATTTGCCTTACTGGGTCTGCTAACACTTCCTCTGGGAGTGAAAGCAATAAAGGGAGCCCGTAATTATGATGAAGAGAGCAAATTGTTGCCCGCCCTGGGCGCTAATTTGATGGTAGTGCTAGGCACCCAGTCTCTATTAGCTGTAGGATACATAATTGCAGCGATTGTTTAGTTTCTCTTTCCTTTTTCAAGCAATTTTTTGAAATTTCATTGAAAATCCAGTAATACTCTCCGGCCGCAAATGCAAAATTGACGAGGTGCCACAACCGTGTTATCTTGGCTTAAACGCAGATGAGGCAGACCGAAAATTATCGAACAAGGTTGCTGAAGTTGTCCTTAGCTAGATTACAAAGAGCCTCTGAATTTGTCTGACTGCGAATTCTTTAGGCAAACGACCGCTGATGGCAAGTAAACAGGGCATAAAAGAGCACTTGGGAGATCTTGATGCCACTCTAAAGGAGTGGACAGGATATCGTGATAGCGTCCAGGATGAGTTGAAGGAAATAATTAACAGAACCCCTCCATCTCTTCGCAATATTCTGCGATATCATATGGGCTGGGAGAACGAGAAGGGTTGTGCTCGCCAGGGGAAGCCAGGTAAATTTATCCGTTCTATCCTCCATCTTCTCAGCTGTCGAGCAGTGGGAGGTGACACAGCACAGGTATTGCCATCTGCAGCAGCTGTGGAATTTGTCCACAATCTTTCTCTCATCCATGATGATATCCAGGATATAAGTCATGAACGACGTGGGCGGCCCACTGTGTGGAAATTGTGGGGTAAGTCGCAAGCTATAAACATCGGTGATTTCATGTTTGCCCTGGCTTCTCTAGCCTTACTTAAGTTGAAAGATAATGGTGTACCCAGCGAAGAGATTGTACATTCTTTTCATCTCTTAGCCGAAGCCTGCAAGGAGCTTTGTGAAGGACAATGTCTAGATATCGAATTCGAGAACAGAGTTGATATTACTGTAGAGGATTATCTCAACATGATAAGAAAGAAAACAGCAGCCCTGATAGCGGCATCTACTTCGATGGGAGCTTATCTGGGTAAAGGAAGAGAGCAGGTACAGTATTTTCATCAGTTTGGTGAAGCATTAGGTATGGCTTATCAAATTCGTGATGATATATTAGGGATTTGGGGTATGAAAGAAAGCACAGGAAAATCAATAGAAGAGGATCTCCGACAAAGAAAGAAAACTTTACCCATAGTTTATGCACTTAGAGAGAGCAAGGATAAGGCAAAGCTTGAGAGACTTTACTTACAGAGGCATATTAATGATAGAGATGTACCCATAGTAGTGGGGATACTTGATCAGTCAGGCGCCCGAGACCACGCCCAGAATCTAGTTCAGCAATGTTGCCGTCGAGCCTTAGAGCAGCTCGAAGCCAGCGGCATAGAAAGGAACCGCCAGGCTCCTTTGAAGCAAATAACACATTTTCTAGCAGAACGCAATTACTGAAAAGAGAGTTGCTGGGTATCTTCTTCTGCCCAAACATGGCAGCTTGAGATTAATTTCACTGACTGAGTTGTTTCTTCAAATTCCTAGCTTTGTGTTCATATCGATCAGCCGCCGCAGTACATCCAATGCCCAAGCAAACAAGCACAATTCCAAAAAGCCCAAGCATACTCGGTGAGATAAGAAGAACACTACCACCCACCATTCCCACTGTTACCAGAATTATTGCCAAAATAATATACATATTTGCTCTATCTTTCGCTTCATCAACTCCCCCCTGAAGCTGAAACTCTTGCCATTCTGTATCTTCCCCAACTAAAACCTCCCCACATTTAGGGCAAAACACTGTATCTTCAGTTATTTTTTCCCCGCAATATTGACAGCATGACATGGCCACACCTCCCAGTCTCTTTCTAATATTATAAGATAACGCTGACCAAAATGCACTATCTTCTGCTGGCGTGTGCGCAGGAGATTATTATCAGGTCTTACAAAAATTTTTTAAAGCTCGCAGTAGTGCGTCAGTAGCAAGCTTTTCTAATAATACCTAGCCCTTCAGCCAGGGCATCATATCCCTGAGTTTTTTGCCCACAACTTCGATGGGATGCTCTGCTTCCATCCGCTTCATAGCATTAAAGCTGGGGCGGCCTGCCTGGTTTTCCAAAATCCATTCTGTAGCAAAGCTGCCATCCTGAATCTCTGCCAGGATTTGCTCCATTTCTTCCCTGACCAAATCATCAATGACCCGCGGGCCTCGCGTGTAATCTCCGTACTCTGCCGTATCACTTACCGAATAGCGCATATAACTCAAACCACCTTGATAAATCAGGTCAACAATGAGCTTTAACTCGTGGCAAACCTCGAAATAGGCGATCTCCGGTTGATAGCCAGCCTCTATCAATGTTTCAAAGCCAGCCTTTATCAGAGAAGAAACTCCTCCACAAAGGACCGTTTGCTCGCCAAACAGGTCGGTCTCGGTCTCTTCAGCAAAAGTCGTTTCCAGAACCCCGGCTCTAGCACAACCAATCCCCTTGGCGTAGGCCAGAGCTGTCTCTTTGGCTTTCCCCGAGGCATCCTGGTGGATAGCCACCAAGGCCGGAGGTCCTAAACCTTCAGTATAAAGCCTTCTGAGCATATGTCCCGGACATTTAGGCGCTATCATGCTAACATCAACTCCAACTGGAGGCACGATTTGGGAAAAGTGGATACTAAAACCATGAGCAAACATAAGTGTCTTGCCCTGGGCCATTTCCTTCTCAATTGACTCCCGGTAGATTCTGGGCTGTGCAGTATCCGGAGCTAGCATAACAATTATATTTGCCTTCTTGGCTACTTCAGCGGCGGTGGCCACTTCAAAACCAGCTTTTTTTGCTGCTTTCCAGGCTTGGGTGCCCGGTAATTCAGCGACGATGACCTGACAGCCGCTGTCTCTTAGATTCTGGGCATGGGCATGCCCTTGACTCCCAAAGCCAATAATGCCAATTGTCTTTCTTTTGAGCAAATTCAGGTTGGCATCCTTGTCATAATAAATTTTAGCCATAATCCCTCCTTATTAACCTTCAGTTGTCAGTTATCAGCAATCATTTAAGAACTGCTTCCGCGAGTTAAGGCTATCCTGCCAGTTCTTGAAACTTCCTTAACACCAAAATCACGAAGGAGCCCGAGCAGAGAATTCACTTTGCCTTCGTCACCAGTCACCTCCACTGTCAGTGAACCTGGAGAAACATCAACTATGTTAGCCCGGAAAATATTCACGATTTGCATAATCTCGCTTCTTGTCGAGGCAGTAGCCTTCACTTTAATTAAAGCCAATTCTCTGGTCACCATGTCTTCTTCGGTTATATCAGAGACTTTAACCACGTTAATTAGCTTTTCCAGTTGCTTTCTTACCTGCTCTACCTGGGCAGAATCACCAATAGCAACAATAGTCATCCGAGATAAGCCGGGGTGTTCGCTACCACCTACAGCAAGACTCTCAATATTAAAGGAGCGCCGTCGGAATAGACTAGCTACTCGATTAAGCACCCCTGGTTTATCTTCCACTAAAGCTACTAAAGTATGTTTTGTATCAGTCAATTTGCCCTCCCATAGATAAATCCCATACAATCTCTAAATTCAAAAACCTCTTCTTTTGGTCACTGGAATTCTGTAATTGATGCTTAGAATTTCTCTCCCCATAATTCTGTCCTTGAGGGCTCAAAGAATCTGGCCAGGCTTTCCCCTGGTGGCACTATGGGATAGATGTTCTCCTCGGGCTCGATAAGAAAATCGATAAGAAAAGCTCCGGGGGACTCCATGGCCTTCTGTATAGCCGGGATAACTTCTTCTCTGTGTTTCACCCTGACACCAGAAATGTCATACGCTTCGGCGATTTTGATGAAATCGGGATTCCAAAGTTTCGTGTCAACGTAGCGCCGTCCATAAAATAGCTCTTGCCACTGTCTTACCATACCTAAATACCCGTTGTTCATAATAGCTATTTTTACAGCAATGTTTTCCTGTGTTATGGTAGCTAACTCCTGGATAGTCATCTGAAAGCCACCGTCGCCGGCAACACACCATACCAGTTCCTCAGGGCGACCGATTTTAACTCCCATGGCCGCGGGTAGTTCAAACCCCATAGGCGCCAAACCTCCCGCAGAAATAAAGCTGTTTGGCTTGGTATAAGTAAAATATCGTGCCGCAAACATTTGATTCTGCCCCACCCCGGTAACCACTAGAGCATTACCTTGTGTGGCCTCGTAGATTTGGTGAATAATGTATTGAGGCAATAGCTCATCGCTTTGTCTGATTTCTAGCGACGGATACTCATACCTCCACTGTTCTATTTGAGAAAGCCAATCCACATGCTCTCTTCTCTCAATTTCCTTATTCAGGGCTGTGAGCACACTTTTTATATCTCCCACTACAGGAATATCTACGGGAACATTTTTTCCAATCTCCGCGGGGTCGATATCGATGTGAATGATGCGGGCATTGGGAGCAAATTCCGTGGTATTTGCTGTAGCCCGATCATCAAATCTCATGCCAATAGCGATAAGGAGGTCGGCGTTTTGCACTGCCATATTGGCGCAACCTGTGCCATGCATCCCCATCATGCCCAGATCAAGTATATGGTTCCCTGGGAAGGAGCCCAGGCCCAGGAGCGTGTGAGCCACTGGTAATTGTGCTTTCTCAGCAAATTCCTTAAACTCATCATAGGCTTGGGAAATAATTATCCCCCTGCCAGCGATGATAACAGGCTGCTCAGCTTCGTTAATGAGCTTGGCTGCTTTCTTAATTTGAGCTGGATGCCCACGAGAGATAACCTTATAGCCCGGCAAATCAATCTTATCGGGATAAACAAAGTCGGTTTGCTCTTGCTGAACATCCCGCGGTATGTCAATAAGCACAGGTCCCGGCCTCCCTGTCTGGGCAATATGAAAGGCCTCTTTAACCGTTTTAGCCAGCTCAGCAACATCGGTAACAAGATAGTTATGTTTGGTAATTGGAATGGTGATGCCCGTGATATCCGTCTCCTGAAAGGCATCCTTGCCAATAACCGGTCTGGCTACCTGGCCAGTTATAGCTATCATGGGTGCTGAATCCATATAGGCGCAGGCAATGCCTGTAACCAGATTAGTAGCTCCAGGCCCCGAAGTAGCAACACATACTCCCGCCTTATGAGTGGCTCGAGCATAGCCATCGGCGGCATGAGCCGCTCCCTGCTCATGGCGAACCAATATATGTCGGAGTTGAGGATATTGGGGGAAGGTATCATATAGCGGTAAGACAGCCCCACCGAGAATGCCGAAAATAACCTCTACCCCTTCTTTAATTAAACTCTCACAGAGAATCTGAGCACCAGTTTTCTTCATAGAATAGCTCCTTATCCAGCAAACACCGCCCCAGTGCTGGCTGAGCTTACTTTATCACTATACCTCTTGAGATAGCCAGTTTTAATCTTGGGTTCAAAGGCAGGCAATGAAGCCAACCGTTGTTTTAGCTCTTTTTGGCTTAATTCCACTTCCAATTTGTGGTCAGGTATGTTTATCTTAATCATATCGCCATTCCGCAAAGCCGCTATCGGACCTCTCTCTGCCGCCTCGGGAGAGACATGACCAATGGCTGCTCCTCGCGTGCCTCCGGAAAAGCGTCCATCTGTAATAAGAGCTACCTTTTTATCCATACCCATACCGCTGAGGAGGGAGGTGGCTGCTAGCATCTCTCGCATTCCTGGCCCTCCCTTGGGGCCTTCATAGCGGATGACAATTACCTCGCCTGATTTAAATTCGCTTTTCATTATCGCCGCCGTAGCTTCCTCCTCACTATCGAAAACTCTCGCTGGACCTCGATGAACCAACATTTCAGGAGCTACTGCAGCGCTCTTTACTACACTGCCATCAGGCGCCAAATTGCCAAATAATATGCTAATGCCTCCGGTAGAGGCATACGGCTGTGACAGGGGGTGGATTACCTTTCTATTTTTGACTTTGGCTTTCTTGGCTATGTCACCTAATGGCTTGCCCAAAATAGTGTTCGCCTCAAGCTTCAACAATCCCGATAGCTCGTGCATTATCGCAGGAATGCCACCGGCTAAGTCCAGGTCCTCAATATGATAATCGCTGGCCGGGCTTATTTTGCAGATATTAGGAACAGAGTCACTAATCTCGTTTATCAGGGACAAGGGAAAATCTATCCCAGCCTCGTGAGCTATGGCGGCAAGATGCAATACGGAATTTGTACTGCCACCCAGGGCCATGTCCACGGCAAAAGCATTATAAAGAGAGTCCCTGGTGATAACATCTCTTGGCCGAATATCTCTAGCCAGCGCTTCCATGACTTGCTGCCCGGCTTTATAGGCCAACTGCCTGCGCCGTGCTTCCACTGCGAGTATTGTGCCATTACCCGGCAAAGCCATCCCCAAAGCTTCGCTGAGACAATTCATAGTATTGGCGGTGAACATGCCGGCACAGCTCCCATACCCAGGACAGGCGACCATCTCCAGTTCCTGCAACTCAGCCTCGGTCATCTTGCCTTTAGCTACTTTGCCTACAGCTTGAAAGACCGTAATAAGGTCAACGGACCTGGTAGCGTCTCCCCGGACAAACTTTCCGGCCAGCATGGGCCCGCCACTCACAAAGACACAGGGTAAATTAAGCCTGATTGCGGCCATCAGCATCCCCGGCACGACCTTGTCGCAATTAGGGATAAATACCAGGCCATCGAAGGCATGGGCCTGGGCCAGGATTTCCACCGAGTCAGCAATGAGCTCCCGGCTGGGCAAGCTGTATTTCATTCCCGAATGGTTCATAGCGATACCATCGCAAACAGCTATGGTGTTGACCTCAAAAGGCACCCCGCCCCGGCTGCGAATCCCTTTTTTCACCGCCTTAGCCATTGTTTGTAAATGGATGTGCCCGGGGACAATCTCGCTAAAGCTATTGATTACTCCGATAAATGGCTTATCCCAGTCATCTGAAGTGCAACCGACAGCCCGCAGCAGCGCCCGGTGAGGCGCCCGCTCGATTCCCTTCTTCACCATGTCGCTTCTCATTTAACCCACCCAATGAAAATCTTACAGTTTTCGTGGAGACCCCGGTAAATTAAGGTCAGACTTTTTGGGGTTGATTTAACCTATGCTCCCTCAAAGGAATTATGTCGCATAAAATAGCACAATACCTAACTAGCGTCAATACGATGTCTTTTAATGTGTTTAGCAATTGTTCAGTTGTCATCGCGAGTCCTGATTTATCGGGACTCGCAATAACGGCGGAGGTCTGATAAACCAGGCAACTACAAAGGTGCTTTGGAGGCGTGAAGGAATCCTTTCCTTCACGATTAAAGCAGTGTCAATTAGCCGAGCTAAAGCAGAGCCTGAACAGCTCTGAACAGAACGTCATAATGGACAACAAGTGGCTACGATGCAGTCACGTTGAAAACGACGAAGCTGAAACCTTCCTGAATTGGAGTCCCGTCTGCATCGAATATCTTTACCAATAGCTTGCCACTTACACTATCATGGTTAGCATATCCACTAACACCGGTCCTAAATACGGCACTAACGACTGTTACGTATTGCGAATCCAAATAATTTATACCATCGAGTGCAATTTCCCACCGTTCACTGGCGTTATTCCAAGTAACCGATGAAACGTTTAATGATGCCCCAATACTCCCGGTCCTAGTAACCCTGCCCATGGCTACAATCATGCTAGATCCGGCTGGTCCTTGTGGCCCCACAGATCCGGTTGCTCCGGCTGGCCCTTGTGGCCCCGCAGATCCGGTTGCTCCGGCTAGCCCGGCTAGCCCGGCTGGTCCGACTGGCCCTTGTGCCCCAGGCAAGACAACAGCCAGAACTAGAGCTACAATAGCCAACACTGTTGCTAAGATGGCCAATATCAATGGTCCTTTCATTTGACACCTCCTTCAGAGATTTTCTATAGATTCTAACTTTACCCAACATTTTGCCACCCGTATCTCACGCTGTCAACCTATGTCCAGCGTTTGCGCCAAGAGATTATTACCAGATTTCTAATAAATTTCTGGAAAACTGGTTGAGAAGAGCCGGTATTCCTTCCATAACAGAGGTTTGTCAGAAAGCTAAAGAGGAACACCACCTATGGATATATCGTGGAAAGAGACCTACTTGTTAAACGAGTGATTGTATCACAGGCAGATTTTAGCTAAAATACGGGAAGCCATGTGTTTAGCAATACCAGTAAGGATTGTTTCCATAGACGGGGATGAGGCTGAAACAGAAATCGCCGGGGTGAGGCGTCGAGTTAGCATTGTCTTTACTCCGGAGGCCAAGGTGGGGGATTACGTATTGCTTCATACGGGATATGCCATAGGCGTTATAGATGAAGCCGAAGCCGAGGAGACACTGAAGCTCCTGGAAGAGATAGCAAGTCTAAGTGAAGTTCATTGACGAGTATCAAGACAGCAAGCTAGCCAGGGGACTGGCACGCAAAATTGCTCAGCGCTCCACCAAAACGATAAGAGTAATGGAATTTTGCGGTGGGCACACGCATGCCATATTGCGATATGGAATTCGCCAGTTAGTTCCCAAAACGGTGGAAATGAAATCAGGGCCGGGCTGCCCTGTCTGTGTTACAGCCACTGCTGACCTGGACAAGGCCATCGCCCTGGCACACCTGCCCGACGTTATCATCACTACTTTTGGGGACATGATAAGAGTTCCCGGCAGCTACTCGAGCCTGCAAAAGGCAAAAGCTGAGGGAGCAGATGTCCGAATAGTATATTCCACTACAGACGCTGTAGAGATAGCCAAAGCCAACCCGGTGAAATCAGTCATCTTCATCGGCATCGGCTTTGAGACCACTGCGCCCACTATAGCTGCTTCTATACTTAAGGCACAACAGGAGAAAATAGAAAACTTCTACGTTCTATCCCTTAATAAGCTGACCCCGCCGGTGATGAAAGCGCTGCTCGACTCAGGCGAAGTAAAGCTGGACGGCATCGTTTGTCCCGGACATGTCAGTGTTATAATTGGTTCTCATCCCTATGAATTCATCCCCAGGGATTATGGAGTGGCCTGTGTCATCTCGGGATTTGAACCACTGGATATCTTGTTATGCATAGATAAGCTGGTGGAACAAATTGAAAAGGGCGAGCCCAAAGTGGAGATAGCTTACCCCCGGGGAGTAAAGCCCGAGGGAAATAGAAAAGCCCGTCAACTGATGGAGGATATTTTTAAGATTGGTGAAGCTAACTGGCGGGGGATTGGAATTGTCCCTCAAAGCGGCTTGAAAATTAGAAAAAAATACGAGCAATTTGATGCCGACAAGGCCTTTTCAGTGAGCCTGAGACCACCACGGGAGCCTAAGGGATGCCGGTGCGGGGACGTAATCCGCGGCGCAGCGACACCGCTGGAGTGCAAACTATTTGGAAAGGCCTGCACGCCGGAAAGCCCTGTCGGTCCCTGCATGGTCTCCAGTGAAGGCGCCTGCGCCGCCTATTATCAATACGGGATTCCTGAAAATTTGCAAGACTTTTAGGGTAGATATAGAGCAGGCTCATGGATGACAGCATTCTTTTAGCACATGGCAGTGGTGGCAAATTGAGCCACGAGCTGGTGGAGAAAAAATTCCTGCCCTTCCTGGCTAATCCGGCATTGAATAAATTAGATGACTCAGCTATTTTCGAAGCCAGCGGGCGACTGGCTTTCACTACCGATGGCTACGTAGTAAATCCCATCTTTTTCCCCGGCGGTGATATCGGCAAGCTAGCCGTTTGCGGCACGGTGAACGACTTAGCTATGAATGGAGCCAAGCCTCTATATTTGAGTCTCTCGGCAATCATAGAAGAAGGCTTTCTCTTAAGTGAGCTTGAGCGGATAGTGCAATCAATCAAGAAAGCTGTTGAAGAAGCCGAGGTAAGTATAATCGCTGGGGATACCAAGGTGGTAAATCGAGGACAAGCTGACAAGTTGTTTCTCACCACATCGGGAGTAGGGATAATTTCTCCCGGAGTTGATATCTCAGGAGCTAACGCCAGAGCCGGGGATAAGGTCCTGCTGAGCGGCACCATTGGTGACCACGGTATAGCTATAATGAGTCAGCGCGAAGGATTAAAGTTCTCCATGACTTTGAAAAGCGACTGCGCTCCATTGAATAAATTAGTGTCTCAGATGCTGGATATCTCCTCCAGGATTCATTGTATGCGTGACCCAACCAGGGGTGGGCTAGCCACCACGCTCAACGAATTGGCCCGGCAATCGAAGGTGGGCATTGTGGTAGAGGAGGCAAAGATACCAGTGAAGGAAGAGGTTAAAGCTGCCTGCGAGCTCCTGGGACTGGACCCCATTTATGTGGCCAACGAAGGCAAGCTGGTAGCCATAGTCGACCCCGCCGATGCTGATAAGATTCTTGCCCGAATGAGAAAAAATCGCTATGGCAGAGATGCTGCCATCATCGGCGAAGTAACCAAGGAGCACCCGGGAAAGGTAATAATGAAAACAAAGCTCGGCCCCTCCCGAATCGTGGATATGCTATCCGGGGAATTGCTCCCCCGTATCTGCTAGATGGTTTGACAGCCAGAATTCGCCAGTGCTACACTTCGTTCACCTGTGAAGCGTATTGGTATTCTATATCACCCTCTACGTGAGAAAGCCCGAGACTTAGCTAAGAAACTGGAAGAGTTTCTATCCTCTCGGGGAGTCTCTTCGTGGCGATGCTCAACCAGGGATGAGGATGAAGCTAAATCCCAGATGGCCGGCACGGAGTTAATTCTCAGTATTGGCGGAGATGGCACTATCCTCCGTGTTGCTCGAATCGTAGCTTCCTTGTCGGTGCCCATTTTAGGTATAAACCTGGGCAGGCTGGGATTCATCACGGAGATAGATGGCGACGAGGTCTTGTCTCATTTGCCCGGTTTGCTTAAGGGGAAAGGCTGGATTGAGGAAAGGGCCATGCTCGAGGCTCAAGTTGAAGACAAAAGCTTTCATGCCTTAAATGATGTCGTCCTACGAAGTGTGGCGGTTCGCCTGGTTAACATAGAAGCCGAAATTGATGGCACAGCAATAACCACTTACCGGGCTGATGGCCTAATTGTAGCCACCGCTACCGGGAGCACCAGCTATTCCCTGGCATCCGGCGGACCAATTCTTCATCCTCAATCCAGGGAAATCGTCCTTCAACCAATATCCTGCCACCTGGGATTGAGTCATGCCCTGGTGCTGCCTCCGCAGAGCATAGTTGATTTGAAGGTTGCCCGCAGAGAAAAGGTCATACTTAGCATGGACGGACAGGTTGAATTGCCATTATCCGATGGGCAGAATGTCAGAGTGAAGCTCAGCCCTCACATAGCTTGCTTCTTAAGAATTCACGAGCCAACCTATTTCTATAGTTCGCTGTGGCAAAAACTGGGAGGAAGAAGAAATGAAAGCTGATATAAAGGTTGATAGGGCAAGGGTGAGCGATGCTAACTCTATGCACCGGCTGATCAGTCATTTTGCTGATAAGGGGGAGGTGTTGCCTCGCGCCTTATCTGAGATATATGAGGATATTAGAGATTACTTCGTAGTCAGGAAAAGAGGTCGGGTTATCGCTTGTGCGGCATTGCACGTTACCTGGGTTGATTTAGCTGAAATCAGGTCTCTGGCTGTCGATGAACAGGCACAGAACCAGAGGGTTGGCTCTGCGCTGGTCCAGGCCTGTCTGGAAGAGGCTAAGGAATTAGCTATACCCAGGGTTTTTTGTCTCGTTCGTAAGCCGGCTTTTTTTGAAAAACATGGCTTCCAATTAATTGACAAAGCGGAGCTGCCCCACAAGGTCTGGGCGGAATGCTATCGCTGTCCCAAGTTTCCCGACTGCGATGAGGTAGCTCTTATTCTCCACCTTTGAAGCTCGACAGGCAAAGCGATGCCATTTTAGCCAAGTAGCAAGAGTATGTTGAGAAGCATTCATAACCCCCTTTATTCCCCCTTATCTTAAGGGGGATATTGAAGGTGAGAGCCTCCTATCTTAAAGGGGATAAGAAGAGAATCCCCATGTTAGGGAGATTCCCACTCTTAAGATAAGAGGGGCAAGGGGAGTTACGAAGGAGAGACCCCTAATTTTAAGATGGAACTTGCGGAAAAAGCTAAACTATTGAACAAGTGGATGTAACTAAAGTATGTTGAAGCCGGAAAAGAAGTTAGCCACCCAACAGATTTATCACGGGCGCGCGGTAAATATACGCGTGGACACCGTGGAGAAAGCTAGCGGCACAAAGACTACTAGAGAGGTGGTGGAGCACAGCGATTGTATAGCTGTAGTGGCCCTTGATGAACAAGATAATGTCCTTCTGGTTCGCCAGTTCCGCCATGCCGTGGACAGGTTTCTTCTGGAAATACCGGCTGGTGGCATTGACCCCGGCGAAGAGCCCATTGACTCTGTGCGCCGCGAATTACAGGAGGAAATTGGTTACTTCCCCCGGAAAATAGACAAATTGGGGGGCTTTTATGCCACCCCGGGCTATGGCACGGAGTACCTCTATTGTTTTTTGGCTACCGACCTTGTGCCCGCCCGTCTCGTGGCTGAGGATACTGACGATATCGAGTTGGTCCGCGTTTCCCCGGATGAGATACCCCGACTTATTGCCTCGGGCGAAATCTGCGATGCCAAAAGCATCGCTGCCCTGCTCATGTTCCTCTTTACACGGCCAGGGAAGTAGACTCGCCTGTGATGTGATATCCCAATTGGCGCACATGCCAAATCAACCCCTTAACGTTGCGTAGGACGTGATATAATAATACTATAAGCTAGAGATGTTGGAAAAACTAAACTGTTGCGTGAAAAGACTTAGCATCCTTTTAATTATGGTAGCCTTAATTGCCGGGATGGCAGGCTGTTCTCTTTTTCCTTCCCGAAGCCTGGAAATACGGACCTGGTATGATTTGGATGCCGTCAGGAACAACTTGGGCGGCAATTACACTCTAATGAACGACCTCGATTCCACTACTGCCGGTTATACTGAGCTGGCAAGCCCAACAGCCAATGGGGGAAAGGGTTGGCAGCCAATTGGAACTCAGAACAACACATTCACCGGGACTTTCGACGGACAAGAATACGAGATACGTGACCTGTTTAGCAACCGCCCTGACGAGAATTATGTCGGCCTTTTTGGTATTGTTAATACGGGAGGGGGCATCGAAGATATCGGCGTGGTGAACGTCACTGTGACTGGCAATTCGAGTGTTGGCGGTCTGGTGGGAGTGAATGTGGGTACTGTGAGCAACTCCTATTCCAGCAGCAACGTTAATGGCGGGAGCGCTGAGGTTGGCGGTCTGGTGGGATTGAATGGAGGCACTGTGAGCAACTCCTATTCCAGCGGCAGCGTGACCGGCCAGGGACATGTTGGCGGTCTGGTGGGAGGTAACGGCGCCACTGTGAGCAACTCCTATTCCACCGGCAACGTCACTGGCTATTATGGTGTTGGCGGTCTAGTGGGAGCTAGTAGTGGCACTGTGAACAACTCCTATTCCACCGGCAACGTCACTGGCTATCAGTGGGTTGGCGGTCTGGTGGGAGGTAATGCGGGCACTGTGAGCAACTCCTATTCCACCGGCAGCGCGACTGGCAATTCGTCAGTTGGCGGTCTGGTGGGAGACAATAGTGGCACTGTGAGCACCTCCTTCTGGGACATCCAAACCAGCGGACAAGCTACTTCATCTGGCGGGACAGGCAAGACCACCACCGAAATGAAGAATATCACCACTTTCTCAGGGGCAAGCTGGAACATAACCGCAGTCGCTCTGAACCAGACTAACCCCGCCTACATCTGGAATATCGTCAATGGAGTGACCTATCCCTTCTTGAGCTGGCAGCCGTAAAAGGGGGGTAACTCTTTTTCACAACGAGATTGCTTCGGCTGGCTTTGGCAGCCTCGCAATGACAGATGGGGAAGTAACTCTTTATACGACGAAATTGGCAATAACGGCTTGACCCAGGGAGATGCCGCCGTCATTACAGGGCACCTGCCTGTGGGTAAAAACCTGGAAACCGCTGCTTTCCAGTAAGCTGACTGTTTTACTCAACAGCAAACGATTCTGGAATACGCCGCCGCTTAATGCTACCTGGCTGATGCCTGTTTCGTCGGCTATCAAGTGGCACATCTCGTTTATCATCCGGGCTACGGTATTGTGGAATTTGACTGATATCCTCCCCTTTGATATACCCTGATGTAAGTCTTCTATTACGGCTGCGAGCAGGTCCTTCAGGCGCACGATTCTTATTCCCTTATCTTGTACTATGTGGTATGGGTAACTTTCATTATTACCGGAGATTGCTTCGTCGAGTTCCCTCGCTTCGCTCGGGACAGGCCTCGCAATGACAGAGGAGAGGGCAGCCATCTCCAGTTCCACCGCCGCCTGTCCTTCGTAATCTATTTCGCCCCTTATGCCCAGCAGGGCTGATATGGCATCAAAAAGGCGTCCCATGCTCGAGCTAAGTGGTGAATTTATCCTTCTTTCGATCTGGCGCTTGATAACCTCTATTTCAACTTCGCTCATTTGCCCGATAGAAGCCAACTGGGATTGCTTCCCCTTCACTTCGTTCAGGGTCGCAATGACAGCGTTGAGGGCATTTTCCCCTAATAGAGTGAGAATATAGCCGATGGCGGTGCGGTAAGGTCTTTTTATAGCTGCGGCTCCTCCAGGCAAAGGCAAATATTCCAGATGTCCTGCTCTGCGAAAATTACGGTAGTCGGCGACCAGGAATTCCCCTCCCCAGATATTCCCATCCACACCCATCCCCGTGCCATCGAAGGCCACGCCGATAACCGGGGACTCCAGCCCATTATCAGCCAGGCAACTGGCGATATGGGCATGGTGGTGCTGCACAGGAATAAGCTTTATACCGGACTCGCCTAACTCCCGGGCATATTTGGTGGCCAGATAATCAGGGTGGAGGTCATGGGCAATGATTTCAGGCTCTACATGGAAAAGCCTTTTATACAGGGATATAGTGCTGTCAAAATGCTCCAGAGTTTCCATGTTCTCCATATCGCCGATATGCTGCGATAGGAAGGCATAGTTATCTTTGGTCAGGCAGAACGTATTTTTCTCCTCGGCGCCGCAACCAAGCACCTGCCTGGTTTTAAACGGCAGGCGGATGGGATAGGGAGCGTAGCTACGCGCTCGCCTTATAAGCTGGCTTGTGCCCCTTTCTACTATGGCCACGCTATCATCGTAGCGGGAATAGATATCCCGATTATGGATTAGAAAGTAATCGGCAATACCGGAAAGCCTCCATAAGGCTTCATCGTTGTCTCTGGCGATAGGCTCTTCACTGAGATTGCCGCTGGTCATTACTAAAGGCCGGCCCGTGTCCCTGAGCAGTATGTGGTGAAGCGGGGTATACGGCAGCATAACCCCTAAGAATTGTAAATTGGGCGCTACCTCTCGAGACCCAGATGAGTCCTCCCGCCACTTCATGAGTACGATGGGGCTTTGAGGTGAGGTAAGTAAATTTTCCTCCTCTGGCGAGACATAGCAATGCCTCTTAGCTTCGTCTACATCGGTTACCATTATGGCAAAGGGCTTGGAGGAGCGCTTCTTCCTCTGCCGCAGCGTTTTAACTGCGGTATCGTTCGTGGCATCGCAAGCCAGGAGAAAACCCCCTAAGCCCTTAATAGCCACGATTTTCCCTTCTTTAAGGAGCTGACTGGCAGCGGCAATAGGATTCGACTTGGTTACCAGCTTGCCCCGGTTATCAACTAACTGGACCTGGGGACCGCATTTCGGGCAGGCGTTGGGTTGAGCATGGAAGCGGCGATCCAAGGGATTATCATATTCCGCCTGGCATTGGGAGCACATCTGGAAGTAGCGCATGGTTGTCTTGGGGCGGTCATAGGGCATATCTTCAATTATGGTAAAGCGTGGGCCGCAATTGGTGCAGTTGGTAAAGGGATAGCGGTGGCGGCGGTCTTCAGAATTTAGCAACTCACCAAGGCAAGCCTGGCAGGTAGCGACATCCGGAGAGATAAGCTGATATTTCCCTGCCTGTGCCTGGCTCTGTCGAATTTCAAAATTTTTATAACCGTGGGGTGGGTGATACTCGATAGTTATGTTCTCGATGTGAGCCAGCGGTGGGGCTTTTGTCTCGAGTTCCCGCTCAAATTTCTTAATAGCCTCTGCTGCACCTTCTACCTCAATCTTGACATCCTCTGAAGTGTTGTAAACCCATCCCTTAAGGTTGTGTTTAACAGCTAGTCCGTAGACAAAAGGCCTGAAGCCCACGCCCTGAACGATGCCCCGGACGCTAATAGAAGCTGATTTGAGGGACTGTCTTGCTGCTTTTGACATACACTAACCCACGAAAATCTTGCGATTTTCGTGGGACCCCGCTTAATTTAAAATCAAAATTCGCCTGGGGTTAGTTTATAAGACGATTCCTGAGGAATGCAATATTCAGTCAAGTTTATACCAACACGCCCTCGATTTCAGCCATAATTTCTTTGTCAGTGAAATGTTCAGGGGCAATTGCCGCGCTGGGGAAAGCAGCAGCACACACCCCGCATCGTTTGCACCTGAGGTTATTGATAACTGCTACAGCCCTATCCCCAGATTTCTCCAATTTGATGGCATCATAGCTGCACAGGAGAACACAGACCCCACATCCGCTACATATCTCCCGATTGAGCTCAATTTCTGGTATCTCAATTTGAAGCTCTAGCATCACACATGCTTTACAACTCTTACACGGGCCGCAGTATAGACATCTCCCAGCCTCTTCCACCGCCTGTTCCAGGGTAAATCCCTTCTCAAAAGGTTTGAAGTTTATCCTTTTTTTCGCCGACAACCATTTAAGCTCAGGTTGAGACTTGTACTCTGCAGCTCTGGGAATAGCTGCCTTCTCATAGTCCCTCTCTCTTCCTTTCTTAAGGTCTTCGCCCTTGAGGTAGCGGTCTATAGACTCGGCAGCTATCATCCCTTCTCTCATTGCCTCTGAGGCAAAGCCTATTCTCCTGACATCGCCTCCGATGAAAATCCCCTTTTTGCGATTGCTCATCAGAGTAAGTGGGTCGACGTCAATCCTGCCTCTTTCATCCAATAAATCCTCTTGCTGAAAGAATTTTCTCTCCGCACCTTGTCCGATGGTAACGAGTAGCACATCTCCTTCAAGATATATCACGTCACTCTTGTCGAACTTGGGATTAAATCCAATATATCCCATCTGGTCGTAGACCGATGTGCACCGAGGGCACTTTATCTTCCGGAATTTCCCATCCTCGCCAATTATCTCTTCTACACCCCGGGAATAGACGATTTGAATTCCTTCCTCAGTGGCGCCTTCGATTTCTTCGATATCAGCTGGAATTCCATCCTTGGAAGATTTGTCTTCACATTCCAGGCACACGAGTGTAATTTTCCCGCCAAGTCGTCGGGCGGTTCTCGCAGCATCAAAAGCCACATTACCGCCTCCGATTACTATCACCCTTTTGCCCTCGAAGAGCCGAGGACGAACTTTCTTCTGGCTCACGTCAGAGAGGAGGTTCAAACCAAACATGACTCCATCCAGATCTGCTCCCGCCACGAGTTTCCCTTCAAAGCTAAGGGGTCTTGGAGAAGGGGTGCCAGTAGCGATAAATATGGCCTGATAACCTTCTTTTCTGAGTTCGTCCAGCGTTTTCTCACCATCTTTCATTATGTAGCCGAGCTTGACATCTATATGAGCAATCCTGACTAAATTATTCAAGGTAGCATCCATGATATCTTCAGGAAGGCGATATTTGGGAATCCATCTCAGGGCACCCCCCAACTTCGAACTTCTCTCCATAATAGTGACCCGGTAACCCTGCCTGCTCAGCGTATAAGCACACATCAGGCTTGCCGGTCCTCCTCCAATCACCGCCACTTTTTCCCTGGTAGGAGCAGCATATGAAGGTTTTGTTTCCAAGTAGGGTAGATAATGATCGGCGATAAACCGCAGCAGCAATTTTCTTCTCACTGCTCCGGTTTGTTCTTCATAATTACACTCTTTCTCGCAAAGCCCACAAACGTAGCTGCAGAGGATTGGAAATAAAGGGTTTTTGTCATAGATTTCATCGCCTATCTTTAATATCTGGCTGGAGGCCTCCTTCTCATCCAGGGGAAGGCATGAAATCATAACGTGATTGCGTTGAATATCTATTTTAAGAGGACAGCGAACCTGACAAGGAGGCAAATATGCCTTCCCGCTGGCTTCATCAATTACTTCCTCAATTCGCGAAGCAACTCTATCTGTCTCTTTCATCATATTTATCAAACCTCCTTTTGAGTCCTATTCATTGACCTCGAGAATCATCCTTTCTCAAACCAAACAAGTAGAGCGCAGGTATCACCGAGAGCGAACAGCCCAGCCCATGTTCTTAGCGCTTTCGGACAATTCCTTTCAGTTTGAGATTACCAGTTGTGGGCATAACAACCGCCACATAATACCTCATATCCAAGTTATTAGCAAGCCGAAGCAAGCTATACTTTAGTCAGACCTTGCACATTTAGCCATTTACCCGTAAAATGCTTAACGTTGCCCCCATCGTCTAGCGGCCTAGGACATCAGCCTTTCAAGCTGAAGATCAGGGGTCCGAATCCCCTTGGGGGCATTTCTTACGTACATCTATCTCTTAATCGATGAAGCACTTGTCACATTCCAGAAGGTCGGTGCCAAGAAGGATGCAGAGAAGGTGCTACGGAAGAAGGAGATGCTGCGGGCCTAGGCCCCTGCCTGTTCACCTTGTCAAGTAGTATAAAAAAAGACCCATAAAATGCGGGCCTTTTTAGCAATCGTTATTGCTAATGTAGCAATGTTTCATTATACTTTTACATTTATTCTACTCATAATCTTTTTTGCTAAATTAACACCAAAGTCACTCGTGCTATTTCCAGCAGGAATTTCTAGCCTCTTTGTTGTCTTTGGGAGATACGCTCTCTCAAATTCTCTGGTGCTGTAAATAAGACGTTTTCTATTTTTTGTTTTCTGCATTGCCCTCTCCTTTACCTCAAGTACACTAGTAACTTTTCTTCTTTATCCATACAAATCCGTCACTTTTACTAATCACTGCAACATCTATTGGTTCGGCTACGGTTTCACTTACACTAGAAAATTTTCTCTTTATAGAGGTTAGGTTCACTAATGCCTCGGCAAGTTTGGCCATCTCAGTTTTAGGTAGTACCGCTACAACTCCTGTTATCGGAGTAGTAAAGTGTTCTTCTATCTCCCTATCCATGCCTTTGTCATAATTATTGAATATTCTCTTACACTCATCTTTTATTTGTGCTGACAAATTCTCTTTTTCTCGTGAACTGTATTTTTTTAAATTTTTCACTATTGCACCAGCAAATTTCTCTGATAACTCTGACATAAAATCTCGCTCAGCTTGCCGGTAATCAGGGTCTACTCCTTCCATGAATCTAGCTACCATCTCTCCTTGTGCGAATGGGAAAATACTCGCTGCAATATTTTCCCCAATAACACTCCTAGGTCCCTTAGAATACTTGAGCTTACCATTAAATAGACCGTCAAAAATAAATGACCTTAATGAAGGAAACGCTTCTTCTTCACCAAAACCAGCAATTACTATCCCTGTATTTTGTATTTCATCAGTTCCATACGAAACGAAGCGCTTTATTATTTCGAACATATTTTTCCTAGTATCTTTAGACATCGGTATCTTTTGGAAGACCGTATCTATAATTTGTTGAATCGAACTCCGATAGTATTTTATCAATTCCCCACCCATATTTAATTTGATAGATGAAGACCTCTCATATTCCTCCAAACTTCTCCAATCATTCAATTCGTCCCTAATTACGTTTGATACTAGAATTTTAATCGACCTTTCACTCAGAGGCTTACGCTTCTCAAGCTCCTTGTCCACTCTCTCAACTATTATATCTTTTGTCCTCCAACAGCAATAATATATATGCTCCATGAAATATGTTCTTTGTTTCTTCTCCGGAAATAGATAGCTCCCTTTTTCAAAGTACGATAAGAATAATCTTATATATCCATCTAAACTCTTGAATCCATCTGCTGGGACTTGCTTACGTATCTCGCATATTATAGTCTCCCACGGCACCCCAATGAATTGTGCATTGTTATACACCATAACACCCACAGGCATCTTCGGAGACAGCTCAAATATCTTATTTCCTGTAGTGAATATCTTCATACCTTCCCCTTCACCAGCCGTCACCGCACTGTCCGCAGCTAACGCTACAGCCTCCTTATTTAGTATTGCTATTTCCGCAGTCATTTCATTGCTCTCACTACTATTCGCGCCTATATATATCTAGTGATTCTATTATTCCAAGCATAGTATGTTAACACTTTAAATCGTTGTATTCAATAACTATCAACTTTAAGTTGTTTGGCGGTCTATGTTTCTGCCTAAATCCATCGTCACTTGCCAACATTTTTGCTAATGAATTTTTCCCCACCATAAAAAACCAAGAGTGACCTGGCGGTACAAATCGAAGCTAAATCGCCAGTAAAAAGGTATCAGGAATTACTTCTTTTCACGCCCAGGGATATATTTTTTGTATCTTCTGATCAGGGTGTCACAGGTTCGAATCCTGTACGGCTCACTCTCTGTTTCCTTTTTTTCTGCGAGAATTAAATCAAATTTAACCAGCCTAAAAACCCGTCATCCGAGATACCCTATCAACTCGCGGCTGTGACTTGGATGGCGCAGCTTAGCCAGTGCTTCTTTTTCAATCTGGCGGATTCGCTCCTTGCTGAGACCTAACTCTGTGCCAACCTCTGCCAGGGTCCGACTGTACTCATTGCCCAGCCCAAACCTCAACTCAATTATGCGTCGTTCTCGGGGTGTCAGCGACTCTAATGTTTTGCTCAATTCTTCCCTGAGCAAGCTTGCAGTGGACTGTTCATCAGGCTGCAGAATCGCCTCATCTGCGATGAAATCACCGAGTTGGCTTCCCTCTTCTCCTACAGGTGTCTCAAAAGAAACAGGCACCCCAGAGCTCAGCTTAAGCAGCGATTCTATCTTCTCGGACGGCAGTCCCATCTCAGAAGCTAGCTCCTTCTCAATCGGCTGGCGGCCGAGCTTCTGAGCTAAGTTCTTCCTTACCCGTGATAGCTTCGTCAGATTGTCAACCACGTGTCCCGGCAGGCGCACAATGCGTGACTGGTCATCAGCTGCCCTGTTGATTGCCTGCCAGATCCAGAGAATAGCGTAGGTACTGAACTTATAGCCTCTGCGGTGGTCGAATTTCTGCACTGCCTGCATTAACCCAATATTGCCTTCCTGGATGAGGTCAGACAGAGGCACGCCCCAGCTAATATATCCCTTGGCCACGCTTACCACCAGGCGCAAATTGGCTTTAATCATGTGGTTGGTTGCCTGGCGTGTCATTTCTCTTATTTGCTCAAAGTGCTTGACAATTTCTGAGCGATGCGCTTCCAATTTGTCATGGAATTCCGGCGACTGCAGCACTTTCTCAAATTCGGCCAGGGAACTTTTCCGGCCTGCCTCTTCCATGATATGCCAGGGTATCAGCCGGCTGTCCAGCGACAATTCAATCACGGTCTTCTCGATTCTAGTTTGGCTTGCCCCGGTGATTTTAGCTATAGCGCTGGATAGATGCTGATCGATATTGCCATCGATTGCGCGACGTAGCTCTGGGTGCGATACCTTCTCTGCTATACTTCCGTGAGCAGGAAGTTTAAGACACTGGTAAAGGGCTTCAAAAAGCGCGCGCGCCCGACTGAAGCGCTCCGCCAATGCCAACAATAAATCGATTGCCGACGGCTGAGCACCATGTTCGGCACTCCAGTCCTTCTCAAGTCGGACAAGATGCTTCTCATCCTCTATCTGGCTGGTCAGCATTTTTGTCTCCTCGGCATTGAGGAGAGGAGTTTGCCCCACTTCATCTAAGTATAAATTCAACAAATCCTCACCAAGTTCAAGCTCCCGCTTTTGAGGAGTAATCTCAAGCTCAGATAATTCCTCTTCCTGACCAGCCTCCTCACCAGCCAAATGCAATTCCCCATCCTCGGAAGAGACTTGTTCTCTATCTTTAACGTTTTTTAAAACCGTTATCATCTTCAGCCTCCTTTATACTCTTCGCTCGGGCAACTGCATCTTTCATGCAAGATCATTATAGGTAAGGAGGCAATCCTTGTATGCGACTTTTGTCTCATACAGACATGGCGATGGTATAGGGAAACACGGGACATTAAAAGATCAGTCAGGAAAGCAGGTGAAAATATTGTATAAAAGGTCTTAGTTGGTATCTAGAGCTCTTGGATAATTATCTCAAAAGGGCAACTTATGGCCCCGGTGGGACAAACGGCTTCGCAGTCTGTACACCAGTCGCACTCCACTGTTTCAATAATGGTAATAATATTGTTAACTACCTCCAGAGCATTGCAGTGGCACACGCTAACGCATAACCCACACCCGTCGCACTTCCTGGTGTCTATAATCGGCATTTCAGCCACGTTTTTCAGTCTCCATGTTGATTATTTTAGAGTAAAGGGCGATACCTGTCTGTGATTTTTGTCTCAAGAAGTCACCTCCATTATCTCCTGGAGAGCTTCTTTATCCGTAATTATTATGCGATGGCGATCCAACTTGATCGCCCCCTCCTCTTCCAATGCCTTTAGCGACCTGCCCACTACCTCCCGGGCGGTACCTGCCATAGCTGCCATTTCTTGCTGTGTAAGCCGTGGCCCACGGCCCATTTCACCTCCGATGTGCTCAAAGAGTATCTTGGCTACCCTGCTGATGACATGCCTGAAAGACAGATCCTCAACCAGCGACACGAGGTGACGCACTCGCTTTGCCAGCACCTTAATTACATTCAATGCTATCTGTGGATGGTCCCGGAGAATAGCTTCCATGTCATTCTTCTTTATCCCATAAAGAAGAACAGGTCCCATAGTCCGAGCACTGGCGGGATTTGGACCACCATCAAAGATAGGGACATCATTGAAGGACTCACCGGGGCGCACGATGTCCAAGATCTGCTCCTTTCCTTCGGCCGAGGTCTTGAACACTTTCACCGCCCCCGAAGCGACAAAATACAGATTCGCAGCCGATTCACCCTCAAGCAAGACCACTTCTGCTCTGTCAGCAGTTTTCTCAAAGACGAGCTTTCTGATTGACTCAAGTTCAGCAAGGCCAAGATCGGAAAAGTATAGAATGCTCTTCAAAAACTCCAACTGCACAGCCATACCTCATATCCTCACGAGGTAGTAAAATCTGCTTGATTATACACCTGTTTTTCAGGCTCCATCACGCCAGTGACTTCTACGCTCAGGGACAAACCGCTTGTATCTTTTAATCAAAGCCGTACCAGGTGCTCACATTATCCAACGGCTCTCTTTCGGAGCGGAGCTGATTTACAGGGTCATCCCAGTCAGGGTAGCCAACGGCTATTCCCAGCACTATAAGCTTGGAATCTGGTATTCCCAACACCTTCCTCAATACATCAGGATACACGACAGCCTGTATTTGAGGAATAGTTCCCAGCCCATACTTGGTAGCCAGCAGCATGATGTTCTCAGCCACTAAACCACAATCGAATACAGGCCAAATATTCAACCCTTCGCCTTGCCGGTAGAAAGAGCGGTCAATATAGATGTAGATGACGCAAGGAGCTCCAAATAGTCTCAAGCCTTGCAAGAGCCACCTCCCCCTCTTCTCCTTATCCTCCCTGCTTATTCCCTTTAGTTCGAGAATTCTCCTACCTAAAGTGCGGTAACGAGTATCGTAGGGCTGGGGGAATTCTCGAGGACGAGGGATGTCTGTGTCTGGATTGTGTCCCTCTGCTGCCTTTTCCACGAAGGCTTGCCTTATTTCCTCCAGCTTTTTCCCGGTCACTATGGCAAATTCCCAGGGCTGAGTATTCCCCCAGGAGGGAGCTCGTAAAGCCAGCTCCATTATCTCCTTCAGAATCTCTTTGGGCACAGGGTTGGATTTAAAAGCCCGAATGCTCTTCCTCTGATTGATAGCTTCAACAATGTCCATGTCTTGGCTTTCCTCCTTATCTCTTTTAGAATTTCCTGGGCATTCTGTCCTTCTTAAGCTCCGCAATGAGACAGGGAAGAACCTCGCGCAGGTCGCCAACAATGCCAACGTCAGCCACATGAAAGATAGGAGCCTGCGGATTGTGGTCCACAGCCAGAACTACCTTAGAACCCATAAAGCCGGTAGTGTAATGCATCGCCCCTGAGGCTCCCAGGCTAACGAAGAGTCCCGGGCTAACCGTTTTACCGCTCTGCCCTATCATCCAGGCTTCCTCAACCCAGCCTTTATCCATGGCTGGTCTGGTGCCGGCAACGACTCCTCCCAGGATATCAGCCAGTTCCTGCACCCTGGAAAAGTCACCCAGAGCATTCATGCCCCAACCCCCACAAACCACAACATCAGCCGACTCCAGTGATTTACCCTGGGGCGGCTCCTCAACCACCTCCACAGTCTCTATCCAACGGAAATCTTCATCTCTTACATCAGGTTTGACCCTGATTATCTTGCCCTTCTTATTTTCATCCCTTACCGCCTTGGGTAGCACGCCGGGTTTCACGGTGACCACCTGCGGTCTCCTTTGCGGGCAAATGATGTGCATAACCAAATTGCCACCCCATCCAGGAACTACGTGAATGAGATGAGGAGTGTCATCAACCTCGCCGACATAGAGGTCAATGCAGTGCGCCGTCAACCCTGTCCTCAACTTAGCCGCAACCTTAGGTGCTAGCTCCATACCAATTTCAGTGGCACCAATCAAAATTATCTGCGGCTCATGCTCCTTGATAACCTCGGACAGCAACCTGGCATATGCCTCACTCTGATAATACCTAAGCCGGGCATCTTCAAGAAGGTAAACTTTTTCAGCACCGTGGAAGACAAGCTCCCGGGCAATTTCCTCAACCTCATCCCCCAACAACACCGAAGAAAGGGTCACACCCATTCTTTGAGATAGTGCCGTCCCCTTGCTCAAAAGCTCCAGTGAGACTTCTTCAAGCCTCCCCCGACGCTGCTCGCCAATGACCCATATTTCTCCGGAATTACTCACGCTTTCGCGCCTCGTTATATCGCTCCCAGCTCTTTAAGCCGTGCCACAGTCCTTTGAACTTGCTCTTCGGTAGAGCCCTGCATTATTTCGCGCCGCCGTCCCACCTTGTGTTCGTAAACGCCGGCGGCACAGGTTGGTGAACCTTTGAGACCAATGCTCTCCGGTGGAGCCCCGATATCTTTCGCCTTCCAGATAATCATCTCTTTCTGTGCCACCTCCATAATACTCTGCACCGTAGGCAACCGAGGCCTATTAATACCCCTGGTTACGCAAAGCAAAGCCGGTAGCTTCAACCTCACCTTCATGTAGCCGTGCTCCAGGGCACGCCTGACCTCCAGGGTCTTTTCGTCAACAAAAGCGACTTCCTGAACACCGCTCACCTGAGGAATATCAAGGAGTTCTGCGAGTTGAGGGCCAACCTGGGCAGTGCCGCTATCCACCGTCTCGTTACCACAATAGATAAGGTCGAACTTGCCCAGCTTTCGGACAGCATAAAATAAAGTATTGGCAGTTGCCAGAGTATCAGCTCCAGCAAATGCCACATCGCAAAGGAGGATGCCCCTGTCCGCACCCATTGCCAGGGCTTCTTCCAGAGCTTTTTGAGCCTGGGGAGGCCCCATGCTTATCACGGTTACCTTCCCTGAAAACCTCTCCTTAACCCTCAGCCCCTCTTCGAGGGCATTGCGGTCCAGTGGATTTATGATTGCCGGGACACCCTCCCGGATAATGTGCCCGCTGCCTACATCCAGCCGGATTTCAGAGAAGTGGTCGGGGTGCGGCACCTGTTTAATACAAACTAAGATTTCAAGACCCATAGAGCCAGATTACCTTGTAATGGTTGCCCCGATGGTAATCTTCATTACCTCTTGACTGCCAGCAGCCACGCCCAGCTCTAGAGCATCTCTCAGTAGACCGATGACACGGTACTCGGGAGACAACCCGTAAGCGCCCATGATATCCACCGCCTTATAGGCGCAGCGGTTAGCAACATCAACGGCATAGAGCTTACATCTGGCTATATCCACTGCCAGGTCCCGGGATGTCTTGCCCTGGTCAAGCTGCCAGGCAGTGCTGTAGCAAAGCCACTTGGCGGCTTCAATCTCCACATTCATATCAGCCAGCATAAACTGTATCGCCTGGAGGGCAGCTATCGGCTTGCCATAGAGGACACGCTCTTTGGCGAACTTCAAAGCTATCTCGTAGCAGCCACGGGCAATGCCCAAGGCTACTCCGGCGGCACCTGTCCTGCCGATAGTGGCAATAGTGGTCAGAGCACAGACAAGACCACGTCCTTCCTCTCCTATGAGGTTTCCCTTAGGCAGGCGGCAGTTGGTCAGAGCAAATTCGTTGACCGGCAGAGAACGCAGACCTATAGTTTCCTCCCTCCGGGTGACTTCAAAGCCTGGTGTGCCCTTTTCTACGATAAATGCACTGAACTTATCCCCGGTTTTGGCAACAAAGCCCACAACATCTGCCGGGTCGACTGCAGTGATCCAGCACTTTCGACCGTTAATGACGTAATCGTTGCCTTTCAGAGTAGCCTCAGTTTGCATATTGGCTGGGTCAGAACCGCCACTAGCCTCAGTAAGAGCAAAAGCACTCACCTTGTCACCTTTACAGAGGGCAGGCAAATACTTTTTCTTCTGCTGGTCATTGCCAAAAGTCTCTATGGCGTACATTAACAGATTGCCCGTCTGATGGAAGAAGCCCATCGGTGGATAAACGCGCGAGATTTCCTCGATTAGAATCATCCGGGCCAGATGACCCATAGCCGTGCCACCATACTCTTTGGAGTTTATCACCCCGATGAGACCCAACTGCCCTGATCTTTTCACCTGTTCCCAGAAAAATTCGCCTTTATTGTCCAGTTCCAAAGCGCGAGGCGCCAGTTCATTGTTAGCAAATTCCTTCACCATATCCCTCAGCATCTCATGCTCTCGACTCAAGTTAAAATCCATCTTTCACCTCCGTTAGCTTATTTTGCAGATGGTCTTCCGATAGACATTCACAGTTCTCCGCTTCCAGCACCAACAACATTCCCACTGCCAATTACCCTTTTCACTTCTCCCAAGCACCTTCACCAATAAGGGGCACGAAGTAGCAACCACCTAAGTTCTCTATCCTGTTACCCTTTCTGAGCTTGGTAATCTTGAGCAAGTCTTGCTGCCATTGAGAGCCCACAGGGATTACCAATCGCCCCTCCCAAGTTAGTTGCTCCAAAAGAACTTGAGGCACACTGGGAGCACCAGCAGAAACTATAATAGCATCGTAAGGGGCTCCCTCTGGCCAACCCAGAGTTTTGCCAGCTACGTGAATCTCGATATTGGAATAACCAAGCTTATCCAGAACTTGCTTAGCCGATTCCGCCAATTCAGGTATACACTCCACGGTAACCACCTTTTGAGCTAACTCAGCTAATATCGCTGCTTCGTAGCCGCTCCCAGTACCCAGCTCCAGCACCTTTCCATTCTCCCTGAGCTCCAAAGCTTGCACCATCAGAGCCACAATGAAGGGTTGAGAGATAGTTTGCCCGAAGCCAATGCCCAAGGGTCTATCGTCATAAGCAGCATGATATTGCTCTGGTGATACAAAGGCTTCACGCGGAACATGCTTCATAGCTTCAACTATACGCTTGTCAGCGATTTCGTGGTCAAGATATTTAAGTAAATTTTCCCTAGCCCACTCTAAATCCGCCACAGTTCACCAGCCGAAGATGTCAACCAAGAATGAAAGACAGGATTATGAGGACCACAATTATGGAGCCGGCAATGATGCCGATGCGTTTTACGTCAGGCAGAACATATTGATAGCGGCTGGTTAAATCTTGAGCTTTTGGGGCTTGAGCTTTCGGAGACACTCGGGCCGGTGATTGCAGCTTAGTAGGCATTGACATTGGTTGTTGTGTTGGTTGTTGTGGCTGTCTCTGCTCTACCGCCTTCGCCATTCTAGCCCGCTGTTTAGCTTTAGCACGTCGTGATTTTTTTGCCATTATCCTCTCCTTGGTGCAGATTGCTTATAAATTCTTGTACTGGAAATATATGCGTGACCTAAAAGTTGCTGGAGTTGACGGAGCTCAATGCCACTCTGTAATTTACGTCTGGCAAAGCTATGACGCAAGGTCTGCGGCGTGATCTTGCCACCCAGACCTGCCTTAGAGGCATAACCCTTAATAATCTGCCAGAACCCCTGTCGAGTCAGCCTCTTACCACGTCGGTTAAGAAATAGGGCTTCCTCTCTCTCATCATATAATAAATCCAGCCTATCACTTCTGAGGAAATTTCCTAAAATCAGGCTTAAGCGATGGTCAAAAGGAACTTGTCTTTTAGAATCAATATGCACACGATTTTGCTCCAAATCAATATTTTTAACATTTAATGACACTAACTCGCTTATGCGTACACCAGTGGCATATAGTAATTCCAGCATCACCGCATCTCTTTTAGCTTCCGGAGAGGATAGCTTGGCTGGCTCGGCAAGTAACTTTTGGTACTCAGACGGAGATAAGAACCTGAGTGCATGCTTGCTAACTTGAGGAGAGGGCAAATTTTGTGTTGGATTCTCCCTCATCCTCCCCGAATCAACCATAAATTTGAAGAATGATTTGGCTGATGCAACTTTGCGAGCGGTTGTTGCCACAGCGTATCTCTTCTCCCTGAGCTTGAGCAAATAGCCCTTTAAAAGCCCATCGTAGGACGTGATTATGCCCTTGGCTTGCTCTGCGGTAATAAAGGCTGCCATTTGAGTCAAATCATTGTGGTAAGCAGCCACAGTATTCTGGGAATAGCCTTTGTCCTTGGTCAAATACTGAAGGAAGGCTTCGATATCTAGCTTCATCAGAGTCATTTTAACATAATCCGAGTCATTTTGCCTCTATGCCAGCCGCTTGCTACAATAAATTTGCCGTGAAATCAGAGCAATTAAAAGTTTTGCCAGCAAAGCCCGGAGTTTATCTGTTTAAGGACAACGAGGGTAAGGTTATCTACGTTGGCAAGGCTGCCAACTTGAACAGTCGGGTAAGGAGTTATTTTGGCGCTCCTTCCAACCTATCATCCAAGATTCAACGATTAGTGTCAAAAATACAAGATTTCGAGTTCGTAGTTACCAATTCCGAGCAAGAGGCGCTTATCCTAGAATGCAACATGATAAAGAAATATACCCCCAGGTACAATGTGCGCCTTAAAGATAACAAGACTTTCCCGTACCTCAAGATAGACATTAACGAAGATTGGCCGGGTGTCTACATCACTCGCCGGGTTCAGAAAGACGGAGCTAGATACTTTGGACCTTTTGCCAGTGCTGGCTCAGTACGCAAAACCTTAAGGTTAATAAAGAAAATCTTTCCTTTTCGTAGCTGCAGCAAGCGCATCGAGGGTAAAGATAAGCGGCCCTGTCTCGATTATTATATCCACCGCTGTCTCGGACCATGCATTGGGGCAGTGGAAAAACAGGAATACCACGACGTAATAAACCAGGTCATCTTATTCTTACAGGGGAAGCAGGAACTTATTCTTCGTGAATTAAACACCAAGATGAAAGCCGCAGCGCAGCAGCTTCAGTTTGAGAGGGCAGCTTTGTTGCGCGACCAAATTAACGCCATAGGAAAAGTCATAGAGGGGCAGAGGATTGCTATAACATTACAAGGGGAAAAGGACGTCATTGGTCTGGCACAAAATGAAAAACAGGCTTATGTCGAGCTCTTTTCTATTCGCAATAATAAACTTATCAGCCAAGACCATTTTATTATGGAAGGCATCCAGGGCGAGTCTCCCGGGCAAATAATGACCAGTTTCGTGAAACAATACTATGCCTCGGCTTCATATATCCCACCGCTGATATTGCTTCAGCACCCCGTGGACGAGCCAGCAGTGCTTTCGGAATGGCTTGAACAGCAAAGAGGGAGCAGGGTGGAGCTTCAAGTGCCTCAAAGGGGAGCCAAAAAGAAGCTGGTGGACACAGCAGCCGAAAACGCTGCACAAGGTTTAGAACTAGCCCAAGCTAAAGAGATGAAGGTAGAGACTATAAGCTCCGGCTTACAAGAGCTAAAAAACAGACTACACTTGCCTAAGATGCCCCGGAGAATAGAATGTTATGATGTCTCTAATATTCAGGGCGCTTTGGCTGTGGGCAGCATGGTTGTTCTGGAAAAAGGCTGGCCTAAACCGGCACATTATCGCCGCTTCCGTATCAAAACTGTGACTGGCGCTGACGATTATGCCATGATTCAAGAGACATTGAGGCGCAGGTTTAAACGGGGCCTGACAGGCGAAGGCACCTGGGCAATTATTCCCGACCTTGTCCTCATTGATGGCGGCAAGGGACAACTCAATGCCGCTCTGGAGGTGAGGCAAGAATTAGGGCTAGACTCTATCCCCATGGTCAGCCTAGCTAAAGAAAATGAGGAGGTATTTATACCCGGCGACCCCCAGCCGGTTTATATAGCTAAAGACTCTCCGGCCCTTCATATCCTACAAAGAGCCCGGGATGAAGCCCACCGCTTCGCTATAAGCTACCACCGGAAGTTGCGCCACAAAGAAGTCATCGCTTCCGCTCTGGATAACATACCCGGCATCGGGCCAAAGCGAAAAAAGGCTCTGCTAAAAAAGCTTGGCTCAATTCAAGCTATCAAGGAAGCTTCGTTAGAGGAGCTCAGCCAGACAGAAGGCATAACCCCAGTCCTGGCGAAGAAAGTTAAGGAATATTTAAAAGATTCCTCAACGTTATAGCATTCTTAACCGCAAATGCCTCTGCATCGTTATTAAAATAGATATAGCTAGCCCTAACGTTTTGCCCCAGCCGAGCAATTCTTTGTGCCCATTGGGAAAGCTCTTCGTCGGAGTAACAACTGGAATATAGACCCTCGCTGCCATGGAAACGGACATAGGCAAAATCACTGGTAGCGACAAGGGGGCAGCTAAAGCCCGGCATGTCAAAAACGCACAACCCAACATTGTGTCCTCGTAAAATATCGAACACAGCATCGTCAATCCATGACTCGTGGCGAAATTCAACTACATGCTGATATTTTGGCGGCAATGAAGATAAAAAATTCTGTAATAGCTCATCGTTGCGCTTCATGCTAGGAGGCAGTTGGTACAGCAAGGGACCCAGTTTTTCTCCCAAAAAACTAGCCCGCGATAGAAAGTTCTCCACCGCTGAACCTAAATTCCTTAACCTTTTTATGTGCGTGATGAATCGACTCACCTTAACAGCAAAAATAAAGTTGTCGGGTGTAGATTCTCTCCAGGTGGTGAACGCTTTCTCCGAAGGCATATGATAAAAACTGTTATTGAGCTCTACGGTAGTAAATTGCCGGGCGTAAAATGGCAACCATTTCGGCCTGGGCAATTCCTCGGGGTAATAAAGCCCGCGCCAGTGCTCATAATGCCAGCCACTGCAACCAACATAGTACTTCACTGACATATTGCCTCACCCCCGATTTTGGCAACCACATTACTATATTATCATCCTAATCCAGTGTCCAGTCTCATAATTGAGATTGCTTCGGGGCTTCGCTCCTCGCAATGACAAGAGAAAAGTGCCCCACAATGACAAGAGTTGCTCAATCCTCCGATAAAGCCTCAAGCTATCCTCAAACTTCATTGACCCCTAGTCTGGGCAAACCGGATTATTCTGGGGAAATAATACCTAATTTATAGTAGGCTTGATTGGTACTGTGGTAATGAGATTTTCTACAGAGAACTCCTTGTGTGCTCCTACCAATCGGGAGAGGACAAGCCTTCCCTTACGAAAGTACGGTTACTAATGGGTGATTGACGGAGAAGCGAACAGATCTTAGACTATATTCAATTAGTCTTGTGAGGGAGTTCTATATGCGTGTAAAAATAAACAGCCGAATCTGTTATGGAACTGCTGAAGTTTGCCAGATAGTTGGCATAAGCAAGAGCACTCTATTGCGCCGAATCAGGCAACTACAAGAATCTAGAGGTGAAAAATGAGGATAATACTTAGCTTGAGGAAACACTGTTACGTGGCCAGAGTTAGCATCCTTTTGATTGCGGTAGCCTTAATTGGCGGGATGGTAAGCTGTGCTCAGACTACTCGTTCTTATTATACCCTCACTATCGCCAGTACCGCTGGAGGGTTGGTAACCACCCCTGGAGGGGGGAATTTTACCTATTCTAACGGAACGGTGGTCCACCTGGTGGCGACTCCTGATAACGGCTATCTGTTTGCCAGCTGGACTGGTGACGCAGGCACGATTGCCAATGTCAATGCCGCCACAACTACCATCACGATGGGCCACAACTACTCTGTAACAGCCAACTTTGTCAAGCAATATGGCCTCGCTGCAGGCGAGAAGCACACAGTGGGGCTTAAGTCCGACGGCACCGTGGTCGCCATGGGGAGCAATTACTATCATCAGTTGGATGTCAGCGGCTGGGCGCACATCGTCCAGGTCGCCGCCGGCAGGTATCACACGGTGGGGCTTAAATCCGACGTCACTGTGGTCGCCGTGGGATTGAACTGGGACGGGCAGTGTAATGTCAGCGACTGGACGGACATCATCCAGGTCGCTGCGGGCGGCTCAGACACAGTGGGGCTTAAGCCTGACGGCACCGTGGTCGCCGTGGGATTGAACGACTCCGGGCAGTGCGACGTCGGCAACTGGACGCGCATCGTCCAGGCCGCCGCAGGCGGCGGTCACACGGTGGGGCTTAAGCTCGACGACACTGTGGTCGCCGTGGGAAATGACACCTACGGGCAGTGTGATGTCGGCAACTGGACGAACATCATCCAGGTCGCCGCAGGTGGCGGTCACACGGTGGGGCTTAAGCTCGATGGCACCGTGGTCGCCGTGGGAGATAATACCTCCGGGCAGTGTGATGTCGGCAACTGGACGAGCATTGTCCAGGTCGCCGCAGGCGGCTTGTACACGGTGGGGCTTTGTGCCAACGGCACCGTGGTCGCCGTGGGATCTAACGCCTTCGGGCAGTATGATGTCGGCAACTGGACGGACATCGTCCAGGTCGCTACAGGCGTCTTCCACACAGTGGGGCTTAAGTCCAACGGCGCTGTGGTCGCCGTGGGATGGAACTCCAATGGTCAGTGCAATGTCGGCGGCTGGGATCTCAATTGAATTTTCCCCCGTACCTCCGCCCCTAAGGGCGGAGGTACGGTTATATTGTCGTTGCTAGCGAAGTGTGGCAATCTCATTGGCTCCACGAGATTGCTTCGTCGCTACGCTCCTCGCAACGACAGAAGAAGCTACGCCTGGCAATAACTCCGATTTTATCAGAGCAGGTATTGACTTCAGGCACATAATACGTCCACAATAAACACCCGTGGAAATACTTTTGATATTCATATTTGCCCTTCTGGGTCTGGCTATAGGCAGCTTCCTTAATGTATGCATTGACCGTCTACCCCAGAACAAGTCCATTGTACTTCCACCGTCTCATTGCGAAGCTTGCCAGCACAAGCTAGCCGCTAAAGACAACATTCCCGTATTTAGCTACCTCCGGCTTCGTGGTCGCTGTCGGTACTGTCAGGCTTCCATACCCCGCAGGATATTCTGGGTGGAGCTGGCCACCGGCCTGATATTCGCTTTACTCTACTGGCACTATGGCTTAAGTGCGGAGCTGGGAGTTATGGCTTTCTACGCCTGCCTATTCATTATCATTTTCGTCATCGACCTGGAGCAGGGGCTCATCCTGAACAAGGTAGTCTATCCCGGCATGGTTGTGGCTTTGCTCCTGTCTTTATATCCCTGGCCATGGCTTACTGATTCGATAGTTATGCGAGTTGCTTACGCCGCTCTAGGCGGAGGCATTGGTTTTGCTCTATTCCTTGTGATTGCCATAGTCTCCCGTGGGGGCATGGGTTGGGGAGATGTTAAGCTCGCGGCTTTGATTGGCCTGGCAACCGGCTTTCCTCTGGTTCTTCTCGCCATTATTATGGGAGCTATCATCGGTGGCATAGTGGCTGTGGTCTTGATGATAGCTAAAAAGAGAAAACGCCGGGAGACGATTCCTTTCGGTCCCTTCCTGGCCCTAGCCGCCATGGTAACACTACTCTGGGGAAGTAATATACTAAGCTGGTACCTGGGACTGTGGTGACTCGGGCAGGCTCACTTTCTTCTGAACAGGGCAAAGAAACGGTCTTGATATTCCGGGAATAGACCCCAGCGGTTTAACTCAACCACCAGCTCCGGGGCTCGGGAAAGGTTGCGACTCGCTTGCTCGAAAAGTTCCTCAATGTAATCTCGGGCACCCTGAGGCACTCCACCGGCATCTACTTCTAAAAAGCCCCGACGATTAAATTCGACTACATTAGTGCGAACCGACCTGTTAGTTATCTCATAGATGAACATGAGCAAAGATACATCCCATAGTTCCTCCACCCCTCTGATTATGGTGCTTAAGGGGTTATTCTGCTCCTCTATTTGAGAGCTGAGCTTTTCTATCACCTGCCTGATAGGCTCGGAGACAACATTCATCCCCTTGGGTTCGTTCTTATATCGGTAAAAAATGCCCGACTCATAAGGGCGCTCCCGAGCCATCATCGCTATGTATCTTCTCGCCTGCTCACTGAATCCTTCAACATTGACCAGGTAAGCAGGAGTGACAATTTTGGGTCTTTCCGCAATTACCTTCCCATCCCGGACCACACTGAGATTCCCCACCAGTTCAGTGACAACGTAATAATCAATAACAGAACTGCCAAAAGTGGCCAGGTTTTGCTGTGGTGCTCGGATTAATTCCGTGTGCTCCAGAGCATATTTAACTTTGTCATCCGTCTCCATAATAGACCCCAATTCAACCTGTTATTCTAAGCTCTTCACTCCTTATCATTTGTTAAATAAACATCTTGACCGTGTAAAAGTTACGCCTTACTTTATCCTTGCCGACAATTATGCTGCCCGCTTCGGTGCTGTGACCAGGAACAAGGTATTCCACATCAAGCTGAGACAGCTCATCAATGCTCTTCCGTAGCAAGGAAGGGCTGCCACCAGGGAAATCAGTCCTACCTATGCTGCCCGCAAAGACCACGTCACCGCTGATCAATATTTTATCCTCTTCCAGATAAAGGGAAATAGAACCGGGAGAATGTCCCGGGGTAAGGAAAACCTTGACCGCGACTTTATTATTTTTAGCCCCCAGAGACAAATCGCCCTCCTTAAGATAAAAGAAGGGATTAACCTGCGGCGGCTTACCGCCAAATGCCTGAAAGAACATCTTCCCCATCGTGCGATAAAATTCATCCTCCTCACGGGATAAAGTAAACAAAGCTCCGCTTTTTCCCACTACCAAATCGGTGGCTTCAATATGGTCAGGATGGCTATGGGTGCCAATCACCAGGCCAATATCCTCCATTTTGAAGCCATCCTTCTCTATAGCCTGAGCCAGTGAATCAAAACAGGGCTCCCCAAGCTCATTCCTAACATGGCCAGGGTCAATTAATACGTGCGGACGCTCCCCCCTTAAAACCGAGGGCCAGAGAATGGCATTGCAGTTATTGCCCCTGCCTTGCCATACATAACAATAAAAATACTCGGCCAACTTCACAGATTTATAATAAATCATCACTATAACCTCAAACTCGCTTTGTTGAACCCCTCAATATTATAGGCTAAAATGCACTGCTAGTGCTAATAAACTGAAGGCCTGTATGGGTGAGTTAAAGAGTTCCTGGGAAATTGCTCAAGAGAGAGCAAATAGATTGGGCAAGCTGTCAACCGAGGAAAAGGAACAGCAAGAAAGACAAGGGTATCGTCAAATCGGTCAGGTGCTGGCACAAAAATGGCTAGACAGTTCCCGACAACTGGATATGACTGCGGAGCTAAACAAGCATGAAGAGAAGGGGAGAGACATCATAAAGCAGGCCGTAATCGAGCACCTCGTAGAGGCTATCGGGTTTACAACTACCCAGGGTATAAATAGCGTGAAAAGGGTAGTCGAGGCGATAAGCAGCTTAAGGCCTGAATTGCAGCCAAAGGCAGAAGAAATAGGCCAGCTTGTTCAAGAATATGAAGAGGCAGAACAGAAGATAAGACAGGACCTAGAAAGCAACTACAGGGAAACCCTGCACCAATTGAGAATCTCAGGAACAGCAGTGGATGCTATCAATATCGAAACTAACAACCAATGGCAACTAGCCCGGCAGGAGCTCGTTGAAGCTTTTACCCCAAGGCTCAATGATTTGAAGCAAGCATTAATTAGCTAACGGGAAACAAATCACGGTGCTCCCAAGGTTAGAGCCTGCTCGTATCGTCCCTGACGGCGGTCGTAGAGGGTTCGAATCCCCTGGACCCGGTAGTTCTCCTGGTCGACGCCGCAGCGGGCGTCGGTGAACCCCACGACATCTAAGAGCTCTTGGCCGACGTTGGTGGGGACTACGAGATTGCCACGCTCCGCTCGCAATGACGCCTCCCTTAGGAGGGCATCGGCTCTCTCCTGGGCCCTGGCCTCCTCGCTAAGGTTAGGGTCATAGTCTTGTTCTAATATATCAATGTCAAGCTTCAGTAAATCCCAATCAAAGGCGTCTCTAACGATGCGGTTGGCATCTTCGTCCTGGCCGATGGCACGGGCCCGGGAAGCGGTGACGGCGTCCTGGTATCGGCCGGAGATGATGGGGTGGGCGGCCGCGCCTACGCCGTAGGAGTAAGAGGGGGCTTCGGCGGGTAAAGGGTTCTTGGTGAAGGCTTCCTGGCCTCTGAAGACGAGCTGGTCGGGGACGAAGGAAAGCAGCCTCCTGATAGCAGCATCCCCCTTGGTGCCAGGGTTAATGGTGAAGTCGGGATAGAAGTTGTTGATGGCGGAGGACTGGGGTTTGGGTGGGGTGTTGGTGAGCTTGATGCCGACCCTGGCTAAGAGTTGATAGAGGATTTGCCAGACGGACTTGGGGTTGACGGCGTCCTTGTTCCAGCGCATCTGGTAGCGAGCTGACCAGCGGTTCATGAGCCCCCAGCCGTCCAGGCAGGTGAGGGTGAAAGTGCTGAGATTGCTTCGGCTTTCGCCTCGCAATGACACGGACTGGTACTCCCAGGAATCAATCCAGTAAGTCCCAACTTCGACAGCTTCGTTCCCGACAGAGGTCTTATAGCCGAGCTTAAGGACGACTTCACTGCGGAAGCGAAGAGAAGCAAGGACTCCGCTGCCAGGGTTGGCATACTGTCCCTTGGAGTTGTTGAGCTCGATAATGAGAGTTCCTTGAGTTCTTTGAGTTTGTTGGGGTGATTGGGTTAAGGTGACGGAGACAATATCGCCAGTCAAGTCGAGGGGCGAGTCGGCGGGGCGGGTGGCTCTCCAGACTCCGTCGGGCTTCGGAGAGCCACCAATAATCGGCGGTGCTGGCGATTCTGAGCCCGTAGGGAGATTGCCACGCTCCGCTCGCAATGACAGGGAGGGGCTTGGGCTCAGTAAAAGTGGTATCGGACCAGTATGTTCCTTTTACCACGTGGCAAGTAATAGGGCGGGTGTAGGCGGTCGTCCCCATGAACTTCTCGACGGCGACAATGCGGTTAGTCTCGTAGTCCGGCCCGCCTTCGCCGGAGGCTACGGCGGGTAAATGGCAGTCGGGGTATTCATAGGTGATGCCCTCTCCATCGGGGGCCATGAGAAAGCTTTCCAGGGCCAGGAAGTTGTATGATGAACTAAACTTGGTACGGAAAAGGTCATAGTGATTATAGGGGGAATCAGACTCCCTGCCAGCGAAGATGATCTCGATAGCAGGCCAGAAAGGATTAAAGGTAGCTCCGATGCCATAGGTGTCCAACAAAGGGTGGGTGGCGTCGTACCATTCGTGCTGGCTGGTGCTCTGGTCGGAGGTGTCTAAGACTATGCCGTTGATCTTGACTGGATAGCTCCCTTTGAGAGCGAAGCAGACGACATTGTTCCCTGTCCTCCACCAACACGCCGCCAGGGAAACGACCTCATCGTAGGCTGCGAGCTGAGCATTATTCCAGGACTGGCCGTAGTCATGACTATAGAGTTTGTTGAGTTTGTTGGGTTCGTTGGGTTTGTAGAAGATATAGACCTTGCTGCCATAGGCAGCGATAGCGCAGGGACCGTAGCAGTCCTCCGCTATTAACGTCCACTGGTCAAGGGCTGGGCCGTCGACCAGGGAGACGGGGAAGATAAGGGGGAAGGATGACGGGACACCAAAAGGAAGCGTCTGCTTCTGATAATAAAGATTGTTGCCCTGGCTCCTGATGCGGTGCATAGAGCCCTGGCCGTCGAAGGCAATGCCGTGATGGTTGTCGGGCTCGCTGCCTTCATAAATGCGTGTCCAGGATAGCCTCTTGATGCCCGCCTCATAGTCATAGACTTTAGCCTCGACGTAGGGGAGGTGGTTGGCTTTCTTCTGGCTTGCGAGCAGAGTGGAGGTTAAGGTTTTCATAGATGTCTTAGGCTACCTTAATTACCTCAACCGACACAGACATTGCCTCTGCTGGGGTGTTTTTTGCTGCGGTGTCAGTGTGAAGTATGTAGATTTCAATGTAGTCGTTAGCTGCTAAGTTCATTGTGCCTGAGCCAGAGAAGCAAAGGCCTCCAGCAGCACCAGTGGTTGCGGTGACTAATCGCCTAGCTCCCACCCAAGTAGTTGTATCACCATTCCTAACTACTACGAGTGTTACGGCTTTCCCATCAGATAGGTTGTCAAGTCCACATATAGCTGTTACTAAGTATCTTCCAGCTTTTGTAGCCGTAAACCTGAAATTTGTTACATGGTCATATTCACCCTGAATATCGTATTCCTCGGTGTTGTATTGAACCTTAGTCCATGTCATAGGGCTTACACTCTGGGTTGCTGTCCTATAGGCTCTAAATCCACTTTGTTTGTTTAGAGTTAATACCCCATTGTTATAGAGCAAAAAAGCCTCAGTGCCTGCGACCTTCATGCGGACTTGGTCTTCATCTGCAGACTGCTCGACGTCAACTTGGGTATCGTTATCGGTATCCCTGATTTCGGTGTCGGTATTCTGTGTATGCCTCTTACTGATTGCGTCCTGAGCCGCAGAAGACAGGTTGCTATCGACGGCTATGTCCGCCACTTTGGCGATTGTTCCCACCCCCACGCCGTGAACGCCGGTGGGGAGGTCTTTGTGGGCGTCGACTTTGGCTTGAGAGCCAGAGGCACTTTCGACTGCGCTCCCCCCTACTCCATGAACGCCAGTTGCTTGGTCCTTGTGGGCGGGGGACAGGTCGGAGTGCGTGTGGGATACTTCGGCGAAGTCGGGGTCGTGATACTCGTTGCCGTGCTCCTGCATGCCAGTGACCTGGCCGAATTCGAGGCCGTCCTCTGAGGACTTTACTTTGGCGACTTTCCCGCCCTGGCCCGAGTAGCTGGACGGCGTGTCTGTAAGCTGAAGGAATGTGCTTACTCCGCCTCCACCGAGCCACACCCAGGTTGAGCCGTTGTAGACGTACCACTTGTGCTCGTCGTCCCGATAAAAGAGCTGACGTTCGACGGGCGAGGATGAGAAGCTGGTGCCGTGAACGACCTCGTGGCTCTCCTCACTCTCCCACTCGGTTTTGGTGAGCTCTGCTCCGACGTCTATATGCTTGAGTCCTGATTTAGCCATGGTTCCTCCGTAGTAATCAGTAGTCAGGAGTCAGTAGACAGTAGATTCTGGATTCTGACTACTGTCTTCTGCTCAAATGAGGGCGCCCAGGGTGTCGGGGACGGACTTGTCGGCCTTTTCATAGTGGGCCGCTAAGTGACGGGCGGCCTTGATGATGTCCTCCTCTGAGGCTTGGACCCTCTCCCCCCGATATCCGCCTCTGCTGAGAGCGGCGATGGCTGCTGGCATTCTATCCCAGTCCACAGTCTTTTCGATATCGAGACGGCCTTTAAGAGCTCTCAGTATAGCTTTGGTGTGATGGGGAAGCTTCCAGGTGCTGGGGTCATCAGGGTCTTCCACGATGGCGAAGGCTTCTTTGGGGAGGCCCTCCTTGGTTTTCTCCTTTGTAAGTGCTTCTGTTAGTTTACTCATGTTTCCCTCCTTTTCGCTGTCATAACTCCCCTATCCCCTCTTAATTTAAGAGGGGTAGTTTGGTGCTACGGGTCAAAAATGGCGATGATAGCGGCGTTCCCGGGGTTGTTCTCGGGAATGGCTATAAACACGTGTCGGCCGAGTACCATTTCAAGGGAAGGGATATTCCTGGCAACTCGGACGTTGTCAAAATAGGTGGTCAAAGAGCCCATGAGCTGAACGCTGGCTCTGTGGTTAATAGGGTCGTAGCTTCGTAGGATGCCTTTTTCAATCATCTGTATAGAGCTCCTTCCGAACAACTTGGTTAGAACGGCTAACGGCCTTGAGCTGCTTGTCGTAGCGGTCAAGGCGTTCTTGACCCCAGGCCTTGTAGCTCGTGGTGCCGTAACGCCCAGCGATAGTGGCTCTGTCCACTGTATAGGCTGACGCTGACATAGCCAGGTAGCCTGTGGCCCCCAGGATAATGATTTCGTCGTGCTCGGTTGGGATGGTCGTGGACTCGGTTGTGAGCGTGTGCTTCTTTAGCCATCTCACCCGGGCGTTCTGGCCGTTTCCCTGGTCTTCCATGTGCAGGCTGGTGCCCCAGTACTCAAACCTCTGTATATATTTCGGGGTCTTGCCGATGGGAAACTCGACGGACTCGATTCTAAGGGCTCCTTGCAGTCCTGATATATCGAGCTCGGTGCTTCCGTAGGTGGTGGCGATATCGGTCTGCTGCTCGATGGGAGCATGGAGAGAATACTCCAATGCTACTCTCTGGATAGCTGCTTCGATTTCGTCGTCCGTCCAGCAGTAGTTCTGGCTATCAGTATCCTGGAGGTCCTGTCGGACCCTGGCTCTCATTTGGGTTAGGTTCATAGTTCACCTGGTCAGTAGACAGGAGTCAGGAGCCAGTAGATTCTGAATTCTGACTACTGACTACTGCTTTCTCCTGACTCCCGCTTTCTGTTAGTCTCTCACCCCCGTCAGCATGGCAGCCTTCACTACGGAAAAGAGAGCCAGTGATACATACCACTTGACCCTGGTTCTGGTGGCGTCCTTAGTCTCCAGTGAGCCAAGACGCTCAACCTGAATCATCTCAGGGCTGTAAGTCCACAGACTCCCCCCTCACCCATCTGGAAGGCGAAGATGGCAGAGCAGTCGGACGACGTGCCGACGGTGTAGTTATCCTTTACCCAGTCGGAGATGGCCACAGGGATGCCGTTAAAGTACTCAACGACCTGGCCGAGCGCGCCCTCTCCGATAAGTAGATTGGTGCCCGCAGCTCTGGCCAGGGTCACAATCTTCCTGCGGGACCGGCGGCTCATTAAGAGTAAGTCGGGCTTGCCGCCTCTGACCAGGTCAATAAGCTTATCCAGGCTGGTCAAGGAAAGGGTGGCTCCGTTGGCTCCTGAGCCCTGATGGCTGCCGTAACGGCAGGTCCAGACGGCGGTGTTGTCGGCTACCGTGGCCCCTTCCGTGGTGGGCCAGGTAGGCGCTGAGGATCCTGAGGTGCCGGCGGTGGTGCACTCGTAACGGAATCCGTTTTCGAGGCCGGCCGTGGGCACGACAAATTGGCCTAATGTATAGGCGGTGCTGGCTGCCCAGGCGGTGCCTTTCATGGTCTTATAGAGGCCATCGGGCTGGTTGGCGTCGACGCCCGAGTCTCCGTTAAGGAAGGTGTTCTCGAACTCGTGCCTGAGAGCCTTGGCCTTCTGCTCGATGACGGCGGCCTCGAGGTCCTGGATGTTGCTCCGGGTGGCCTTAAGAAAGTTGTCCACGTCGGCGTCTCCGCCGAGGACGCCCAGGCTGGCCGAGCACTGCTCAAAAGCCGGCTCGGACTGAGTCCAGGTACCGGTTACCGGGGCATACCAGCCAACGGTCGGCAAGGTCTTCTCCCTGTTGTATTTAAGGCTATTGCCGACGATTTGAATGAAGGGCAGCCTCTCTAAGATGGGGCTGTCCTTGATTATTGTCTCGATGATACCTTTAAGCAGGATATCGCTCGAGAGTTTACTGGCTTCTGCTAAAGATATTGTCATGTCTAGCTAGTTCCTCCTTTTTAGCTTTTCTTTTCGGTGTCTTGCAGGCTATCGTCCACAATCTTCATCTCGTTAGCTCCGATAATGGCCTGGATGCCCAACGAGTGTAGGTTGTAGAGGTTAGACTGGGAGGTTTCGTTCATGTGCTGCTGCGAACGCTGCGACAGGAAGTGGATGGACAGCGTGGCTAGCACACTGAGAATGGCTATTCCAATAATAGCCCAAACTCCCATTTCGATGATGTCTTGCATTAGCTTGTTCCTCCTTTTTGAGTTTGCTTCGTCACTGCGTTCCTCGCAATGACATTATTCCAGCGGCGATCTTCTCCCGGGGGGAAAGTCCCTCAAGGGATATCTCACTTCTGGTGGGTGCTCCTGCCGGGACCTTAGCCTCTTTGGCCTGAGCTTCGAGGTTAGCCCTGACGGCATTGGCGATGGCCTTCGCCTTCTCCACAGAGGCGTCTATCTCCTCAATAGTCTGGCCAGAGATGACGTCTTTGGGGATGGTGGAATTAAGAGCTCTGGCGGCCTCGAGGTATTTAGAGACGGCCTTCGAGCTAGCGCCCTTCACTGCGGCGAGCTCGGCTGCCGCCGCCTCGCTGGCCTGAGAGACTACATTTAGCGAGGCCTCCAGCTCGGTGATACGTTTAGCTCTGTCGGCTAACGCTGCCTCGATTTCGGCCTTCGCCTTCCTCCCCTCCTCAAGCTCGGCCTTGATGATTGATAAGTCCTCAGGGTCTGGGGCAGTATTCCCGGGTTCTTGAGTTTCCAAGGTTTCTTGAGTTTCGTTTTCCATACATTTCTCCTATTCCTCTTGAGATTGCTTCGCCCTTTGCCGAGCTCAGGGCTCGCAATGACAAGGGGTTGAGTTATTACTCAGGCACTTCCATCTCTGCGGCTACCGCTCTCTCTCTCGCTCCGCCACGAGTGGACGCTGCCCTAAACTCCCTGTTCATTTCCAGGATTTTCTCCCTCTCCTCTAGCCACCTGTTAAACTCCTCATCGGGGTCCTGGATTCCCATTTCGTCTATAGCGGTTCTTCGTGAGTGGACTCCCGCCTGGACCAAAAGCTGCTCGGTCTGGGCTTGCCTATCTGCATCCTGTGGCAAGATAGGGCCCCAGACTACTCTGTGGTTTACTCCCTCAAAGTTCTCGTCCATATATCTCTCAGCGAGCTTCAATATCATGTCGTTTCGCTGGTGATACACGTTCATCCTGATGGTGCGTTTCCTGACTACCTTCTGGATAAGGCTACCGAGCTCAATCCTCATAGCTGAGCCTGAGAGGTCTCTCTCAGCGCCTCCCCAGGCGGCCTTTGGAAGCTCGGAGATGTCGTGCAACGAGCGGTATAGCAACTCGATGTAATCGACATGAAGCCTGACTCCACCGCCTTGCAGTAAGTCCAGAAGATATGCCTTAGCGTCCTCCGGTATCGTCCACAGGGCGCCGGGCTGGACCTTGATGTCCTCGGCTGAGGCGATGTTTTCGAGAACGGCGATGGGATTGCCAGAAAGCTCCAGGATGCGGGATAACTGGCTCAGGGCTCTATTAAGCTCCCGCTGAGGCTGCATAAGGATGGGAATGTCCGACTCTCCCCAGAACTTCTTGGGCTGCTTGATGTTGGGGAAGATAATAAAGGGGATGAAGCCGTAGGGGTTGGGCTTGGACTGTATAAGGTCGTTATCCAGGTAAAGCTCAAAGTCCTTAGCCGTCCAGAGCTCGGTTACCACGACTCTGTCCTTTCCTTGGGATTGCTTCGGCACTGGCGTGCCTCGCAATGACAGAGGGGTGTCATTGCGAGGAGCTCCGATGAATCGGGGCGACGTGGCAATCCCTTGAGATTGCTTCGCTGTGCTCGCAATGACATCACCATAAAGCATCTGGATTTCGTCCTGGGTGAGGGTGTAGCGTGAAGCGACTCTCCACACTCGTGACGCATCGTCTCCCAGCCACCAGGCATAGATGCCTGAGACATCAGGGGCGGTGATACGGACTCGCTTCTCGCCAGTATCCCAGATGACCTTATAGCAACCGTCGCCCAAGATGGCGGTGTCAATCTCCGTCTCGTAATCAAGCTGCTGGAGGTTGTTTTGCTCATAGACCTGGCGAAGGAGCTGCTCGGCCTTTCTCACCCGAGCCTCTTCACTTTCGAGATTGCTTCGTCGCTGCGCTCCTCGCAATGACAAGGGGGCGCCGCTGGGGTAGCAGGCAAAGCCCAGCCCCGGCATAAGGAAGCTGGTGACCTTGTCAATGGAGACCTTGGCGTAATTAAAGACGAGCTGGCGGTGACGTGACTGCGTGGGCCAGTGATTGCCCTGGTAAAAGTCCAGGTTAGCACGGTAATTAGCCAGGCGTTGGGTGTCCATGCGGGCTAGTTGGGATGGGGTAAAATCAGTCATCTCTTAAGCCTCCTTTAGCTGTCCTCCACAAGATTGCTTCGGCTGACGAAATCAGCCTCGCAACGACATGAAGGGAGTGTCATTGCGAGCACCTGAAAGGTGCGTGGCAATCTCCATCGTCAACAGCCCCATGGGATTGCGGAGCAGGTTCCGAGTGAAACGAGGAATCTCGGCTTCTCGCAACGACAGAGGGGGTAGCTGCTTCCACCGCCTTCAACCATCTCTGTACCGTTCTCGGGCTCACCTCAAATATGCGGGCAATCTCCTTAACGCTTTTCCCTTCCCGCTTCAACTCCAGCATTCTCCCGGCTCGCCTGCGCTTTAAGAATCTCTCCTTCCCCCAGGGCTCCTCTTCAAGACAATCAGGAAAGGGGCAGTTAAGACAGGAGGAAAAGAGCTCACAGCCTTTATCTTCGTAGGGGAATTCCTCGGGCAACAAATCCCAGAGCAATCCATTTTCCATAATAGAGTATAAATTAGCACCTTTGTTCTAAAAGGGCAAGGAATTTTTGTCCTGTTAGCCTCAACCATCCCGACCCGAGATTGCTTCGGCTGACGAAGTCAGCCTCGCAATGACAGGAGGGGGATTGTCCCTGCCTCACTTATACCTCGCTATATGAGGCATATTGACAAAAGAAAGCTGGGGGTTATAATAAACCTAAGCTATTTTGGCAAATTTCTTAATTCACCTATTGACAAAATAGATATATAGGTTTAAAGTAGAAGGTTAGGTAGGCCTAAAGCCTATTACTATGGCTTTTGGCGAGAAATTTGATTTTGTTGGAACTTTAATAATTGAATATTGTTAGATGACATTTGCCGGTCATTCTGAGCCAGCTCCGATGAATCGGGGCTCCTCAGAATGGCATTACTCAATAAAATGGAAAGGAGGTGACGCCTATGGCAAAGTCCCGAAGCGAATCGCCATTGCGAGGAGTCGAGGGGAAGAGAACAATGCCTGGCCCGGGCAAGAAGCTATTGCGAGGAGCGAGATTCCTTGTTTCACTCGGAACAAGCTCCGCAATCTCAAAAAGGGCAGCCTGAAATGAGGCAGGCTTAAAACTAGGTTTACTGAAAAAACGTTTCCAATGACTCGAGCCCTGAGGGGTCGACCTCGGGCGAGAGTGAAGATAAGTTGGATACCTATAAAGGAGGAAATAATGATTAAATCAAGAGAGTGGCCAGTGAGGGCGATGTATATACTCATCGCTGCGGCACTGGCGCTCAGTCTGTTTATTACAGCGGCACCCGCCCACAAGGTGAGCGCCGCCAATGGCAATAATAATGTAAAGGCCGAATGGAGCATGACGGACACTCCCACCATGGCCGGCTGGGTCCTGTCACCACAGAGCACGATTATCGATTATGCCCTGGCTTCCGAAGGAGCAGTGACCTACGCCGTGGTATATGGATATGATGAGAGTTGGAGTAATCAGAGTTATCGCGTGCTGAAGTCCGATGACGGCGCTGCCACCTGGACCGACCTCACCGATGCACTGGCGAAAGTAGACAAGACAGTCAGCATAAGTCAATTGCTGCGAGTCGAGACCGACGGGGTGGACCCCAACTTCGTGGCTGTCGTTTTCTGGACTAATACCACTGAACTCCGTGTTTACTTCTCCAACGACGGCGGCACGACCTTCAATGACGCCGGCGAAGTTACGGATAACGGCAAATACTTCAACCCCTCAGGCGGGTCAGTCGCTGACCTCGCCGTCTCCCCCGAAGTGGCCGGCAAGCGGGATATCGTCGCCGGTGGCTCCGATTTGAGCGGATACTCCCTGCTTTTCCGCTGCACGGTTACCGGAGAGAGCGCCGGTGCCTGGCAGGATGCCACAGCCTATGCTGGCTGGGATAACGTCGGCAGCTCTACCGCTGCCAGCTTTACCTCGATTGGCGTTACCTTCATGGAATTCTCACCCAGCTATGCGACGGACAAGACCCTCCTGGTTACCACCGTTGTTCCCTACAACATGCCCTACTCGGATATCTACCTGCAGTCCGGTAGTATGCTATCAACCCCGGGCTGGAACGCGAAGTCCACTCTGGGCATCGACGCTGTGCTCGTACTACACAATGAGAATCTGCTATCAAGCGGTATCTCGTACGACGTCAGATCAATAGCCGGCCTGACCCTGCCCAGCGACTACAACAGTAAGAGCACCGATACCAGAGTTCTCTGGGTCTGGGTGAACTACTATGATTATAATACGGGCTATTCCGCATGCAAGATAGTGCGGGTGGACAATGACTCCGCCGACCCCGTAGTACAGCAGGTCAAGAACGGCGAACTCTGGCTGACCAATGTCTCCTACTACGGTACCATAGCCGAAGGTGAGGCTATCGCCGGCGTGCTAGGCAGCGGAACCAGCCTCTATAACGGTGGCGGCTGTGCGGGCGTCCAGGTCTATCGCAACACGGGCATCCACAACATGGATATCTGCTGTCAGCGATGGCTGAAGGCTTGCAAGCCACCCACCGGAGAGACCGCCATGGCGGTATCCTTTGTCAGCGCAGACAAGGCTTACGCTGTCGCCCTCCAGGGCGTTTTCGATTACGACGAGGGCGCCTGGTCGGTAACTTTCGACGGCGGCAATACCTGGAACCAGCTCAGCCTGGTTGACACTGCGATCGACTACCTGTCCGATGTCGCGGTCTCGCCCGACTGCAACAAGATGATGCTTGTCAGCGTTAATAACGGGCAGCGTCAGGGTGCTGGCTGTGACAGCGTCTGGCTCAAAGCTACGAGCCTTCCCGAGGCTGAGGAATACAGCGGCAAATGGCTGAGGACCTGGTGCGGCGAGCTCACAGGCACAACATGGTATGAATACACAGATGGTTCCGAAGCGGGCTTGCTCAGGCTGCCTCTGACTGAAACAACCGGAGATACCGTCTATCTCGTGGACTATGGGACCAGCAATGTGTACCGGAATGACCTGGAAACCCTGGGTTGCTGGACCCCCTTACCATCCACCACGCTAACCGAGATCGTGGACCTGGTCGCCAAAGACGCCGATACCCTCTATGCCCTGGATTATAATGGCGACGTTTCCATGTACGATTCTGATGGCTGGCATGACGCGGTGGACAGCAAGCTGAACACTTATGGTTGGAGCATCGCTGTCCATGGCGACTATGTCCTTGTCGGCGGCATGTTTGATGGTGAGGTTGCTTACTCCGACGATGGAGGTGAGACCTTCACCCATCTGCAGGATGCAGCTGGCAACGACGCGACGACTCCCGTTGAGGGCCACACCAGCGTGGCTTTCGATACCTACTTCGACACCAATAATATAATCTACGCTGCTATAGAGGGATGGGGCGGCGACGACTACAACGGCGGCATCTACCGCTGGGTCCTTGGCACAAGCGATGACTGGGCAGACACGGGTGCCAGGCATGACTTGAGCTACACCGGCCTGGTACTGAGCAATATTAATGGCAATCCCTACACCAGCGCTGCCACCGGCGGCGTCCTCTACGCCAGCTTCACCAGAGAGTATTGTGACTACGCCGGTGCCCCTGACTGTAACACCTGGACGTGTTGGCAGACCGGCGTGGCCCGCTCGCTCAACCCTGCCGAAACCATAGAGTGCGCGACGTGTGTTGAGTGGGATTACCTGACTGTGGGCCTTGACTACGAGGTAGGCTTCCAGGCAACGCCCAATGCCCTGAAGATCTGCGGTTGTCTGACTCCAGATAGCAACAGCAAGCTCTTTGCCATTGACTCCTGGGGCGCCTCGGAATATGGCTACGACATGTCCAATCACGAAGATGGCGCTGTCTGGACCTTCGAGGACTGCTATGCCAAGAAGGCTCCCGACGTGACATCTCCTACTGGCAACACGACCATCAAAGCCGACCCCTGCTCATGCTACAATGCACCGTTTGGCATCACGTGGGACGGCCTGTGCGATGCCTGCCACTATGAAATACAGTTTGCACTGGACGAGGACTTCACCGCTGTGTTTGACACCATATCAGCTCCTCGCGAAGGCAGTAAAACCCCTACTAGCTACTTGGTCGCGGGAGGAGTGGGTGGAGAAGGGCTTTCTTGTGAAACCACCTACTACATGAGAGTCAGAGCTACCCAGGCTGGGACCTGTCAAGTAATCCACAGCTGGTGGTCTGATCCCATGAAGGTCACAATTGCTCCCAGTGTGGGAGCTGCCGCGATCGACCTTGTCGCTCCTGCGCCCGGAGCCACCGGTGTGGGTACAATGAATGTGGGCTTCAGCTGGCACATGACAGCTACTGCTGATGCGTTCAAGTGGGTGCTGTCGGCCAACGCTGATCTTTCCAGCCCCCTCCAAACCAAGACCGGCCTGACCACCACAGCCTGCACTTATACCGGAACGCTGACCCACGGCACCACCTACTACTGGCAGGTGACCGCCTACAATGCAGGTGCTGTCATAAGCACGAGCGTCATAGGCACCTTTACCACAGGAGCACAGGGTGCGTTCTGTGATCCAATTGACGGTCTGTGCTTCGACAGTGCGGCGGCACTGCAAGCGCACGAAGCTACGTCGCACCCAGCTCCCGCAACCCCATTCTGGGTGTGGGTAGTTATCGCCATCGGCGCGGTTCTGGTGATTGTGGTCATAGTGCTCATCTTCAGGACTCGTCGGGTATAAGCACACCCCACCTAACCCTCTCTTCGAGGGAGAGGTAAAGGTGATTTCCAAGAGGGGCGGCGAAAGCCGCCCCTCCCTTTTTCCACAAATGCTCAGTGTATTCCCATTTGTCATTGCGAGGCTGACTTTAGTCAGCCGAAGCAATCTCGGAGGGGCAGGGATTGCCACGTCCCGATAAATCGGGACTCGCAATGACATATAGAAAAGCATAGTGGCAGGGGTAGCCCGCTTTACTTTCTGGTATACTTTTCGGTTATAATAACGAAAGAATAGTCAAATGCGCTTACTATCTCGATTGGTCATCGTTCTCGTCGTCTGCCTTGTCACTATGACCCTGCCAGCTGTGCCCGCACAGGCTCAGTGTGGAGGACCTTCCATCCAGCTCTCCCCTGGCTCAGGAGCCCCCGGAACAGAGATCATCGTCACTGGCCAGTACTTTGATGACGGCAAGTATGTGGACATCTATTATGACGAGACCCACGTAGCCACAGGCCAGACCGATGGCAGTGGAGATTTCACAATCCACCTCACCATCCCTGAAAGCTGTAAGGGAGACCACAAATTACTCGCTGTGGTAGGGACCTACATAGGGACTGTCAGAGTAGATACTTACTTCGCCGTGAAGCCGGGGTTGACAATAAGTCTTGCCGAAGGTCCTGTGGGCACTAATGTTACCGTGACAGGACAGGGCTTTGCCCAGAATGAACAGGGCATCGAGTTGATGTATTACCTCAATGACAACTACCAAACGATACAAAGGCGTATAGTAGCCAATGCCACGGGCAGTTGGGAGACGAGTTTCTCAATTCCCCCCTCCACCAAGGGAGAACATAAGATAGATGCCCAGGGTGCTGAGAGCCAGTTTTATGAGGTCCAAGATGCCATTTTTAGAGTAACGTCAGAGGTAAGCCTAGATAAACCATGGGGCAGCATGGGCGATGCAATAACCATGACGGGCAGCAGATTTGTGGCTTATGAAAAGAACATCCAGATATTGTTTGATGGGGAGGCAGTGGTCACAGGCATCAAAGCCGATTCTCAAGGTAACTGGGAGGGAAGCTTCGAGGTGCCCGAAATGCCCGCAGGCACGTATAGCGTGGCCGCCGAGGGAGAATGGACTAAGAAAGAAGATATCAGCGAGCTCAGCTTCAAGATAGAGCCGGACATCGTGTTGCCCCCCGACGAAGGATACGTGGGCATGAACTTGACCGTCACGGGCCATGGATTCGCCGCCAACAAAGATGTGGTCATAATGTACGATGGTAACCAGAAAGCAACAGCCACGACCAACGACACAGGCAGCTTTGAGGCAATCTTTGTCGTGCCTGAGAGCCCACATGGTGAGCGCCAAATAATAGCCACGGATGTTGGGGGGAATAATGCCACTGCTATCCTCATCATGGAATCACATCCTCCGGACATACCAACACTCATTTCACCATCCAACGGAGGTTGGGCGGGACTCATGGGCAAGGTGACGCCGACGTTCAGTTGGTCAGCAGTATCCGATGACAGTGGAGTTCACTATAGCCTGCAGATAGCAACCAGTGCCAACGTCACCACCACCGGAGAATTCGCTCACCCCATAGTTTCAGTTGCGGACATAGTCGGGACGAACTACACCCTGAATGCGACAGATGCCCTGCCTGATGGCACTTACTACTGGATTGTGCAAGCCGTAGACGGCGCAGGGAACGAAAGAGGCTGGACTGCGGCTCACTCTTTCCGTGCTGGACTCTTGCCTATGTGGGCATTCATTCTCATCATAGTGGCAATAGCGGTGCTTCTCGGCGCTTTGATTCGCGCTTTGGTAATAAGGAGAAGATACTACTACTAGTAATAGTCAGTAGCCAGTAGTCAGAATTCAGTATTCAGAAGATTTCCCTACTGGATTCTGTATTCTTGTTACTACCGCTATTTTTGCATTTTGAAGGGATTTGTTTGGAGTTTGGATTTTGGAATTTAACTGTGGGGATTGCCACGCACCTTTCAGGTGCTCGCAATGACATTCCCTTCCTGTCATTGCGAGGCTGATGAAATCAGCCGAAGCAATCTCAACAAATTTGTCCCAAAATAGTCAAGACTACTTACTTTTTCTGGTCATTTTCGTTTATAATAGCAAAAGGGAGGTGAGTTAAATGCGTGTGCTATCTCGGTTACTGGTTGTTTTCATCGTTTGCCTTGTAGCTATGGCCCTGCCGGCTACGCCTGCACAAGCCGATGGCATAGGACCTTCTATCACGCTCGACCCCGGTGACGGAGTGCCCGGAACAGAGGTTACCGTCTATGGCTATAACTTTACGGCTCGTAAGTGGGTTGATATTTACTATGCCGGGGACTGGATGATAGATGTCCAGACCACCAGTACGGGAAGCTTCAATGTCACCTTCACCGTTCCCGAAAGCTGCAAAGGCGCACACGAAGTGCGTGCTGATATAGACACTACCCCTCAAGCTACGGAAAACTTTACCGTGAAGCCGGGGCTGACAATAAGTCCTGCCAAAGGTCCTGTGGGCACTAATGTTACCGTGCAAGGCCATGGATTTGCCAAGAATGAAACAGGCATCGAGCTGAGGTATTACCTCAATAGCACCGGCTATGCACCGATACCAGGGAATATCACGGCGAATGCCACGGGCAATTGGCAGCGGAGTTTCCAAATTCCTCCTTCCACCACGGGAAACCATAAAATAGACGCCCAGGGTGCCAGCAGCAGCTTCTATCAAGTCAAGGATGCCACCTTCGAAGTAACGCCGGGGATAAGCCTGGATAAATCATCGGGCACCGTAGGCGACAACATAACTATGACAGGCAACGGATTTTATGCTAACGACAGGTACATCAGGATATTATTTGCAGGAGAGGAAGTGGGGACAGAAATCAGGGTTGATGCTGACGACGAAGGTTACTGGGAAAAAAGCTTCGAGGTGCCCGAAATGCCCAAAGGCACGTATAACGTGACTGCCTACGGAGAATCGACTCCAAAAGCCGCCATCACTGCACTCAGCTTCAAGATAGAGCCTGGCATCGTGCTGTCTCCTGACGAAGGACACGTGGGCACAAACCTGACCGTCACCGGTCGCGGATTTGCCGCCACCGAAGATGTGTCCATAAAGTACGATGGTAGCCAGAAAGCGACAGCCGAAACCAACGACAACGGCAACTTTGAGGCAAGTTTTGCCGTGCCTGAAAGTCAACACGGCGAGCGCCCGGTAACAGCCGGCGATACTGCCGGGAACAACGCCACCGCCAACTTCACCATGGAATCAGTCCCTCCACCTGTGCCGGAACTCAAATCGCCAGCCGACGGAAGCCGCGTGGGATTCATAGGCAAGGTGAGGCCGACATTTGAATGGTCGGCGGTATCCGATCCCAGTGGAGTTCGCTATAGCCTGCAGATAGCGACCAGTGCCAACATCACCACTGAAGGATTTGCTGACCCCATAGTTTCAGTTCCGGACATAGTCGGAACGAACTATACCTTGAATGCGACAGAAGCCCTGCCTTATGGCACCTACTACTGGATTGTGCAAGCCGTAGATAGAGCAGAGAACGCAGGCAACTGGACCGCAGCCCGTTCCTTACATGCTGGACTCCTGCCCCTATGGGTATTCATTGCCAGCATAGTCGCAATAGTGGTGCTCATCGGCGCCCTGGTTTACTTTTTCGTAATAAGGAGAAGAACACATTACTACTACTAAAGGAGCGCCATTGCCAGGCACGGTCCCTTCCTGTCATTGCGAGGCTGACTCCGTCAGCCGAAGCAATACCCTCCCCTTTGTCATTGCGAGGAGCCTCGATTCATCGGGGCGACGAAGCAATCTCGGAGGGGCTACGGGGGAAGGAGATTGCCGCGCTCCGCATTCGCTCCGCTCGCAATGACCAACAAGAGGGTAAACAACGGTAAAGAAAGAAGGAGGGAAAAATGAAGCTAACAGTTATTGGACTGGGGCAGTGTGGATGCCGGATTGCTGACCACTTTGCCAGGCTAAATCTCAAGGCGCATGCTCAGCGCAAGGCCACCATAGCCCCCGTCGTCATTGCCGTGAATACAGATCAGGCTGATTTGACCGGACTAAGGTTTATCAAGAACGACTACACGCACCGGGTGCTCCTGGGCTTGCGCCAGACCCTGGGACACGGGGTAGGCAAGATAAACGAGCTAGGAGCTCAATTGGCTAAGGAGGACGGTGATAAGGTACTGGATGCCGTGAAAGCTAGTTCACAGTTTTACGAGACACATGGTTTTCTTCTCATGGCTGGCGCTGCCGGCGGCACAGGGTCGGGAGCGCTACCCATAATAGCCAAGGCAGTTAAGGATAGATATATTGGCAAGCCAGTTTATGCCCTGATAGTTTTGCCTTTTGAGCACGAGCAGACCACAGAGTCCAGGAGCACATATAACACCGCCACTTGCCTGAAATCCACTTATGACTTAGTGGATGCCGTTTTTCTCGCGGATAACCAGAGGTATGTGAGAAAAGATGCCAGTCTCGTTAGTAACATAGATATAATAAACAGGATGATTGCCGAGCCCTTCTATGATTTAATGTGCGCCGGTGAGGTAACCAAGGCCAAATACGTAGGTTCGCGGACGATAGACGCCGGGGACATAATTGCCAGCCTAGAGGGATGGACCACCATTGGCCTGGGGAGAACTGAGCTTCCTTCATTCCGTTTTCCCTGGGAGATAAGGAAGAAGACTTTCCGCGACAAAGCTCTGGAAAGCTTCAGGGGGACACAAGCCCTAGACGCCACCATCTCTGACCTTTCCCTTACTTGTAGCCCTAAGGATGCCGGCAAAGCTATATATATCATATCTGGTCCGGAAAAAGATCTGAATATGGACATGGTCAAGAACATTAGCGATTACATCAAGGAACTGGCACCCACCGCCCTGATTCGCGGCGGCGATTTTCCCGGAGAAAAGCACTACATCGACGTTACCTTGATATTATCCCAGTTAGCCTTTGTGCCCAGGATAAAAGAGTTTTACGAGCAAGCTACGCAGTTTGCCCATGAACATAAGGGACAATTAGAAGAAACTAAGAAGAGGATTGAATCCCTGGCTGAGCTAGGCAAAGACTTGCCTAAATTGGAATGAAGCCGGGGGCAAGCCCGACCCCTGCCTAGCTTTCCCGGAGCCAACCTTTGGCTCCCCGGGGGCTAAGACCTTTAGCGGCCTGGATCACCAGAGCCAGACTCACGAGAAGATCATCATGCCCCTCTTGAGGGTCAACATAAAAGTTCATCGTTTGGTTGGGGCGATATTGCACCCTGGCTCTTTCTAGCTCAAACAGGGTCTCCTTATACTCCCTGGAGCCATCCTGCTTGTAGAGTTTAAGCCTCCCGGAATTGATAAAGGACAATAGCTCAAAGCCCATGTCGGATTTGCTTTTGGAGGTAATGACAAATGGGATGATCCGGCTTCCCAGTTCCTTTCTGAGAAAGCTAGCTACAGGCTGACCAATGCCGGTGGCGTCCACCACTATCCTGCGGCAGTTCCAGACGTTCTTAAGGATATCCGTCATCTGGGTAAAAAGTTGGCTATGGGGCGTTCCCGTCCACCGGTATTGCTCCACAACTTTCAACAGTGGCTGTGATGGATTGGTGGCCTGCCCGCCAAGGCTTGGCAGGCGGGCATCCACCTCGGCAATGGTGATTACTGTGGAATCACATCCTTTTCCCCTATTATTGTCAGGAGCGTCTTCCCCTGTCATTTCCGGCTCATGTTCTCCGGCCAAATCTACACCAGCAATATAAGTCCTCTTCCCCTCAGGCTGCGATTGCCTGTGGTGTTCTCCCAGCACCAGAGCTATCTGTTGCCGTGATAGGAAGCCCCCGCCATGGGTGATAGGTAATAAAGCATATTGAGTCCTGAACAGGGGATGCTCTTCACCCAGTCTTTGCCGCTCCGCCTGGACGAACTTGACATAGTCAGGATTGTACCGGCCTACCTCCTGCCAATCATATCTAAAGTGGCGCTTAATGCCGTCCTCTCTTTCCAGTTCCAGATTAGCCTGCTTTACCTCTTCCAGCAAGGTGCTATCATCCCAGGTAGTGCCATAAAGAATCGTAGTCACGTTGGTAGCGGAACCCATGGGGCGGAATTCCCTGGTGTACTTTTCCTTGCTAATATCTTGCGATTCATCAATCTCCAGAAGTATGTCAGCGGGTGTGTCCCACCACTGAAGACGAGCCCTCAGCCGATAGAAAGATGGCTTTAGCGTTGCCGAGCTGAACAATATAGCCCATCTGGAGACGATAAATGCCGGCAAAACCGAAATCATCCAGCCTCTGCTTTAACCTTTCTATAGATATAATGGTTTGAGGCTTAAAGGTCGGGGAGCACTTTATAAGATTGCCTCCCTTAGCCATATAGAGCGTTAACAGCAGAATTTCCAGATGCGCTGAAAGCTCGTTTTTGCCGCCTTGCCTAGCAATCTCCACAGAAAAGGTCAGTCCCATTCCCTTCTGGATAGAGTCCATAGCCGCCCGCGCTACTTCCATTTGATAAGGTCTTAGTTCCATAAAAATAGTGGTAGTAACAAGAATACAGAATCCAGTAGCCAGTAGAGGAATCTACTGACTACTGACTATTAATTTCGGGATTTAGTGCTTAGGATTTTTCCGCCCACCCCAACCCCCAGGGGCATAGCGACTTCGGTCAAGACTTTCTGGATGGCTTCCTTGAGGGACTTCTTTTGCTCTTTGGTAATTTGATATCGGGTTCTTACCAGCCGGGCTATGATATTGGCAGCCTCGAAGTGCAGGTCGATTCGCTCTGGCTGCTCTTCCAGAAGTTCCCTGAGCTTTACTCTGAGAAGGGCAATCTCCTCGTCGATTCCTTCGACATGAGAAGCTTCTTCCAGCTCGAGCTTTTCTGCCTCGTCCAAGGCCCGGCTATAGAAACCCCGTGGGCTACTCTTTCTCTGGCCTTTTCCTTTTGCTGCCATAACACTTTTTGGGGTTTTCTACCGAGGCTTTGACCAAGCCATAGACGAGAACATGAGCTGCCAGGTTGTAATCTTGCCTCTGAAGAGCCGCCGGCAATAGCTTCAAACTCAATCTACTTTCCTTATTGAACCCTTATTACCCATTTAGCGAAGCTAAATTATGGCACAGGTGTTCTAAAGAGACAAAGAGGTTTTGTCACTTCACAAGGCAATCTTCAGAAGCGACGCTATTACCCAGCCGGGCGTCGTACCAGACTAAATGTACGATGATGACAGCCAGACATTTATCTAAAACCACTTCATCTAGGCAGGAAGAAATACCCTAGCCAGGAAATAGATGAGGCCAGACATTACAGCGGCAGCTGGGATGGTGAAAATCCAGGCCCAAACAATGCGGATGGTCACGTTCCAGCGGACAGCAGAAAGCCGATTGGCAGAACCAACACCAGATATTGCCCCGGTGATAACATGGGTGGTACTCACCGGAATACCGAGATGTGTAGCCAAGAAAATACTGGCTGCACTGGATGTTTCGGCGCAAAAACCATCAATTGGCTGTAATTTGGTAATCCTTTGCCCCATTGTTTTGACAATCCGCCAGCCGCCACTGAGCGTGCCCAGAGCTATGGCGGCATGTGCGCTGAGAATAACCCACAGAGGTATCTTGAATTCAGAAATCAACCCGCCGGCAAAAAGAAGACTGGTGGTGATACCCATGGTCTTCTGTGCATCATTACTACCATGGCCCAGGCTATAGGCTGCCGCAGAAAAAAGTTGCAATATCCGAGACCATCTGTCAACAGTAGCTGGAGCTTGTTTATTCAAATATATCATCCAGGTGGCAGCAATCTTTAGAAAGAAACCGAGAACTAGGCCGATTATGGGCGCCAGGGCAATAAAAATCAATGTCTTGTACCAGCCAGCGGCGATTAGTACTCCCAGGCCGCTCTTTGCTATCGCTGCTCCGGCGTATCCGCCGATTAGAGCATGAGAAGAACTGCTGGGCAGCCCGAAATACCAGGTAATCAGATTCCATGATATAGCTCCAAGCAATCCGGCAAAGACCACAGTCGGAGTTACTGCATTGACATTAATCATTCCCCTTCCAATTGTCGACGCCACAGTAGTGCCAAATATAAGAAAAGCGATAAAGTTGAAGAAAGCTGCCCAGATGACAGCCAGTCTCGGTGATAGGACCCTGGTAGAGACAATAGTGGAAATTGAATTAGCGGCATCATGCATGCCGTTGGTGAAATCGAACGTAAGGGCTATAATGATGACAAAGATTATGAATGGCAGGCCTAATGTCACCATAAAGTCCTCAGTGCAACACTAATCACGGTGCGATTAAGGACAGCAGTCATAAGCACAGCCTGAGATGGGGAAAGGACACGAGTAGAAACCACGGTAGCGATAGCATTGGGAGCGTCCGTCCAGCCATTAACAAACTCGGCGGCCAGCACTAATACTAAAGCGGCTATCAGAAGAAAGCTGCCGTCAGGCATACTTGAGGACTACCCCCTCAAGTACATTGGCGACATCTTCCCCTCGGTCAGTGGCATCTTCCAAGTGTCCATACAGTTCGCGCCATTTGATTACCTCACATGCGTTACCGGCACAGGCTTCGAACAGCTCAGCCAGGGCAGCATGTTGCACATCATCAGCTTCGTTTTCCAGAGTGTTAATCTCCACACATTGCTTTAGAATCCATTTGAACTTGTCACGATGACGTAACTGAGGCATTACCTCGTTCAATTTGCGTGCCATCTTATCCACAATTTGGGCCAGCTCTCGGGCCCTCTCCGTGGGTTGAGCAATATGATAAAGGTAGGCTGTCCTGCCCGCAGCCTCAATGAAATCCATGACATCGTCCAAGCTGTGGGCGAGAAGAGTAATATCCTCTCTGTCAATGGGTGTCACAAAGCTCCGATGCACCCGGGCTATTATCTCGTGTGTTATAACGTCGCCTCTATGTTCGAAATCCTTAAGCTCTCCTGCTTTTGCTTCCACGTTTTCGTAGTTGTTAAAGAGGTCAACCAGCTTTTCGGCAGCAACGACCAGATTAGCCGTCTCCTGTTCGAACAGGTCGTAGAACTTCATATCTCTAGGGATTAGGGAAAACTTAGCCAAAGTGCACCTCCATCAATACATACCTTCTATCTCCAGGATCCCCTCAGGTCCGTCTCGCATTATAGCACGCGGTAAGAAACTCCCACTATGCTTTACACCTCTTCATGCGACTTCCCCCACCACTTCTTTAGCCTGTCAGCAATCTCCTTTTCATAGCCCTGGTCACCGGGGGTGTAATAGCGTTTTCCCTGAAGCGAAGGCGGTAGGTTTTGTTGCTTGACAAAATGGTCAGGATAATCATGGGCATATTTATAGCCCCGGCCATATCCCGTCTGCCGCATCAAGCCGGTTACCGGGTTACGCAGGTGGAGTGGCACAGGCTCATTTCGGCCATGCTGGATGTCCTGTTGAACCCGGGAGTAAGCCTGGTACAACGAGTTGCTTTTAGGAGCAACGGCCAGATAAACCACGGCCTCAGCTAAAGCAAGATTCCCTTCGGGTAAGCCCACGAAGTGCACTGCCTGCTGGGCAGCTACCACTATCACCAGTGCTTGAGGGTCAGCCACGCCAACGTCCTCAGAAGCAAAGCGCACCAGGCGACGGGCGATATACAAAGGGTCCTCCCCGGCTTCAAGCATACGCCCCAACCAATATAAAGCAGCATCGGGGTCGGAGCCTCGTAAGGATTTATGCAGTGCCGAAATCAGGTCATAATGCTGGTCACCGCTCTTATCATACAGCAAAGCACGGTGCTGTAGTGCCTCCTCAATGGCCGGCAGGTCTATTGACCGCAAGCCATCACTGTCAGGCAAAGTAGCAAATACCGCCATCTCTAAAGCGTTCAATGCCACCCGGGCATCTCCATTGGACATGGTCACCAAGTGGCGCAGAGCTTCCTCACCTATGGTAATCTGGAACTTCCCCAGCCCTCTTTCTTTATTCTCAATGACTCGCTCCACAATGAGCCTGACCTCGTCGTCACTCAGCAGATTCAATCGAAAAACCCGGCACCGGGAAAGAAGCGGAGAGATAATTTCGAAGGAGGGATTTTCCGTAGTGGCTCCAATGAAAGTCACTGTACCATTTTCCACGAAAGGCAATACGGCGTCCTGTTGCGCCTTATTAAAACGGTGAATCTCATCAACGAAAAGAATGGTTCTCTGTCCCGATGATTTCAGTCTCTTTTTAGCTTCCCCGATAACACGCCGCAAATCAGCTACCCCGGCACTCACGGCACTAAGAGAGCTGAAGTGCGCTCTGGTCACATTGGCGATAATGTGAGCCAGAGTTGTTTTTCCGCTGCCTGGCGGTCCCCAGAATACCATAGAAGGTAGCTGGTCTGCCTCGATGCATTTCCGGAGCACCCGTCCCTCGCCAACCAAATGTTCCTGCCCCACGAACTCAGCAAACGTCTGTGGTCGCATCCTTGCCGCCAAGGGCATACTCTGAGGTAAGTCCTTTTCCTCCGGTAGGTCGAAAAGAGGCATCCTGTCCATTATTGGTAATCACAATCTGTTACTTGAATCTTCTCACCTGAAAGCGATAAAGTTCAATCGGCTCGCTGGCTGATATCCCCGCCTTGAGCCGGCAAATAGCGATTTGCTCCTCAACGCTATCTACACCTTCCAGAGCAGGCAGTAAAAGTCCCCTTTTCCAACCACTCTCCACGATAACGCCGTATGTCAGAGGGTCAAGTTGGTTGATATCTGTGACTGGCTCAGGCTTAGTAAGGATATCCACACTATATTCCAGGTCATCAAGCTCAGACGCAGCCACCGGGGGAAAGCGAGGGTCTGCGGTAGATGAGCTAATAGCGTTGGCCATGATTTCTTCAGCCACATTATCCTTGGTTGGCTCAAAGGTGCCAATACATCCTCTTAATTGCCCATGCTTATGAAGGGAAACAAAAACCCCTGCCCGCTCTCTCATTTCCGGAGTCAACTCCTTCGGCTTGGGCATTTTCCCAGCTCGAACATAGCTTTCCACAGCCTCCTTAGCCAGTTTTACCACAGGATGAAGTCCCCTTGCCATAAAGCACCTCTCTCATGTCCGGAAACCAAGCTCAGTTCCGCAGAATTTACACCTTGAGCCATCCAGCCCCACTACCTGGGTATCATAGCCAATGCGCTGAACAACCTTCTTGCCACAAGAATAACATACGGTATTTTCATACTCATGCCCCGGCACATTGCCCAGATAGACAAATTTCAGCCCCGCCTCTTTCCCAATCTTATATGCCCTTTCTAAAGTGGATAGCGGAGTAGCCGACAGATGGGTAAATTCGTGCAGGGGATGGAAACGAGTTACGTGCCAGGGAGTGAGCTCACCTAGATTATCTCGAATCCAGGTAGCAATGTTCCTGAGCTGCTCCTCGTCGTCATTCATCGCAGGAATGATATTGGTCACCACCTCAACATGCATATGCCATTTCTCTTTAGCCCGCTTAGCGACGTCCAGAATGCCCTGCCACTGAGGGATCTTGGCTAGCTGCCGATAGAACCCGTCGGTGAAGCCCTTGACATCCACCCTCCAGGCATCAAGCCAGGGACCTATGGTATCCAGAGCTTCAGGCGTGGCATAGCCATTGGTCACATACACAGTGTATAGATTATTCTTCTTAGCCAGTTTGGCTGAGTCCAAGGTGTATTCAAACCAAATCGCCGGCTCATTGTAAGTCCAGGCAATGCCCTGGCAGTTATACCTCTTGGTCAGCTCTATCTCTCTTTCCGGGAGCAATTGCTGGGAACCCCGCGGAATATCCACACAGGAAATCTCCCAGTTCTGGCATCCCTTGCAGTGGAAATTGCATCCCCAGGTGCCTAAGGAGAAGGCGTAGGTACCAGGGAAGAAATGAAATAGAGGTTTTTTCTCAATATGGTCAGCCGCCATGGAGGATACCTCGGCATAATTCATGCTAAAGAGCTTGCCATCCCGATTGATGCGCATACGGCAGACGCCAAGCTTACCGGGATTAATAAGGCACCTCCACTGGCAAACATGACACCTCGCCCTGCCACCAGGGAGTGTCTCATAGAGCATCGCCTCCCTTTCCATCCCTTATCATTATACCACCACGGACACCACCAACATAGCTTCGAGACGGCTTGGCAGTGCTGTAGGCGAGGACAATCCCTGAAGGGGAAAACTCTAAATACTAATTTCTAAATCCTAAACAATATCATAGCACAAATGACCGAACATTTAGGATTTTGAATTTAGTATTTGTTTGGTATTTAGTGCTTAGAATTTGGGATTTGAAGCGGAGCGCCTTTGGGATTTGGAATCTAGCCCCTGTCGATATACACCTTGCTCAGGTCGGGAATACCCAAGGGACTGAGCGCATAGTCTTTGACATAAGGCTTCACCAGGATATAGTTAGTGCCATGGAACAGGGGGAGGCAAGGAGCATCATCAACTACCAGCTGCTCAGCTTGCTGGTACATATCCAGGCGGTCAGCCTTATTCTGTTCTATAGCTGCCTGGTCAAGTAAAGCATCCAGGGTGGGGTTGCTGTATTCGAAGATATTATTTTCGCTTCCGGTATAAAAGAGAATATCCAGGAAATTATGGGGGTCGGGATAGTCAGCTACCCAGCCCAGTATGAACAGCTCATCCTTCTCTTGTTTCAGGTTATAGAGGAAATTCTCTGTTTCCAGTTGCCTCACCGAGATTTCCACGCCGAGATTTTGCTGCCATTCCTGGATGATGGCGCCAAGATAACTGGGAACGCTATTGCCATAGCCTTCCATAGTCAGGGTGATAGGGGGCAAGTTCGAGACATCTCCGTATTTCGAGGCGGCGATGAGCTCTTTCGCCTTTTCCACATCGTAGTCCAGTCCCTCGAGAGTCTCATTATAGCCAGGCATGCCCGGCGGCAAAATACCCTCAGCTTCATTTACCATATCCTTCAATATCACCTTAGCGATATGCTCTTTATTCACAGCTAGACAAAAGGCACGGCGGATGTTAACGTCGTCGAAAGGAGGTTGGGCAGTGTTGAAGCCAATATAATAGAGGCTGAGCTCAGGCGTTACAGTTAACTCTTGATGAAGCGGATTAGTCACATCACTAACCTCGTCAATGTAACTCGTGGAAACAGGGGAAACATCAATCTGCCCTGTTTCGTAGAGAGCCATGGGCACACCAGCGAGAAAGCGAAAGACGACCTGCCCCAATTTGGCAGGTTCGCCGTAATAAATCTGGCTACGCTCCAAAATCAGCCGCTGCCCTTCTTTCCATTCCTTTAGCTTAAATGGGCCTGTCCCGTTTGGTTCCCGCCACCAATTCTTCCCGGATTCCACATTAGCCCTATCAACCACGAAGGCGGTAGGATAAGCCAGCTTGTTCAAGAAGTAAGCCTTGGGAGCATCAATGGTAACCTGAAGAGTATAGTCATCAAGGACTTTGACTCCAGGGATTTCTCCCGTTTTTCCCGCCAGCATATCTTTGGCACCAACGATATCGCCCAGATACGTAGCGGCCGTGCCAGAGCCAGTAGCAGGGTCGCAAGCTCGTTCCCAGGAGTATTTGAAATCGGCAGCTTTAACCTCCCTGCCGTCATGAAATTTCACTCCCTGGCGCAGGTGGAAGGTATATGTTTTGTTATCAGAGCTTGGCTCCCAGCTCTCAGCAATATCGGGCGCTATGTTCAGACTCTGGTCAAGGCGAACCAATCCAGAGAAGATGTGCATGACATAGACATAAGAAGACATGTCGGCAGCAATCGCCGGGTCAAGCGTTAGAGGGCCAGTATCCCATAGATTAAGGACGCCTTGACCGCTGGAAGATGGCTGGCAAGCAGTCAAAGGCAAAAACAATAAAGCAGCGACGAGAAGAGCTAATAATGCAAGCTGCCAAATTCTTTTCACTGGTCACCTTCGGCAAAAAGAGACTGTAACGCCGCCAACAATTGAGAAGGCTTTTGGCAACTTCCTGCCAGCTTCTCGAAAGGACACAAGTCTGTGCCATCATAGTTAGAGATATGAGAAACTGTGTTCTTACTACTAACGGCCACTCCTTTCTTCTTGAGCATGTCAAGTGCTCCCTGGCTTGCTATGACAGCATACACCGCGGCTATCCGGGCATGAAGGCAAAGCATAGCTACAGCTAAGCCCACGATGCGGTCAGCCACTGCAGCATTATGTAAACTCTTTCTCATACTCTGAACAGCCTGGAAAAAGGGGGCTACTCCGCGCTCTCTGGAGCTGAAAAGAACTTGCCCTCCCTTCACTATAACGAGATTCCATTTCTCTTCCTCCAAAAGAGAGCGAGCCAGGTCAATATCTTCCATATTACTCTGTATAGTGTTCTAAACAGTGATTAAATCTTGAGAGGAATATCAAAAAGCAAAGATAAAAAATCAAAATTACAAATTAAAATGCAAAAACCATTTGCTTCCTTTGCCCCTTAAATCCATTTTGAAATTTTGCCTTGTCATTTTGCATTTTTATTTTGCTCTTTTAGCTCATATGTCATGTTGCCCAAGCCAAGCTCCTGGGCGGTTCTTATTTGAACCAGGCTATCCGTCCCATTTATCTTGCCTAGTATATCGGGAGAGTTGATGCTAGCAAATTTGCCTAGGGGCTTGCTTTGAGCAATCAAGTCCAACGATGCCTTGTCAATAGCTACCACATCTGTGGAAGCGAGGATGCCAATATCGGGAACTACTGGAAAACCTGACGGCGCGACACAGTCACACGATCGCGTTACATCCTGGACGAAATTGATGAAAGCCACTTTAGAGTGAAACCGGCTTAGCACCCCCGTGGCAGCGTGAGCTAGAGAAACTTGAAACCTTTCCTGTGCCTGGGGAGGCATGGAATAAACACTCTCCGGGCAAAGATAAAGACAACTATTGCAATTCATGCATTTCTCTTCGTCACGAACCATTTTCTCCTCAAGTAACGACAAAACTTTGAAGGGGCAAGCTTCAACGCATTGTCCACAACCTGTGCATTTAGAGAGGTCGATGACACCACGATTTACCCTATGTTGAGCAGCCTTCGATTCCTTGGTAACACAGCCCATAGCCACATTCTTGATAGAGCCGCCAAAGCCAGCTAGATCATGCCCTTTCACATGAGAAAGAACTATCAGAGAGTCGGCATTGAAAATTTTCTTGGCTATCTTTATCTTATCTAAAGAGCAATCAGAAACCTGCCTGGGAATATCCACCCACTCTCCGTCATAGCCTCGTTCTCCATCAGCGATAACCACAGGCGCTCCTACCGATTCCTCGGTAAAGCCATTGTAGGCTGCTGTAGACAGATATTTGCTGGCAGTGAATCTCCCCATGGGATAAAGAGTAGTGGTATCCGTGACAAACGGTTTGCCCCCAGCTTCCTTAATCAAATCACATACTCGGCGCACTATCGGCGGGCGAAGGTAAGCACTACCGCCATATTCTCCCATATGAACTTTCACCGCTACTGAATCACCCGTAGAAACAACATTGGCTACTTTAGAGAAAAGAATCCTCAACCCTCTGAGGAAAGCTCTGCCTCTATCATAGGGGAAAAAGAAAACCTCGCTTCTTTCGCTAGTTTTCATGATACTCGCTTGCCCAATAGTATATCTCAGAAATTAAGCCGCAGTAAATTGATTTAGAACAAATTTCTAGCCTTCAGACTTAAATAGCTTTTATCGCAGACAATGATGTGATCAAGGACATCAATTCCTATGATTTCACCAGCTTTAGCCAGCCGCTTGGTTAGCTCAACATCCTCTTTGGATGGCTCAGGGTCACCCGAAGGATGATTATGAGCAAAAATTACCGAGGCGGCGCAGGAAGATATCGCCTCCTTAAACACTTCACGGGGATGGACGATGCTGGTGTCCAAACTGCCTATGGAAACTGGCTTGCAATTTATTAACCTGTTTCTAGTATCCAGGCAAAGTACCAAAAAATGTTCCTTCTTCTTGCCTTTCAACTGGCTCCTCACCTCGGCAGCCACATCCTCCGGGGACTTGAGCATCGGCTTGGGGTTCTCATCGGCATCGGCTTCCAGCCTTTTACTTAATTCAAGGGCAGCTTTAATTTGCGCCGCCTTGGCTGGCCCAATACCTCTCGTCTGAGTCAACTCCTCCATAGAGGCATTGGCAACGCCCTTGAGATTGCCAAATCGGCTTAACAGCTTCTGGCTAGTCACCATGACAGACTCACCTTTAATTCCTCGACCCAGGATTAAGGCTAAAATTTCCTGGGCAGAAAGAGCTTCGCTACCCAGCTTAAGCAGCCTCTCCCGGGGGCGCTCACTGAGGGGTAAATCGTGAACAGTAAAAGAGTCTTTCATGGCTTATCTTACATGGTTGATTTCCCAGACGACCTTCGCCAGGTCCGCTTCTCCAGAGCCAGAGCACCCCATAAGGTCAGTGTTGTCGCTAATGCCGCTAACACAGCAATCAAAGCAGGAGGTAGCGATGTCCTTGGAGCTGGAACTACCGGGCTCGTCAGCGTTGCGCGCCAACAAGCATCAAGACCATCCATATCAAAACCATAGACTTCGGTCAAAGCTTCATCATAGGTATTACCCTGCTTCAAAAGAGCTAATAAATCGAGCATCTTGTCCTGTCCATAATTATCCAGAAGGTACTCCACAAGGCTATAGCTTTCAGCATAGGAAAGGTAAGCTTTTTCAGAGTAAGCGGAAAAGGGACTGCACAGGCTGCGCACAGAAATAAGTTCATCTTTCAAAATAGCCTCTTCTAGATAGGAGCGAAGAACAGGGTCAAGCCCGCCCTCGTTATACATAGCTAATCCTTCGTCAAGCCAGAGAGGAAGCTGCCCATAGGGGCTAAAAGTCGCCTGACGAACAACAAGATGCGTCAGCTCGTGAACCAGCGCCTTTTTGCCCCAATCAAGTTCGCTCGGTGAAATACTAATAGCGATTATGCCAAAATCAGTAAAGGCAACGCCGCCACTCCATTCGTTAGAAGAAATCATAGCCCCCTTTAAATCACTATCGGAGGCATAAATATATATCTTGATGGGCCTCTTTGGATAGGTACCAATATCCTGGGTCAATCTGGCAAGTCCTTCTTGACAAGCATCCATCAACTCTCGGGCGAAAGAATCGCTGCCTGTATACCAGAAAAGGGTCAGCTCGCCATCCTGAGGTACGGTACCAGTCAAGCTCTGCCAAGTATAGCGACCGTCATCGAAATGCATTATCTTGGGTGAGGTCTCAATTTTGTTCCCGGCAGCATCCTCAATCCTCCACCAATATGTGACTTCAGCACCAGGGGGCAAGCTGGCATTCGTCATATCCCACGTCCAATTAGCCTCTACCTTGCTTGCTGGAGTAAAATCAGCCCAACCCTCACTGACAACTTCAGCGTAGTTCATCTTATTCACCTGGTAATAAAGACGGACATCAACGATATCAACATAGCTTTCAGCATTAACAGTGAACACAGCCTGGCTTGGGAAACTCACATCCACATTGCTAGCTGTAACTGTAATACCAACCTGGGCTGCGACGAGGGAGGGGCTTAAAAGCATGAGAAGCGCCCAAGTTAATAAAGCAATGCGTCTAATCATTCCCCTACTCTAGACCGAAGGTAGTCAGTGATAAATCCATCTAGTTCTCCATCTAACACAGCTTCGGCATCGTGAACCTCATAATCGGTGCGGTGATCCTTCACCATTTTGTAGGGGTGAAGAACATAACTTCTAATTTGATTTCCCCAACTCGCTTCAATACGCTCACCTTTTATCTTGGCTCTCTCCTCCTCTTTCTTCTTGCGGTCAAGTTCTAGGAGGCGAGAATAAAGGACTTTCAACGCAGCTTCCTTGTTTTGGTGCTGAGACCTCTGACCTTGGCAAGTAGCTACCAGCCCTGTAGGTAAGTGAGTTATCCTGACAGCGCTGCTTGTCTTCTGCATATGTTGCCCGCCAGGACCACTGGATCTGAAAGTATCTATTCTCAAGTCTTCCGGGTTTATTTTGACATCCACCGTCTCTTCAGCTTCAGGGAGGACTTCCACCAGGACAAAAGATGTGTGGCGAGCATGGTCAGCATCAAAGGGGGACAGCCGTACCAATCTGTGTACCCCATGCTCACTTTTGAGATAGCCATAGACATAATCCCCCTTAATCTCCACGATAGCACTTTTGATACCAGCCTCTTCTCCCGGGGAGACATCTAAGACTTCAGCTTCATAATCATGCCGCTCTGCCCACCTCAAGTACATCCTGAGCAACATGTTTGCCCAATCCTGAGACTCTGTGCCACCAGCACCAGCATGAAAGGCAAGCATGGCATTTCGACTATCGTAATCGCCAGTAAAAAGCTGCTGGCTCTCCAACTGTTCAAACCGAGAGCTCAGCTTTTTTAGTTCCAGTTGTATCTCTTCCTTAAGAGAGTAATCTTCCTCCCCAATAGCTAGAACAATCATTTCCAGCAGATCGGTGGCTTTCTTCTCCAGCCCGCGCCAAACATTGGCTAGATTCTTCTGGCCCCTGAGCTCCCGCATGATAGCTTGAGCTTTAGCCGGGTCACGCCAAAAATCAGGTTGGGCTGACTCTGCCTCTATCCTGGCAATTTCTTTTTCCCTGCCCGGGACGTCAAAGATGCACCATGATGTCTGAGATTTGGCGAAGCAAGGCTTCTAGGTTTTCTTTCTCTTCTTGCATCTGAAATACTCCTTAATTAAATAATTTCCCTTGGCAGCTCGGTTCGGAGGTCAACATTCCTCCGGCAGCAAGGTGAGCCAAGCGGGTAGGTTCAGGAAGTCTATAACCACGGCAGCACTTTATCACCCATTGTAAAGCCGATGCCAGGTCAATTTTATGACCCACAGAAACATATATTGGCCTCACTCCAGATTTAGTCCTTAACGCTGCTCCAACAAGCTCCCCATTATCAAGCAGTTCAGCATGAGAGCCAGCCTCTTCTCCCACAGGCCGATGCTGGCCACAAAGGATAGATTTTGCACAGCCTATAGTAGGCAAATCGAGAAAGAGTCCCACATGTGAGGCGAGCCCCAATCTCCTGGGATGAGCAATCCCTTGACCATCAATCAGAATAAGGTCGGGAGTATTATTTATTTTTTCACAGGCAGCCAGAATCAAGGGACTTTCTCGAAAAGACAATAGACCAGGAATATAGGGAAATGTAATCTTACCTTCCACTACCTTTACCTCGACCATGCTAAACTCGGGGTAACGGAGAACTACCACTGCTCCTCTGGCTACGCCCTGAGCATCAGGAGAAGATATGTCAATACCGGCAACGAGGTGTGGGTTAATAACTTCGTTTTCAGTTACCACCCTTTTCGCCAGGCTCAATTGTATTTCCCTCGCTCGGGCAACGCTCACCTCCCAGTCGTGTAATTTGTGCACTACCATACAGCTTATTATAAAGCATTGCTACTTTATGACAAAGCTCGAAAACAACAATTTATAGTCTTTCCCATGGCTTTGTATAGAATTCCTGTCCTTCCAAGGGAGAGGAATAGCCGAGGTGAAACCTTGTGAAATTTCCCCCTCTAAACCCCCACCAGGGAGAGTATCCAGGTACGCTTCTACGCTTCCTGTGAGTGATAGAAACCAAGCCCGAGGGAGCGTTACATCATCTAGTATTACGGCCCCTTAGCTTTCATTTGTTGGGCGGGCCCTGTTTTCCTGGATTCGTTGTGGAAACCCCTTCCATTGTTTCGTATTCGCGACCGAAGGATTCCTCTTTCCTCGAACGCCAGACGGCTACAAGTATGACTATAATCGCTGCCACCGCTACGCTGACGGTAACCGGTGTGAGTCCCCGCGGCACAATTTGACCGTTCACTACTACCACCATCAGTGCGGCAGCAAGGACCGAAACCAGGTTAATGACTTTAATCAGCGGGTTCAAAGCTGGCCCGGCGGTGTCTTTAAGCGGGTCACCTACGGTATCGCCTATCACCGCTGCCTTGTGCGCCTCGGAGCCTTTGCCACCGTATAACCCGTCTTCAATGGACTTCTTGGCATTGTCCCAGGCATTCCCCGTATTTGCCATATATACTGCCAGGAGTTGCCCCACCAGTATCACCCCTGCCAGGAATCCTGCCAGCGCTTCCAGGCCAAGGAGTAAGCCTATGGCTATGGGTGAAAGGACAGCCAAAAGTGCCGGAGTGATCAACTCTCTCTGAGCCGCTCCAGTGCAAATAGAAACCACCCTAGCATAGTCAGGGTCAACTGTGCCTTCCCAGACTCCTTTAACATTGGCAAACTGGTAACGCACCTCATTTATAATCTCATGTGCCGCTCTACCCACAGCTCTAATGGTGAGAGAACTGAACAGAAACGGTATGGCACCCCCGATAAGGAAGGCAACGAAGACCTTCCACTGAATTAAGTCAATTGTTTTAAGCTGATAGTCGGCGTAGAAGGCAGCAAATAGAGCCACTGCTGCCAGGACTGCCGAAGCGATAGCAATGCACTTGGTGATAGCCTTGGTAGTGTTGCCTACCGCATCCAGGTCATTCAAAGTCTGGCGAGTCTCAGGTTCGAGCTTTGCCATTTCCCCGATGCCATTGGCATTATCAACCACGGGACCAAAGGTATCCATGGCAATATTGTTGCCGGTCAAGGTAAGTAGACCAATGCCGCAAAGAGCTACGCCGTAGAATATGCAGAGTAAACTTGCTGGCATGCCTGATATCATGTCGAAACCGGGGATACCATTCCGCCACACGATTGCTGAGCCTAAGATGGCTAATGCAATAGCAAGTATAGCCATAACAGTGCTCTCAAATCCCCAGCCAAACCCGGAGAGGATGACAGTAGCTGGTCCAGTTTTGGTTGATTTGGCGATTTCCTTTACTGGGGCATGTCTGTCTCCAGTGTAGTAATCGGCGATATAGTTTGTGGCTATGGCTAAGAATACACCTATCATTATCACCCAGAAGAAACGAAGGTCGTGGCAGTAAAAATGGGCAAAAAGGAAGGCAGATACACAAGTGATTGCCGCACCGAGCCAGTAAGCACGGTGTATAGCATCCATCGCATTCTCCCCCTTACCACGCCCAACCGTATAGGTGCTAATAATGGAACCCAGAACGCCGCAAGCCCGTATCAAAAGCGGCAAGATAATCCAGTAAAGGGCGCCAGTGGCAATGGTTAGCAAAATCCCTAAGATTAAAGCAGCAACAATGGTAACTTCGTAAGACTCAAAGATATCGGCTGCCATTCCGGCACAGTCACCTACGTTATCGCCAACCTGGTCAGCAATCACCGCGGCATTTCGGGGGTCATCCTCAGGGATACCCTTTTCTACCTTACCCACCAGGTCAGCCCCAACATCAGCAGCTTTGGTATAAATGCCACCACCAACACGCATAAACAGGGCAAGTAGCGTGCCGCCGAAACCAAAGCCTATTAGCACCAAGGGAGCATCCTTAAAGAAGATAATGAAGAGTACAGTGCCACCGAGAAGCCCAAGACCGTCGGTGAGCATGCCGGTTACAGTGCCGGTGCGATAGCCTATCTTGAGAGCCTTGGCAAAACTGCTGCGGGCAGCTTGAGCCACCCTGACATTGCCTCGCATCGCCATATTCATACCCAGGTAACCTACCAGGGCAGAGAATAGAGCACCTATCAAGAAGCCACCAGCGCGACCCAGACCGATAACCCAGTTGGGGTTGTATTTTGATGGAGAAAACCACCCGGTGAAAAATACAAACACTGCTAAGACAAAGAAAATCACGAGTATAGTGCGGAACTGCCGCCTAAGATAAGCATTGCCGCCAGTGCGGATAGCCATGGATAGACGCTTCATTTTTTCCGTCCCCTCCGGCTCCCTCATGATCTGGCGGTTAAGAAAAGCGGCATAAAGTAAACCACATACAGCCACTACTAGGACAGCGATTAAAGCATACCTTTCAAAGTCAGTGGCAACGCCAGTACGGAAGACTTCAAACAGTGTTATATTCATTAGTTAAACCTCCTGGGATGAGCCATCCCTTGACCATCAACAGAATGGGGTAGGTTAATAACTTCGTTTTCAGTTACCACCTTTTTCGCCAGGCTCAATTGTATTTCCCTTGCCCGGGCAACGCGCACCTCCCACCCGTGTAATGCATGCACTCTCATATCTTGATTATAAATCTTGGATTATAAAGCATTCCACTTTAATTGTAAATCATCGGTTAAGTATACTCGTGGTTGGCAGGATGCTAAAATAGAATTATGGAATCGGGCATCAATATTCCAAACGTCATTCTTGGCGCCCTTATGCTCATACTTATCACGTTGGGCTTTGCAGCCGTGTTCTTTGGTTTCTTTTCGCTTGTTTACAAGCTTGGCACGATGTTCTACAAATGGTTATCCCAACGTGGATTCTTTATTCGCCTTCGTCAGAGACGCCAAGAATGGTGGAATAGGCACAAAGTATCCGCTGTGTGGTGGTGGGAATCTACCGCCATCGTTCTTATTGACCCTGTATTTTACGGCTACGCATTGGTCACACTTGTTCAGAGATTGCAAGCTATTCAGGAGTATGGTCAGACCTACCCGCAATACAGTTTTTGGCAGCTATTGGATTTGGATTCGAGAACTCATATGCAGTACTACATAGCATTAACGGTGATATTTGTCATTTGGATGTACTGGAAAATATATCAGCATAGCCACGAAGTACGTTTCGAAAGAGATATAAACGCAAAACTAGATAAGTTGATTGCGAGCAACAAGGCATTAAGTGACAACGCCAAGCAAAACAGTGAAGACATAAGCCGATTAACAAAGAGCATCGAGAAGCTGGTTGAGGAGATAAGGAATGATAGAGAGGCTAGACATGGAAAATGAGCAGCCGATATGCAAATACTGTCAATCACCGAACATAATTAAGTTTGGCACTTTTCAGGGCATCCAGCGTTACTGGTGTAAAGATTGCCAGCGTAAGTTTACAGAGCTAGACACCTTACCTAAGATGAAAACACCTATTAACGAGATAGGCTCTGTGCTCAATATGTACTATGGCGGTATGCCTATTGATGCCATACAAACACAGCTAAAGCAAGAGTACGACAAGCATTTATCAGAGCCAGCAATCTATAAATGGATAGTACGATTCACCAAAGAGGCTATTGTAAAGGCAAAGGATTTCAAACCGAAAGTAGGCAATGTCTGGCTTGCCAATGAGACTGGAGTAAACGTGGGGAATCGCAATGTCTGGTTTTGGGATGTCATAGATGCGAAATCAAGGTACTTGCTGGCATCTCACATATCAGCCACTAGAACAACCGAAGATGCTCAGATACTCATTGAGAAAGCAATCAAAAGGGCTGGCAAAATGCCAGAGAAAATAATCACCGATAAACTGCGAGCTTATATTGACGGCATTGATTTGGCAAGCGGTGGTAGGGTAAGGCATATTCAAAGTTATCCGTTCACAGACGAGAACAGCACCAGTCTGATAGAGCGGTTTCAGGGTACGCTAAAGCAACGGACAAATGTGATTCGCCACTTCAAGGATTTGGAAACTGCCAGATTATTAACCGAAGGCTGGCTAATACACTATAACTTCTTCAAAGACCACGAATCCCTAGACAATGTATCACCAGCCAAACATATGAAGATAGAGATGCCATTTGCAGATTGGAACGATGTGGTAAGACATTCTGATGTTGCCGAAACTGCTAGGTTTAAGTTTATAAAACTCAGACCTAGCCACAGACCACATACCGAGAAGCAGAAGCGGGCTGCATATTTTAGGAAGGCTACTCGGAGAAGCCGAGCCAGAAAGAGATTGATAGAGCCATCTGCATCAGTGGTTATGGTGAGAAAATGAAACAACTAAGAGTTAACTTAACCAAATCATCAATGTCATATCAAAAGCGCTTAATATGCCGGTTACATGCGAGGAAAGAAGGATTAGGATATATAAACCACAACTAACCTTGCTAAAGTCGCAAGACTTTTTGGGGTTGAATAAATTATGCCCTCTAAGCCAAAAGCCATTGACAAACATTGACATTTAAGAGATAATCACCTTAATTAAATGGTTAAAATCAGATTACGCCGTATGGGGAGGAGAAACAGACCATTCTACCGAGTGGTAGTAGCCGATATTCGCTCTCCCCGTGATGGTAAATTCATTGATATTATAGGCCATTACAATCCTTTGACTGACCCCGCAACTATCAGCATTAATGAAGAAAAAGCTTTAAAGTGGCTTAGATATGGAGCTCAGCCTACAGATACGGTGCGCAGCTTGCTCGGCAAACTAGGCATTATGGATAAATTTAAGCCGACCTCAGGCCAAAACTAACTGTTAAGGAGGTGAAATGAAAGACCTGCTGGAATACATTATTAAATCCATTGTGGCAGAACCTGACGCAGTAAAGATCACCGAGGAAAATAGTGATGAAGGCTTGCTGATTAAATTAGAGGTCGCTCCCGATGACAAGGGAAGGGTTATCGGCAGGCAAGGTCGCGTAGCTCAAGCGCTACGAACGCTACTTCGAGTAAAAGCAGCTAAAACTGATACCAGAGTCAGACTGGAAATAGTGTAATTAGGATTGATAACAGCCACTTCTCAAGGTTTGCTAGTCTAAAATTATGTGCACAGCCTGGGTCACAGTTTTCGAGGAAGTTGGCAATCCTTATGAAAGGGATTTTTAATCCCTGAGAGTAGTTTCTGTCCTTATCAAACGTAATCTTTAAGTCACAGCAGGGGTGTGATTCCATTTTCCTGGCCCTTGGCCATGGTGGTAGACCTCCTTTCTTTTTAAATTTCTGCTCTGAGGCTCGTACCACCATAAACTTTTTGACAAATTTTTCTACACAATTTAAAATATGGCGCAAAATCGAGCGGCATTGTCATAATATTTTTAAACTCAAAGGAGGTATATATGGATCTTTCGCTTACAGACGAACAAAAAGTTCGCAAACAGGAGTTCTATGACGTATGTAAAGAACTCGAAAAAAGGAAACCGCCAAGCTTTACGGGATTTGAGACTATCTATGAAGATGACGAGTCTTGGAAGTACAACCTATATTGTGCCAAGGAATTTGCCAAAAGGGGATGGCTCGCCTTAGGCTGGCCACCAGAATATGAGGGCAAAGGAGACATGATGGACCGCGTCCTCTTTGCTGAAGCCAGAGGATACTATGGCATTCCCGGAGTAGATATTTTTGGAGTGCAAATGCTTGCCCCAACCTTGTTGCAAGCTGCAAGTGAAGAAATAAAGAGAGCATTCCTGCCACCTATTGCCCATGGAGAGGTTATGTGGTGTGAGCTATGGAGCGAACCCAATGCCGGCTCAGACCTAGCCTCTTTGAGCACAACAGCAATAAAAAAGGGCGACGAGTACATTATAAATGGTCAGAAAACCTGGAACACCGGCGCTCATCGAGCTGATTGGGGCTTTGGCGTATTCAAGACAGACCCGGCTGCTAAAAAACATCACAACATGACCTTCATTCTACACGACATGAAGACGCCAGGAATCACGGTAAGGCCAATTCCATACCTGGATGGCCATGCTCCTTATTGCGAGGTTTATTTTGACGATGTTCATGTGCCAGCCAAAAATATTGTCGGCCAAGAACACGAAGGCTGGGCTGTTGTAAATCTTCTGGCTGGTTTCGAGAGATCTGGCATAAGCGAAATCATGAGCATGATCCGCGGGCTAGAACAACTGGTGACATTTTGCAACGAGACCAAACGACACGGGCAGCCACTGGCCAAGAACCCGCTTGTCCGTAATCGGCTGGCTGAGCTAGCCTGCGACTTAGAGGCAGCCCGTGCTCTGGCATACCGTGTCGCTGATTTGCAAAACAGAAACGAGATGTCTCTGATGGATGCCTCAGCAGGTAAGATTTTCTTCAGTGAACTGGGCGAGCGTTTTGCTTTTGTGGCTACGGACATTTTAGGTCCCTATGGCCAGGTCAAGACTTCTCGATGGGCTCCTTTAGGCGGGGTATGGGAGAAGATGTTCCACGAACATTTCATAACCACCGTATCCATGGGAACAAATGAGATACAAAGGAATATCATCGCCTGGTACGGCCTGGGCTTACCCAGGATAAGATAAACCAAGCTTCGATAAGGAGGAATCATGGACCTTAGATTTACTGAAACACAAGAAATATTGAAGAAAATGGCACGGGATTTTCTTACTACAGAATGTCCCAAGACTCTGGTAAGAAAACTCGAACAAAGTGAGAAAGGATACTCTCCCGAACTCTGGAAGAAGATGGCTGAGCTGGGTTGGATGGGCCTCATCATACCTGAAGAATACGGCGGTATGGGTTATACCTTCCAGGACCTTGTTGTTCTATTGGAGGAGATAGGTAGAAATATTCTTCAGGGACCATTAATAGCTACTATAACTAGCATTTTCCCCATACTCAAGGCGGGAACTGAAGAGCAAAAGAAGGAATTACTGCCCAAGATAGCTCAAGGTGAACTAATTCTTACCACGGCTCTCCTCGAAGGTGACGGCGTCTTCGATGCTTCTGGAATCGCCGTTAAGGCAACACCAAAAGGCAATGACTTCATAATAAACGGTACAAAGCTCTTCGTGGAAATGGCCCATGTTGCCAACCACATCCTCTGTGTCACCAGGACAAAAGATGGCACTTCGCCCGAGAAGGGAATCACCCTTTTTATTGTCGACTCCAAAACTCCTGGAATAAGTTGTGAGGTAATGCCTACCACCGCCGCAGATAAGCTATGCGAAGTGCGTTTTAAGAACGTCAATGTGCCCAAGAAAAATATACTCGGTAAGATAGATGAGGGATGGCCCATTGTGGAAATGATGTTGCGCAAAGGCGCCATCGCTAAGTGTGCCGAATCCATAGGTGCTATAGAGACTTGTGTAGAAATGACCGTGGCTTATTCCAAAGAAAGGGTTCAATATGAGAGGTCCATAGGCTCTTTCCAAGCACTTCAACACAAGATGGCTGACATGTGGATGGCGATGGAAACCAGCCGTTATCTGGTTTATGAAGTAGCCTGGATGGAGTCGGAGGGTCTTCCCTGCGCTAAAGAAGCCTCTATGGCAAAGGCATATGTCAACGAAGTCTACAAGAATATTAGCAAGTGGGCAGTGAGACTACACGGGGCAATCGCTACCAGTGCTGACCATGACATACCCCTTTATTACCGTAGAAGCAAAGCCGCAGATATCGCTTTTGGCAATACTGACTTCCACAGGGAGATAGTGGCCCAGAAAATGGGACTGGTCTGAAATCCCATCCTATAATAAGTAGCTTATTAGCCCTCATCTGTGGGGAGCGGAGTTTTTGCTAGTCCTCGTTTGATATTGTCTGGCGACTCCAGAAATCTGAGGTTCGGGTACTCTATCCGACAGGGTTGGCGATTGGCGGTGGTGACAGAGCCTATGAGTTGCGACGCTGCGCCTTGTACCTGTACAAGTTGGATAGAGCCTTAATTGAGGCACCAAGCGCGGGATATACAGGGAATTGCTCGCTTTCAAAAGCCTTTTTAGCCAGCAAGTGATACCTTCTATCCTCTTCATCTTCCGAATAGGCATCGAGTGAAACGCAAATCATTATGGTCTTGCCCATTTCATCTCGAGCATATCTACACCCCTGGACCATAATCTTAACAAGCTCCTTCAGGAAGTTTTCAGTTGCTTCTCCTAACACAAGCCGCAGGTAACGCACTTCGTCAAAATGCAACACTATTGAATTAATATTCTTATCGTGAGACAAGGTTTTGATAGCATCTGCAAGTGTCCCTGTTGTTCCAGGCATGTTATAAAATATTGGCCAAGCGTCCAAGGGATTATTTATGCTTGTTCCTGCTAGTGGAACCATTTTGCGCAATTCAGCTATCGTTTCCTTCGTGAATTGAGGGACTTCCAGCCCTGCTTTCACACATAAATCAGTTTCAAGCACGCTAAAGCCACCGGAGTTGGTAATAATAGCGGTCCCTTTTTCTGAAGGAAGTGGAACACAGGACAATGCCAAAGTGGTATCCAGTAGTTCGTCGAAATCCTCCACTTGGATTACCCTGGCCTGTCTGAAAAGTGAACTCCATATTTCAGGCGAACCAGCTAGTGATCCTGTGTGAGAAGATGCTGCCCGGCGGCCGTGCTCGGTTACTCCCCCTTTGAGTGCCAGTACCGGCTTTAGTTTTGCAGCTTCGGTCATCGCTGCTTTGAGACGCTTACCGTTTTTTGTCCCCTCTATATATAAAGCTATAACCTCGGTTTCGGAGTCATGTGCCAGGTATTCCAAGAAATCGGGACAGTCGAGGTCTATAGCATTCCCGTAGCTGATAACCTTACTGAACTTTACATTTCTTAGCTTCCCGATGGACAAGAATTGCTCGGCAAATGTGCCACTTTGTGAAATCACTCCAACCGGACCTTCCTCAGTTAAGACATCGGGAATAAAAGCTAAGCCAGACTTAGGGCAACATATTCCCATGCAGTTAGGACCAATTAAGCTGACTTTACCTCTGGCTATCTTTTGCACCTCGTCTTCTAAAATTTTCCTTTCTTCTGCTCCAGTTTCACTGAAACCGGCTGTAAATACATGGACCGCTTTTACGCCTTTTTCTATACATTCGCCCAATACTCTTGGGACGAGTAATGCTGGCACTGCTATGACAACATAGTCAATCCCGTCTTCTATATCTAAGATGCTGGCGTAGCACCTTTTACCGTGGAGTTCTTTATACTTGGGATTAACCAAGAACAGACTGTCTCTGAGTTTTGTGCCCATTAAAGCCTGTGAGAAGCCATCGCTGTCGGAAGCTCCTATTACAGCTACCGTTCTTGGGTTGAAAATATACTCGAATTTTCCTAGTTTCTCTGCTTTCAATACAAGCCTCCTAATTACGATGTGAATTGAGAAATTTTCAGACTGGGTTACGATTAAGTTGTAGCAAAAGCATTATGCAAGGCTTTTGTTTTTCCAAAATCTAAACGCAATTTACCATATTTTTATTAGCCTATCAAATTAGCCTAGCGAATACACTTTTTGGAAAAGCTGTCGAGTAGCTCGCTCAGAGGAAATCTCCAAGCTCAAAGTGACATTTACAACCCATAAACTCTTTGCTATACTTCGGCGGAGGTAACCATGCATCTTCACTCACATAACATCACGCAGCATGGCAATCTCAAGAAAGTTGATATTAAGAGTTATCAGTCGCAGGTCATTATAGCCATGCAGCTTCTTTACCGTGAATTTGCCTCACCATCCACCTGAGCTAACGAAGTATTACTGAGTAAGGAGTATGAAAAATACGCGTCAGCATAACTTGGACTTCCTCTTCCACCCTAATTCGATCGCCCTTGTTGGCATCACAACTGCCGAGACTTGGCACTGGACGCGCACTTTCCTAGAAGGCCTTATCGAAATTGAATTCGACCGCCCCCTCTATCTCATTAATCCCAAGGGAGGGGAGATCAATGGTCATAAGATTTATACCAGTCTCAAAGATGTCCCTGGCAACATCGACTACGTAATCGGCTTGGTTAATGCCCAGATTGCTCCCAAGCTTGTGGAAGAATGTGCCGAAAAAGGGGTACGAGCAATTCACTTCTGTACAGCGGGCTTTAGTGAGACCGGTGATGAACAGAGAATAAAGCTGGAATCTGAACTGGCGGAAGTCGCCCGCAGGAAGGGGATCAGGATTCTCGGCCCTAACTGTATGGGCATTTACTGCCCCCAATCACGTCTATCCTTCAGTCCAGCTTTCCCCAAAGAAAGCGGCCCGGTGGGAGTCATTAGTCAAAGCGGTGGCAATTCCATCTATTTGGTCAGGCAAGCAGCGTTGCGAGGCATTCGCTTCAGCAAGGTCATAAGCTACGGCAACGCATGTGACATCAATGAGACCGATTTGCTCGAATATCTTGCTAATGATGCAGATACCAAAATAATAGCCCTCTACATCGAGGGAATTAAGGATGGGAAACGATTCCGCAGGACTCTGGAGGAGGCAACGAAGGAAAAGACAGTGATACTGCTTAAGGGAGGGACTACCGAGGGAGGCGCTCGAGCAGCCGCCGGCCATACCGCGTCACTCGCTGGAAGCCGAGCCGCTTGGGATGCCCTCTGCAAGCAGTTGGGAATCATTAGTGTCGGTAGCATCGAAGAAATGATCGATGTATTGGTCACACTTCTGTTCTTGCCTATTCCCAGAGGCAGGAATGCGTTGTTATTCGGTGCTGGAGGTGGAGCCAGCGTCCTAATCGCTGACGAGTTTGGAAACAGAGGGCTAAGAGTCCCTCCGCTCCCCCCGGAGGTCATTGCTCAGATACGGGAGTTTACCCCCATCGCAGGCAATATCTTGCGAAATCCCGTGGATTATTCACAAGCTATGATGAACCTTGAGGGCGTAATCAAAACCTTCGGTATATTATCAAGGTGGGAAGGGGCTGACTTCCTAGTTACGTTTGTCAGGACAGGTCAATTCACAGCGTCTCGGATTTCAGAAAACCAGCTAGATTTGTTAATGAGTAGGTTTTCCATAAAGCAGGGCCTTTTCCCCAAGCCAGTGGCCATGGTGCTTGAACCCAGTATTATGCCCAAAGAGGCTGAGGCTATTCTGGCTGCTATTCGTAGTTGTATTTCGTCCGGGTTGCCTGTGTACTACTCTTTTGCCGCCGCCGCCAACGCCATCAACTTAGTATTGAACCACACCGAGAAACAGCCCAAAAAGTTTTAGACGAAAACTCGGGTAGCTGCGCTTGATTACGGTTGCTGGGCTGGCGAGGGTATAATACCAAAAGGAAAGGTAACAGCAATGGAGAGAAACTTTACTATACTTGCCAAAATCCAGACGCCTCAAAATAAAGGTTTTGAACTTTAAGTTAGATATTTGGATTTGTTTAGGATTTAGTGTTTAGAGTTTGGGACTTAAGGTGGGTACATCTCGGAATTATCAAACACAAGGCATCATCTTAAAACAAACTAAACTGGGCGAATTCGACAAGATTATCACTATTTATACTCCGGAATTTGGCAAGTTACGGGCAGTAGCTAAGGGGGCTTGTCGTCCCAAGAGCAAATTGGGCGGCAACGTAGAACCACTGACGCATAGTTTGATGTTGCTAGCTAAAGGGCGTAATCTCGATATTGTTACCCAAAGTCAAACGATAAATGGTTTCCTAGCTTTGAAAAGCGATTTATGGCGCATGGCTTGTGGCCTTTACATCCTAGAGCTTATTGATTCCTTTACTGTTGAGGGCGGTGAGAATCGTCCTTTGTTTGATTTATTGCTGGATATCTTAAATCAGTTGAGCGAGCCAGACAGCAATGAGACTGTACTGCGTTATTTTGAGCTACACCTTCTTCACCACCTTGGTTACCGTCCTCAGTTGCACCGATGTGTTAGCTGTGATTTGCCCCTTAAGCCGGTAGTCAATTTTTTCAGCCCCAGCAAGGGTGGGCTCTTGTGCCCTCATTGTAATTCCGAAGAAGATCACCGTTACGAGCAAATAGAAGCAATTTCATTAAAACCCTCTCTTCCCCTTTCGGTCGGGGCTTTGAAGGTCCTTCGTTTGTGGCAAAGCTGTGACTATGCTACTGCAAGGCGGGTCAGAGTAAAACCGGAATTATCCTGGGAGTTAGAGCGAGTACTGGGCGAGTATATAAGATATATTTTGCAACGAGAGCTTAAATCACTGACCTGGCTAAAAGAGTTAAAAAAAGAAATTGCCGCCATGTAAACTCAGTACTTGACAAGCATGTTAGGGAGGTACAATCGCTCGATGCTTAAAAGCAGTGGAATAGTAAAGTATGTGAATGGAGAGTGCTTAGCATTCTAAGTCAATCTTCAAGTTTATTTACTCCTTGATCTGAACTCCTCTTTTCAGCATTAGTTTGCTGATTCATTAATAAGGATAGCAAAGTTAACTCGCTATTGGAAAGGCTAATCAAGCCACAGTGGAAGTTCAAAGCGGGTTTAGGCTATACTTTGCAATAGGTTTATGGTCAAGGTTGCTTTTCAAGGAGAAAGAGGCGCTTTCAGCGAGGATGCTGCAGCAAAGCTTTTTGGCAAGAACATTGATTTTTTGCCGTGTATCCGGCTGAAAGAGGTTTTTGAACTTGTATCGCAGGATAAGGTTGAATTTGGGGTAGTCCCTGTGGAGAACTCTCAAGCCGGCAGTATCAACGAGGCCTACGACTTGTTATTGGTGTATTCTCTTAATATATTTGCCGAAGTTATTCTCAAAGTAAGCCATTGCCTGATGGCTTTGCCAGGGGAAAAGTTGGCTAACATAGCAACGATTTACTCTCATCCTCAAGCCTTAGCTCAATGTGAGGAATTTTTAGGTAAACTGAAAGTTGAAATTATGCCTAGCTATGATACCGCGGGCAGTGCCAAAATGATAAAAGAGAAAGGATTGAGGAACTGTGCTGCCATAGCTAGCAAAAGAGCTGCTGATATTTATGGGCTGGAAATCCTGGCACCGGAAATTGAGACGAATGTCAATAACTACACCAAATTCGTGGCCATCTCAAAGCAGAAAGCTAAACCGGCGGAGAGAAACAAAACCTCTCTCGTTTTCGCCGCTGAACATAAGCCTGGCTCTCTATACAGAATTTTGGGTATCTTCGCTACGCGGAATATAAATTTAACAAAATTGGAGTCCAGACCGAGCCGAACTAAGCCCTGGGAATATGTTTTTTATGCTGATTTCGAAGGTCACTTAGATGGCGAAGTTTACCAAGAAGCTATGAGAGAGTTACAAAGAGAAGCTGCCTTCGTTAAGATACTTGGCTCCTATCCTCAAGCTACCTGAAGTTAAACTGCCCATAACCCTACTTTTTCAATCCTGTTCAGATTCTGGAAATTCCCTTCCAGCTTTCACTCTGGTAAAAGGCTAAGCTGCTCTTCTGACCAAGAAGAATAGCGGGATTGAGATTAGCTCCATGACCACAACAAACAGGATTAAGTAGTTGATAGAAAGCTCATAGAGTAGCCCCATCAGGGCGCCTCCCAGAAGCCAGCCAGCTCCGTACGCTGTATTGAAGATTCCGTAGGCAAATCCTCTTCTCTCCACAGGTGTTAGATCAGCGATGGCAGCACGCATAATGATGTCCTGAACCCCCATCACCGCACCCCATAATGCCATGCCAATTAGCACCAGGCTGTAGCTACGGGAAAAGGCCAGGAAGGGAATAGGCAAGGTTAATAAAGGGACCGCCAATAGCGATATAAGCCCAATTCTATCGTACGTTTTGCCCACGAGAAGAGCTGATAGGGCATCCACACCCATAGCAATGGCGTAAATTATGGGAATTTGAGCATCCGGGACGATACCTTGGACATGGAGATGGTAGGAAATTAACTGGAAATTGGCAAATCCCGCCACGGAGAGCAAGGTAAATATAGTGTAGAACCAGAAAACTCGGGGAAGCTTACCTTTGTCGCCTTGTTTGCTCGCTTCCCCGGGGGCCTCAAGTTTCTGTGGTGAAGGGACTTTCTTCCTGGCTATGGTCAGAACAGCCAGGGTTAGCAAAGCGGGTATCCATAACAAGGTAAAACCCTCGCGATAGTCGCCGTGGAAAAGGAAGACAAGTGAAAAGACAATAGGGCCAATGATGCCGCCAATCTGGTCTAGTGCCTCGTGAACAGCAAACCCCCAGCCCCTCCCCACCCCTTTTGCGGCATAAGAAAGCATGGTATCTCTTGCTGGACTTCTTATTGCCTTCCCCATCCGTTCCAAAATGATAAGCACGGCAGCAAGCTGCCAATAGCCAGCGAATGCCAGTAAGGGAATGGACAGGAGCAGTCCATAACCAATAAAGGTCAAAGGCCAATATGCCTGAGTGCGATCGACAAGAGAGCCAGAGGCCAGGCGCAAAGCATAGCCAACGAATTCGCCGACGCCAGCTACCAAACCGACGACACCAGCGCCTGCTCCCAGCGTAGCTAGGTAAGGCCCGGTAACGCTCCTAGCTCCTTGGTAGGTTACATCCCCGAATAGGCTGACAATCCCCAGGAGAATGATAAAGTACACAGCAAACCCCTTTATATTTTTGCGTTACTGCTTGCCCAACTGTCTTGTTTTGGCGTCATTTTAGCGAACTTTCTAAGTTAAAGGAATTGTTTTGGTTATAAGGAGAGTCGCTGAACGGTCACAATAAAATTTGGCAACTATGCTATAACTTTGCCCTTAGCTTTTTGTATGTGCCACTCACGGCTTCCGATACGACTTTGGTATCAGCCAACACCGGCATAAAGTTAGTGTCACCTTGCCACCTGGGGACTATGTGAGTATGGAGGTGCTCCGCTATACCGGCTCCGGCAACTTTGCCCACATTTAAGCCGATATTGAAGCCAGTTGGCTTCATTACCTCTTTCAGAAGTTCTAAGCCTTTCTTGATAATGTCAAAATGTTCCTTTGCTTCCTTATCCGTTAAGTCCTGTAAATTTGCTATATGCCGATAGGGGGCGACCATTAAATGCCCTGGATTATAGGGGAAGGCGTTCAGGATTATAAAATTGTGTTGACCGCGATAAAGGATAAAATTTGCCTCGTCGTTATTTTCCCTGGGTTTCTGGCATAAAATACAACCGCTTTCTGTGACCCTTTGTATATATTCTATTCGCCATGGTGCCCAAAGATATTCCATCAAATCTATATAGTATGCTGATTCTGGGTTAAGTGCAACAGAATTCCTAGTTTGAGATGAAAAGTTCTGGACGTGGCAAAATGAGTTGACTATGGGATCTAGCCAAGAATAAAATACTTCGGGGTTAATATGCTTGAAGTCTTGACTCAAAAGTTGACCGCTGTATTTGATAAGCTTGGCAGGAAAGGCAAGCTTAACGAAGGGGACATTGACGATGCTTTGCGTCAAGTACGGCTGGCGCTTTTGGAAGCAGATGTAAATTTTAAGGTAGTCAAGGAATTCTTGTCCAAGGTGCGAGAGCGTGCTCTTGGCTCTGAAGTATTGCGCAGCCTAACACCAGCCCAGCAGATTATTAAAATTGTCAATGAAGAATTAATCGCTATCCTAGGTGGAGAGCCTGGCCGTTTAGCTTCAGTTGCTGACTCACCGGCGGTCGCTTTGTTTGTAGGATTGCAGGGCTCCGGTAAGACCACTACAGCAGTGAAGCTAGCTGTTCAGCTCAAACATCTAGGGCAGCGTCCTTTATTAGTAGCTGCTGATACTCGCCGACCTGCTGCTATTGAACAACTCAAATTACTGGGTGGGCAACAAGACATCCCCGTATATAGTGAGGATGCTAGCGTAGCAGCAACAATAATTTGTCAGCATGCTCTAAAGCAGGCTAAAGAAAAGGGATTGACCTGGGTTATAGTAGATACTCAAGGGCGCCTGCATATTGACGAATCCCTGATGCAGGAATTGGCTGATATCAAATCCCTGGTACAGCCTTCAGAAGTATTACTTACGGTAGATGCTATGATGGGGCAGGATGCCGTAAGAGTGGCTCAAGAATTTCACAGTCGAATCGGGCTCACAGGACTCATCCTGACGAAGATGGATGGAGATGCCCGGGGTGGAGCTGCTCTTTCTATTAGATTTGTTACCGGGGTGCCCATAAAATACCTCGGCACGGGTGAGAAGATTGATGCGCTGGAAGTATTTTATCCTGACCGTTTAGCGTCTCGCATCCTGGGTATGGGAGATATGCTCACCCTCATCGAGCGAGCTGAGACAGCTTTTGGCCAGCAACAGGTCAAGAATTTGGAAGGGAAAATGCGCACCGGGGATTTTGACCTTGAGGACCTCCTCAGCCAAATGCGTCAAATTCACAAGATGGGTCCCTTAGGGCGACTGGTGGAAATGATACCGGGCTTTTCCAAATTCGCTTCTCATCTGCCAGATGACGAAGGTGAGAAACAGTTAAAGAAGATAGAAGCTATTATCTTGTCTATGACTTATGAGGAGCGGCGAAATCCAGCCATTATTGATGGTAAACGGCGAAACCGTATTGCTCGGGGGAGCGGCACCACATCCAAAGATGTTAATCAACTTCTTAATCAGTTTCGTGAGATACAAAAGTTGAGTAAGTCACTAACACGAGGCAAGTTGCCTAAAAAGATGGGGACTATACTTGACATGCCCTTAAGATGAAATCAGTCTAGATAGCCCTTGAGCTTTCGACTGCGGGTGGGATGACGTAACTTGCGCAGAGCTTTGCCTTCAATCTGTCGTATTCTTTCCCGAGTTACACTGAATTCTTTACCCACCTCTTCCAGAGTTCGAGCATGTCCGTCTTTAAGGCCAAATCTAAGCTGCAACACCTTTTTTTCGCGCTCGGTAAGTTCATCAAGCACTTTATCTATTTGTTCTTTGAGTAGCTGCTGTGAGGTGGCTTCAGTCGGCGCTAAACTAGCACGATCTTCAACAAGGTCGCCTAACCGGCTATCTTCATCCTCGCCAATAGGCATATCTAGCGATATTGGCTCACGGAAAAACAAGGCCATGACTTCTTCTACTCTTTCTGGCGACATACTTAGGCGACCGCCAATTTCTTCATAACTTGGCTCGCGTCCAAGTTCTTGAACTAACTGCCGCATTGTGCGTAATAGCTTGTTAATTGTTTCTACCATGTGTACCGGAATGCGAATGGCACGGGATTGGTCAGCTATAGAACGAGTTATACCTTGCCTGATCCACCAGGTGGCATAGGTACTGAACTTGTAGCCTTTTCTATATTGAAACTTATCTACAGCCCGGATAAGGCCAATATTTCCCTCCTGGATAAGCTCAAGGAGAGGCATGCCATGCCCAATGTATTTCTTGGCTATGCTCACCACCAGGCGTAGATTTGCTTCAGTGAGGTGCCTTTCTGAAACTTTTGCTTCGGCCTGTGCCTGCCGAAAGTAAGCTTTGAACTCATCACTATGAGAATCGATTTTAGATAGGAATCTGTCGTTAGTCAGGAGAGTCTTTAGTTTTTGCCATGAAGTTTTATCTCTAGCCAGGATCTCTAGCAACTGCGGTGGCAAAAGTTGACTGCTTATGGAAAGATTTACTATCGCTTCTTCGGCTGCAGTGATTCCTTTGCTTATGCCCTTAGCAGTTGCCTCTATTAACGATGAATCTATAACATTATCGATGGCGGAGCGAAATTTAGGATCCCTGATCGTCTCCACCACATTGCTGGTGGGGTCGATACCAATATACTCTTCGACAATCTGAACAACTTGATATGTCTTTGATAATTGAGAAATTAGCTGAATACCTATCTCAACGGGTGAAGGAAATTTCTTGTATTTCTTGAAATGATTTTCTTCAATTCCGTCTAAGCTCCTGCCCAGCTCTATCTTCCGGCATAGTAACTTCTCTTCATTGACATTTAGAAGTGGCACTCTGCCAATTTCCTGAAGATACATACGAGCTGAGTCATCGGTTATCTCATGTTCTTCTGGTGGTGCCGGTGGCTTGATTTCTTCAGTTTCCTCAGCGAGTAATTCTTCGTTTTCTTCTTTTTCTTCCACTTCCTCGGCTAAAGTGCTAACATCCTCAACTTCGGCTTCCTCGCTGAGTAAGCCTTCAGCCACTACCTCATCACTATCCAAGTTGATGGGTCCTTCCTTCATTGAATCCATGTTTTTCTTCCTTTTTAACAAAGACTTCCTGAAGTTGTTGCCCGGAATTTATTCCTTGCTCCTCTAGTTTGGACAACTCTGCGCTTATACCACCCTTTTCTCTCTCAATCTCAAGCGTAGCCTCTTTCTCAGTTTCTAATTTCCGGGATAACTTCTCCTGTAGACGGAGAATACACTGGGCTAAATCACGGTGTCGTGTTTGCTCGCTTTCCCGTATGGCTGGCGGGAAATTTTTATTATTAACCAAATAGTATAAATGTTCTAATAAACTAGTGTCAAGTTTACTTTCAAGGTCCGAGATATCAGAAGAATGCTGCCATTTGACAAAGACTTCCCGATTTTCCGTGGATTCGAAGTGTTCCGGTGATAGCTCTCGAGCTAAAGGACGAAGCTCTGGGTATTGAAGGAGAAGTGCCAAGCAGCGTTCCTCAATATGGCTGGATACAAACTGGCGGGTCAGGCGAGATTGTTCTGTTGGCTTGCTAGGTTGAGACCTTTTCTGACCGGCTTTTGATTCCCGCAAGGCGGCTCTTATGGCGGACTCTTCGATTTTTAATTCACGTGCCAGTTTCTTCAGGTAATGGGATTGCTGTACAGGGTCTTTTATTCCATAAATTGAGGGCAGGAGTTTTTGTACAGCTAGGGACTTGTCTCTGGCTTTATTGATATCGACTTTACTTATTACAGATTGAAAGGCGAAGTCTAGAATAGGCATAGCTTGTTCTACCAGTTTCTGCCAGAGAGTAGGCTCCTCTCCTATTACTTCGTCCGGGTCTTTGCCCGGAGGCAATAAAATGACATCTGCTTCAGCATTGGAGTAAGCTAATATAGCCTTGCCCCGCAAGGTAGCTTCCTCTCCGGCAAGATCGGCATCGAGTGCCAGGGTTATGTTATTGGTTAATCTTTTAATGCCTTCCACTTGCTTCTCGGTTAAAGAAGTTCCCATTGAGCCAATGACATTTTGCCAGCCGTGTTGGTGTGCAGTGAGAACATCCATGTAGCCTTCTACGATTATCACTAAGTTTTTCTTTCTAATAGCAGATTTAGCCTTGTCAATGCCATACAAGTTGCTACTCTTATCGAAAATTGGTGTTTGGGGAGAGTTGATATATTTGGGCAGGGAGTCATCCAGAACTCTAGCTCCGAAACCAGTCACTCGCCCCTGGATATCACATATAGGAAACAGCAATCGGTTGCGAAATCGATCGTAACTACCTCCTTCCTCTTTTTCGATTATTAGACCAGCTTCTACTAGCTCCTTTTCTGTGTAACCTTTACCCAGTAGGTAATTCTTAATGGTTTCCCAGGCATCAGGACTGAAACCGAGACGGAACTCTTTGATAGTCTCGGGCATGACTTTTCTTCTTGCCAGATAGCTTCTCGCTACCTCCCCCGCCTTAGCGCTCGAAAGTAAATGGTAATAGTATTCAGTAGCTGCCTCATTAATCTGAAATAATCTCTCTTTCTTCTCATCCTCAGCCTTGTTTGGCGCCTCAAGGGGGCTTAAAGTTATGCCTCCCCTTTGAGCTAAAAGACGCAGAGCTTGGCCAAAATCAATGCCCTCCTTTTTCATGATAAAAGAGAAGATATCACCGCCAGTTCCACAGGCACCAAAGCAATGCCAGCTTTGTTGCTCAGGAAAGACAAAAAAGGAAGGATGTTTCTCACTGTGGAAGGGGCATAAGCCTTTGAAGTTACGCCCCGCTTTTTGCATAGTAACATACTCAGAGACAAACTCTACTATATCTAACCTCTGCTTTACCTCTGCTATTACGCTCATTGAGATATCTCTTCAGCTAATCTTAGCGCATATTGATCGGTCATTCCAGCGATGTAATCAATGACTTTACGCTCTTTATTATCCGGCAAAGAGGCAAATTCTCGAGGTAATCTATCCTCATGCTTCAGAAAATGAGAATATAACAGACGCAATACTTTTCCCGCCTTTACTGCCTCCTCTTCAGTTAAGCTGGGATAATATATTTTGTCAAATAGAAACTGGCGGAGTATGTTAGTTGCTCTAATGACTTCAGGGCTCATGCCTATAGTTGGATTAGTTAAATTGCCATTGCCATTAACAGGCCAGGAGCAGTCTATAATGTCACAAACCAGAGTATTAATTCGCTGTGAATGCGTAGGTCCCAGAGTTGCTAATACTGGCTTAGGCAAATCATTCTGGGAGATAATGCCAGCTCTTATAGCATCTTCGACGTCGTGGTTAACATAGGCCACGATATCAGCTATCTTGCATATTTGTCCCTCTAAAGTATTGACATCTCCCCATCCCTCTCCTAATATGTCAGCTTGCCCCTTGGAATGATTGAGAATGCCATCTCGCACTTCCCAGGTAAGATTTAGCCCCTGTCCTTCCCTCTCCAATAAATCAACTACTCTTAAGCTTTGCTCATTATGCTTGAAGCCACCGTGATACAACTCGTTTAGGACCTCCTCGCCTATATGACCAAAAGGCGTGTGCCCTAAATCATGTCCGAGAGCGATAGCCTCAGCGAGGTCTTCGTTGAGATTTAGAGCTCGAGCTATAGTTCTGGCTATTTGGGATACTTCCAGAGTGTGAGTAAGCCTGGTGACATAATGGTCACCCAAGGGAGCAATAAAAACCTGTGTCTTATGTTTTAGCCGACGGAAGGCCTTGGAATAGATGATACGGTCACGGTCACGTTGGAAACTGGTTCTTATGGGACATGGTTCTTCCCACTTCAGCCGACCACGACTGAACTTACTCTTAGCGGCATAAGGGGAAAGGGCTTCTTCTCTCTTCTCTGTCTGCTCACGTATATTAGGCTTGTTAACCATGGAATCACTGTATAGCAAGTCAAGGCAAAATCCTTAATTTATTACAGCAGCACCCTCACGTCCTCACACTCATTTTCTTTTGGTCTTTGATTTTATCTTCTTTTCCACCTTTGCAATATTTAACCTCGTTGCCAATACCACATCCGGGTTCAAAGACATCGAATCTATGCCGCACTCAACTAAATAGTCGGCAAATTCAGGAAAATCACTCGGCGCCTGACCACATATCCCTACTTTTCTCCTCGGTTTGTGACGGTGCGCAGCATCTATGACTTGCTTCACCAGTCTCT
>CAISEW010000040.1 GCA_903884455.1 uncultured Chloroflexota bacterium | reverse complement strand
GAGTTTAAGAAGGGGGGCAGAGCTCAGGCTGGTAAAGCGCCATCCTCTCAGCCTACGAAACAGGCAACAAAGCCCGGTGCAGATGAACCTGCGACAGAATCCCAGGCTAAAGCCATTCATGCTCAACTTGGTGTCCTTAAAGTAATAGATGAGCTGGCGAAGATGGAGAAGGTAGCCAAGATTTTAGGGCTAGCGAAAGTCCCGACAGCCGTAACGCAAATCACTAAGGCGCAGGCAAGCACAGTGATTCAGGCTTTGCAGAAGGAGATTGACAATGATAATCGAGAAAGTTCTTGAGAGCAAACAGGGAAAGATAAAGCAATATCCGGTCAATGCTAACCGTGCTTCGGAGCTCGGACATGAGTGCCTACGCTACTTGGTATTAAACCGAACACGGTGGCAGGAAAAGACTTTGCACGATGTCCGATTGCAGATGATATTTGACATGGGCAGGATGGTTGAGGACCTAGTTTCTCAAGACCTTAGAGAAGCTGGGTTTGCCCTAATCGAGCAGCAACGTGCGTTCTCCTGGGCGAAGTATCAAATCACGGGCACGATAGACTGCAAGATTGCACTCGATGGACAGGTTTACCCAGTAGAAATCAAATCATCAGCGCCTCATGCCTTTGCCTCGATTAACTCAGCAGAGGATATGCGCCGGCACAAGTATCACTACATGAGAAAGTATCCCGCGCAGCTCACCCTTTACCTACTCATGGACAATAAGGACAAAGGGCTTTTCCTCTTCAAGAATAAAGCCACCGGGGAGCTAAAAGAAATCTGGATGGACCTGGACTATGAGTTCGGGGAAAGCCTGATAAAGAAAGCCGAGGCAATCAATAAGCATGTGACTGAAGGAACATTACCTGAACCCATTGAATACAACGAGGACATCTGTGGCGATTGTGGCTATGCCCATATCTGTATGCCTAACAGGATCGGCAAGGAAGTCGAAATCTCGGACAACACCGAACTCTTGGAATTGGTGATGCGGTATAACACTCTCAAGCCTGGGGCTAAAGAGTTTGAGGAAGTGGACAAGAGAATCAACGAGTTAGTGAAGGGCAGAGAGAAAATCCTGGTAGGTGACTGGTTTATCGAAGGCAAATGGTATGACAGGACGGTTTATGAGATACCGGATGAGGTCAAGCAGCAGTACAAGACTGTGACTCCATGCTGGCGAAAGAACATTATGAAGGTGTAATGGACATTCGTGACTTTCTAACCTTTGAGGGATGGCGGCTACCCAATACGGGGTCTGCCAGGGTGACGGATATTCCCTGCTCTGAATGTAGAGAGCCACTGGCAGAGATTGCCTTCAATACGACACATTATATCTATCTCTGCAATAACTGGCACTGCAAGCTATTTCACCGGGCTCAGGGGACAAGACTAAAAGAGGCCGTTCTTAAAATGAAACACCCTAGCCGGACAGGGAGGCCAAACTACCCGGAGGAATTAAGGAAGGCCAAACAGAACTATGAGTATCTAATAAAGGTTGGGATTCGGGCAAAACTGGCAGCGCGGCATAAGAGCAATAAACAGACAAAGAGAATCCGAGGCATGGTACGAAGAGGGTTATCGCCGGAGTTTATTAACAGGAGTTTGAAATGCGACTACTAATTCTTTCCTCCTTTTTATGTAGGGGGCAGGCCGTCCTGCCCTCTACCAGAGGTGATAAATGAAAACGATTGGTAAATATTGGTTCACAAACTTAACTGGTGTCATTGGTATTGTCGTGGTTATAGATGAGATAACAGGCGAGAAGAAAGCGTACATTGGCATGGGTGGGTGTAAGCGAAGGCGCTATGACGAAGAGGTTATCAAAGACTATGGTTCACCGATATTTCCTATTCAGCTACAAGAAGTTATTACAAAGCTAACAAAATGAGAATCCCTAATTGCTTGAACCTTAACAATATGGCTTTAGACTTGCTGAAAAGTAAGTTTAGAGATAAGGCAGGGCAGCAAGGCGAAAGCGAAGCCTCTGAAACAATG
>CAISEW010000039.1 GCA_903884455.1 uncultured Chloroflexota bacterium | reverse complement strand
TATAGTCCCAAGATAATTAAGAATCAATCTTAACACAGATTGTAATGTCATTGCTTTGAAAATAGCCTCTTTACCGTTCGCCCTGAGCCTGTTGAAGGGAGCCTGTGAAAGCACGGGTAGGTTGGAGCACCTGCTCCGACCACAATTGTAGGGGCGACCCAGTGGGTCGCCCTTCAAAAATGTCATTCTGAGCTTTAGCGAAGAATCTCAGTACTTAGCTCTGCGCTATTATTTTCATTCTTGGTAGTGACGATGAAATCGTCATGACAGATTCCCGCGCAAGCGGAAACCCAAGCTGCAAATGATGCTCAGTACAAACCACGATTGTTTACTAACGGGAGAGTGCAGAGGGGACTCACCCCTCTGCCAGGGGTTTGGGGGTACCCCCCAATTCTAAAATCCCCCAAGATTGGGGGATAAAGGGGGTTGAAAAAGTGTTGCTAGACGACCAGCATAAACCACTATTTGGAGCATGGATTGAAAAGCTTTATAATTCAACGAGCGATGATGTCTCAAAATAAAATGCAGTCTCCTACCCCTAACCCAATCGGGGTCATAGTGACCAGCGGGATTAGTGCCAACGCCCTGGGAATAATAAGGAGCTTTGGACGACGCGGTATTCCCGTTGTATACATTGATTCAGACCCGTGCTCCATTGTTAGACACTCCAGATACATCAATAAACGCTTAACCTGCAAAAAGATAAGTGATTCGGAAAGCGACTTCGTTAAACTCCTGAAAGACTTCGGCAAGCAAAAGAACGATAGAATGATGATTATTCCTATAGGCGACGAGGCCGTCCTGGCTCTCTCAAAACACAGAGACGAACTAGAGCCTCTCTATCATCTTCCAGTGCCTGAATACGAGACTGCACAAAAGCTAGTGAATAAGAAACGTTTCTATAATATGCTAAATGAAATGCAAATTCCTTATCCTAAAACGTATTTCCCTGAGAGTCCGACCGAACTGGTGTCAATAGGGAAGAAATTGGCTTACCCTTACATAATCAAGCCCGCTTATTCAATACCTTTCCAGGAAGAATTCAGGCGAAAGGTATTTCATGTGAAGTCCCCTCAAGACCTCGACCGGGCAGCAGATAGATTAAGAGACAAAAACATGGAGATCATGATACAAGAGATAATACCAGGAAGAGAGATATACTCATTTTTCACCTATTTCAACAAACTATCGGACCCGCTGGCAATTTGCGGCTGGGATAAAATACGACAATACCCTCTTGATTTCGGTTTCGGCACATTCTGCAAGAGCAACTGGAGGCCTTCTGCGGCCGATCATTCTTTCCAGTTGCTGCGTACAATAGGATACCGTGGGTTTGCCGAGGTAGAAGTGAAAATGGACCCAAGAGACGGTGAATACAAAATGATTGAGATAAATGCTCGTACATCGCTGCAAAATACACTGGCAGGAGCATGTGGTGCAGATATTGCGTACGTAGCCTACCTGGACGCCGGTGGACAAATTGAGAAGCCTTCACTCTCCTTCCGCAATAGTATCTTGTGGGCGGAAGATTTACTTGACACAGTTTCTTTCCTCGATCACGTGGGAAGGAGAGACATCGGTATAGGAGAGATAGTCGAGTCGCTCAACCCCAGAAAAGTACGTTCGGTAGCAGCCTGGGACGACCCCGTGCCTCTGTTTGCTTGGGCTATCACACTCAGCTATCGGGCCTTGCACAGACTATTCCGCAGATAATTGCTTCACTTCATTGAATAGGGGCAGACACATTGGTCTGCCCCTACAAACCCCTAACCCAACATTAATTACAAACCAACCTCATCCCCATACGCGTTGACACGGATAGGCGTTTGACGCTAGAATTCAAGCAGCGGCTGGTTGGATAGTACAAAGTTCCAGAGGTGCTTTTTTTATGGAGTCCCTAATCAAATAATCCTAAATAAGGAGGAAACATGGCAAAGATAACGGAAGAGATGAAGGCATTGATAAAGGAGCAGCAGGCCTTCATTGCCACTGCCACTCCCGATGGCATACCCAGCATCGCCCCCAAGGGGAGCACCAGGGTTCTGGATGAGGAACACATTATCTTCAGCGAGTCAGCGGGCAAG
>CAISEW010000038.1 GCA_903884455.1 uncultured Chloroflexota bacterium | reverse complement strand
GCGGAAAAACTTGATGAAAACTCCAGTAGACCGCTGATATCAAGAGCAGTCCACCTGCTTCCAAATGCTACCTGGTGAACGGGAGTGCCACTATGTTGGATGTAGTTTCTTAAAGCTTCCATAAACCTATAGTCGAAATTTTTATCATACTCGGTTGAACGTAACAATTTTACTCGGTCCTTAATTCCGGTCTCTTTTGGTAAACACGCACAACAATGGTCAGTCAATCTGTCGGTATAAAGCCTTACTGACGTTAGCAAATTCATGAGTTGTCTGTTCACGGCAAGCCGAGCATCAAAAGAATCAATATACCCGCGATAGTTTCGAACCATATATGATATCGAGGCGTTTGTCGACTCCTTTTCCAAATCAATATAGTTGGAAATCATCATTTCGTATTCTTCCTCCAACTGTAAAGCCTCGGCGAGAATATCTCTTGATGCTTTGAGAAGTGAGAATCTCTGACTACCAATAGTCAGTTTTGGACAATCCCCGAGCGCATTAAGTCTCAAAAAATATTCCATTGTACTAGTTAATTAATTTCTTTTTTATACGATACAGTTAGTTGTTATGTGGAATATTATGTACTGGATGGTAAAATACTTCAACCTGGAAGGTAGCAACCGATTGACTCAGGCACTGAATGAAATTAACACTGTAGCGGAAAACCATTCATGCTTTAGAGGCACTCCTTATTACTGGGCAGAAGCCTCATTGCCTTTTGCCTATGCACTGGCGTGTGTTGAAGTCGTTTCTGAAAGCTCGGAAAGGGCTGGGGTACTCTACAATTTACTCGGAGCCAAAATTTATTACCACCGCACAAACATCGGGATGTCCGCATGAACTTAGCTATAAATTCCTATTTGGAAGAGATGCCACGATTTGAGTTTTTGTGTAACCAAGTGGACTTCTGCTGTTTTTCTTATCCACCCATCGTCATGCTCAGCACGCCATTGGAGCACCTCTGCCCGCATCTCAACATTCTTAAGCCTCTAACCTTACATCACCACTTGACTTTAAAAATAATTTCGCAAGTCCCATTGCAGTTACTGGTGCCTTTCTCGTTTATCACCTCTCCATCAAGTCCCATAGCCTGACACCAAGAATTGAATCTCAGCTTTGCCGCACACTGGTGAATGGCTGTAGTTCCCGCCTTACTCACCATCTTATGGACATAGCATTCCAGTACATGCCCCACGAACGTATTATTGTCCACTACCTTAAATTCATACTTGTGTTCTTCGGGGAAATAGAGAAGAGCGGCAATCTCCATCAATGCTTGTAGATCCTTTATATTCCTGACCTCACCAAAGTCGGTCTCGGCTAGCAGTTGTCTTATTTCTGTTCTGGCTATGGACTTAACTACGGCGAGATTCAATTTAGTGGCAGTATCGAAGCCAAATTGCTCCACTGATTTTAGAAACCATCTACCGTCGTGCAACAACCATATATTGCGCAACAGCTTTTTTTCTGCCTTGGTGCCAGCTTAATTTTCGCTGAACTCATATTTCAGCCACCTTTTCGAAGAGTTGATCCTAGGTCACTATTTATCGAAATTAAACGTGAAATCCCTGAAGCATTTCCCATCGGTGTGCATCATGCAACCTTCCACGGGGGGAGAAACGCTGTATTTTATTCCGAGTCCATCGAACCACCCACAAATTCGCTCCATGATGCCGCATTGGTATCTGTCAAGGACACCAAGCTGCTTCACACCGTTGTAGGCGAAGCAATTTTTCCACTCGCCATGTAGAGCATTTTCTAAAGGAAAACTGTAGGTGAAATCCATAAAATCGCCTGTAAGCACGTTAAACGCTGCGTTTACAATCATCTTAAGGTCTTCAAATGTTTTCACTTTATCTATCCCCACGGCTCTTTGAATCCGCTTTATTTCTATCGCTGCCATAGACCTGATGGCAGCTTTATTGATTTTGTTTGTCTTCTCAATGCCACATTCCTGCAAGCAGTGATAGAACCACATGGCGTCATGGGTCATCCAGTTCTTAATTAAGATTTCCTTCAACTCATTTTTCTTAAGTGTCTTCATGTTCGGCGTTCCTCCCGTCTACACTAGCCAAACATCTACAACTTACTCTCTCTTGCGTTCCTCCACCCGCAACTCCATGATGATATGCCCCCAGCCGCCACAGTTAACGCCGACATCAACACAGCCTATACGTTTAAACCGCATCTCATTAGGGTCCACACCAGCATAGAATAGCTCTTGTGCCGCATAAATTAATGTCGGCATGGAATGCAAGATACCAAAACAGATTCTTTTGGGACAGAGTTTGGTCAAAATATTGCCGGCGCCATCAAAATAGAACTTATCACCAACCTTATGCTGACTATTGCAGCCGTGTGAGTCGACAACTTCTAACACAATCGTCTTGCTTAGCAATGCTGGCGCCTTGGAAATAACGTCCTCGTTTCTGGGATTTTCTCTGAACTTCTTCATTTCCTTATCACTGTAACCCAGGTGCTGCTGATAGAATTTCCAGACATCTTCGCTGACTTTCATTTCGTTTCCTCCTTTAATAACGTTTTGTTATTAATAGCATAACAAGGCATAGTAGGCTTGTCAATAGGATTTATAACAATTTGTTATACATTTCAAAAATTTCTTTACCGTATATTACAAAATGTGATAAAATCCGGGCGTGGTCTCTCCCAGCATCGGTATGAGGATTCAGCAGGCCAGAGAGGAACTTGGCATCACCCAGCAGGAATTGGCAAACAGGTTAAGCTGCACGCAGGCAGCCTTATCTAACTATGAGCTGGGCAAGAGACGACTTTATCTAGCCAATTTGGAACGAATCGCCAGCGCCTTGGGAAAACCCCTGAGCTATTTTACGGAACCAGCCGCCGATGAAGACGATACCCGAGACTGGGCCCGCTATCCTCACCGCTAAAATGCAAGGCGTTAAACAATCTGAGTGATTTGGCAACCAACTGAACTTCTGCTGCTCTCTGTATTTTATCCAGCCGAGGGCATCTTAACTCCCTGCTAACTGGGCAGTTTTCTTCTTGCGCAAAATCACCCTAGCTGCTACCAAAGCCAACAAGCCCAAAATTAGAAGAGCCTTCCTGCCGTCGGGCATGGGGGTCCAAAATTGTTGCCGCCAATAGTCCATTAACTTGCCTAGACTAATCTCAGGAATCTGGAATCGCCTCTCACCTGTTTCGGGGTCGTATTGGTAAAACTCGACTTGAGCATTCTCAATTGAGGTTTCATTTTTGCCCTCATAGTCCACCCAAATATGCATGGGAGATGAATGAACTTGATAGGAAATATTTTTCGCTTCCAAAACAGAAGCTAAGACCAGAGCTCGGGCTTTGCAATCCCCCGCTCCTCGCTCCAGTACTTGTTCAACGGTGGGACAATACCAGGGCATGTTATAAAGCTCCCAATCATAGCGATAGGGTATTCTAGCCAGGACTGCTTTCTCTATATCCACAGGGTCGGAAGGAAGGTCATTCAGCATAGATTCAACAGCGCCAGGGTCAGCATCAAAGTTAAGAACCCTTTGGACACTAATGATTAAGTTTAGAGGATTGGGATATAACACAAAAAGAATCCACAGTATAAATATCAGAGGAAAATATCTCCGAAACACTTTCCTTGAAACTTTCTCGGACCTTTCAAGACCATCCGTCATAGCTGTAGCCTCAGTCGAACTGCTGGTAATATTTTTTCCTTGCTGACATAGCACCGAAAACTCCTGTTTGGGTTCGGGAGAACAAAGAGGAACATGATTATTGAGCCACCGGAATACATTTCTCTTACTTCCTCTTGCGTTTCTCACCTTCTATCTTCCGCAAAGTCTCTTCGTCGAGGCCGAAGTGGTGAGCTATTTCGTGGCGTACTACTTCCTCTATTTTTGCTTCAATTTCATCATCAAAGCGGCATTGCGCCTCTATGGGCTTTTGAAAGATGCTTATCTTATCAGGCAAAACCAATCCGTACCCCCGGCCTCGCCTAGTTTGAGGCACACCCTGGTAAAGACCGAGCAATTGGGTGGGATGAATGTGTTTAGGCCGTCTCAGTTGCCCTGGTGCAGGCCACTCTTCTACCACAACATCAACATTTTCCAGTTTGCGCTGAAACTCCAGTGGCAAATTATCGATTGCCCTCGCTACGAGAGTTTCAAATTTCTCTCTCTCCATATCTAAGAATCACAGATATTGACAACAAGTTAAAAATATCCATTGTCATCTTACCACCTTAGGCTGCTACCAGACAAACGAATAACGATTAATGGTATCATTAAAACCAGGTCCTTTACATCGGTTGAGCTGGGCGTAGCAAAAAGCTACTTCTGCTCACGAGACGTAATGACGGCCATTTATCCCGCTATCAAACCGAGCTTTCTTGACGAAGGATGAGAATTAGGGTAGGCTATTAGTTTAAATCTGAAAAGGAGAGTTGGTAAATTGCAGTGCCGTGGCATCAGAGGGGCTATCGCGGTTTCAGCAAATAATAAAAAAAACATCCTAGCTGCAACCAAGAAGCTGCTTACAGAAATGACGAAGGCTAACAAAATTGAAATTAAGGATATCGCTGCTATCTTTTTCACCACCACGCCAGACCTAGATGCTGAGTTCCCTGCAGCAGCGACACGAGAGCTAGGATGGCCATCCAACCTGGCTTTGCTTTGTGGGCATGAAATGAGTGTCCCTAATGCTCTACCCCGCTGCCTGAGAGTTCTAATGCTTGTAAACACCAAAAAGGGACCTGAGGAAATCATACATGTTTACTTAGGAGAGGCGAAGAAGTTAAAAGACAAACCGTCACTACCAATCGGAGGCGACACATGATTATAGTCATGAAAGCTGGCTCCAGCCATGATGAACTCAGCAAGGTTACAAAACGAATTGAAGACTTTGGTCTAAAGGCACACATATCAGAAGGTGTTGACCATACCGTTATCGGCGTGCTGGGGAAAGTCTTCTCGGAACTTCGTGATGCCTTGGAATTGCTCCCCGGGGTAGAACAGGTCATACCTGTGAGCAAACCCTACAAACTTGCCAGTCGGGAGTTCCACCCCCGGGATACCATAGTAGAAGTAAAAGGCGTGGCTATCGGTGGCGATGAAATAGTTGTCATGGCTGGCCCTTGCGCTATAGAAAGCGAGGAGCAACTTTTGGCCACTGCTCAGGCAGTCAAGGCAGCTGGAGCCACTGTGCTGCGCGGAGGCGCCTTCAAACCGCGCACTTCGCCTTACGACTTTCGAGGGTTAGGGGAAACCGGGCTGAAAATACTGGCGGCAGTAGGAAAGGAAAACAAAATGCCCGTGATTACCGAGGTTATGTCGCCAGACCAGGTTGATTTAGTAGCCAAATACGCTGATATACTCCAGATTGGAGCGAGAAACATGCAGAACTTTATCTTGCTCGATGAGGTGGGGAAAACAAAGAAGCCAGTGTTGCTCAAACGCGGTTTGTCATCTACTATTCAAGAGTGGCTACTAGCCGCTGAATATATTCTGGCCCAAGAAAATGAGCAGGTTATTCTTTGCGAACGAGGTATCAGAACCTTCGAGACCTATACGCGTAATACCATGGACATTAGCTCTATACCAATTATCGAAAAAGTCAGCCATTTACCCATCATCGCTGACCCCAGTCACGCCACAGGTAAATGGTACCTGGTACCCCCCCTGGCATTAGCTGCAGTAGCTGCCGGAGCAGACGGACTCCTCATAGAAGTACATCCTAATCCAGACATGGCACTTGCCGATGGTCCTCAATCACTCAACTTTGATAGCTTTCGTCTCCTTATGTCTCAATTGTTGCCTATAGCCAAAGCTAGGAATAGAAAGCTAGCTACTCCAAGCGCAAAGAGCAAACCCTGAGACCATGGAAATCGAGCAAGAGCTAGCCAGTATAACTCCCCAAGGGGAAACGCTGCTTACCATAGGCGTGTTTGACGGTGTCCATGCCGGGCATCGCTACCTGCTGGAAAAACTGCAGCAGCGAGCAGCGGAGAAAAACTTGCTTAGCGGAGTAGTTACCTTTAACCCCCATCCTCAATCGGTATTACATCCGCATAATCAACTACCCTGGCTTAGCAACCTGGAGGACAGGGTCAAGGCTTTTCAAGAGCTAGGCGTAAACATAGTCGCAGTGCTGACTTTCACTCCCAAGGTAGCCCAGCTAAGTGCCCGGGAGTTTATGTCCTTGCTTAAAAAACACCTTAAAATGCAGGGCATTATGGTGGGGCCTGACTTCTCTTTAGGACGAGGCGGGGAAGGCAATATCAACCTGCTTCGCGCTCTAGGACATGAAATGAGGTTCAGCTTAGAAGTCATCCCTCCCTATACAATCAATGGTGAGGTGGTGAGCAGCACTCTTATCCGCCAAGCGTTAATTCAAGGCGATGTGAGAAGAGTAGAAAGGCTAATGGGTCACTATTTCTACCTGAGAGGCAAGGTCATCACATCTGACAAACGTGGACGAGTTTTGGGATTTCCCACCGCTAACTTGGATATAAAGCCACAACAAGCATTACCAGGCAATGGCATCTATGCTACTATCACTCAAGTAGATGGCAAGCAGTTCCCTTCAGCAACCAATGTCGGCACCCGCCCCACCTTTGGGGAAGGGAAAAAAATGGTGGAAACTCACCTGTTAAACTATAAAGGTGATTTATATGGCAAAGAGATAAGGGTAGAATTTGTACAAAAATTAAGGGATGAGCAGCGCTTTCCTTCTTCTGAGGAGCTAAAAATACAAATCAACAAAGATGTTCGAAAAGTAGAAGCACTCCTAGCTAAAGATTTAAAATGACTGATACAAGGTTTGCTACCCTGTTAAAACGAGGAGTGGCCGAAATTATAACAGAGGCGGAGCTAGTAAGGCTGCTGAAATCGGGGAGAATCTTAACCCTGAAGCAAGGCTTCGACCCCAGTGCTCCTGACATCCATCTGGGACATGTGGTGGGCCTTAGAAAGCTACGTCAATTCCAGGAGCTAGGGCATAAAGTCATTCTTATAGTCGGTGACTGGACAGCCAGGATTGGCGACCCCAGCGGTCAGTCGGCTACTCGACCCATGCTTTCCTCCAATGAAATAGAAAACAATGCTCAAACCTATATGGAACAATTCTTCAAGGTGGTGGATAAGGATAAAACAGAGATAAGGTGGCAAAGTGAATGGTTTTCCAAGTTCACCCTGGATGAAGTAATTAAACTTACCAGCAAATTTACCATCGCCCAGCTCCTAGCCAGAGAAGATTTTAACAAGCGGTATAGTTCTGGCAACCCCATATCCCTAGCTGAAATGCTTTACCCTTTGCTTCAGGGCTATGATTCAGTAGCCATCAACGCCGATGTTGAATTCGGTGGCATTGACCAGAAATTCAATTGCCTCGTGGGCAGAGAGCTACAGCAAAACACGGGGCAGTCTCCCCAGCAAGTTTTCCTTGTTCCCCTCTTGATTGGTACTAATGGTCATCATAAGATGAGCAAGAGCTTACACAACCACATAGGCATTGCTGAGCCTCCCCGGGAAATATACGGCAAGGTAATGTCCATCCCTGACTCCCTTATCCTAGATTATTTTGAGCTGGTAACCGACGTCCCCGAAGAAGAAATCGCTGAGTCCAAGAAGCAACTGAAAACTCACTCAGTTAACCCCATGAACCTTAAAAAACGATTGGCTCATGAAATTGTAAGGCAGTTTCACGGTAAACAGGCAGCGGATGAAGCACAGGAATACTTCGAAGGGCGGTTTCAAACGCGAGAACTTCACAAAATAGAAGCAACAGCTAGTATTGGTCTCAAAGCTAGCGCTGAAGTGATCATCACCAGAGACATGCCCAGGTGGCTTGTGGATAACAAATTTGCAAATAGTATGAGCGAAGCTAAAAGGTTACTTGCTCAGGGTGCTGTTCGGATAATTCGAACAGATGGAACCACACAAGTAGTCAGAGACAAGAATGTTGAAATTAAACCCGGTGATAAAATTAAAGTTGGTAAGCTTCGCTTTGTTAAAATCGTCAGTGCTGATAAAGAAAAGGCTTAATGAGGAGGTAAAAATGCAGCTACGTATTCCAGGACCAACCCCTTGCCCACCGCAAGCTCTTGAGGCCATGGGGCGGCAAATGATAAACCATCGAGGGGGAGAATTCGGCAAAATTCTCAATTCAATAACGGGGAAATTAAAACAAGCGTTTCAGACCAAGGGAGATGTTTTCGTACTTACCGCTTCGGGCACCGGCGGCCTGGAAGCAGCCGTTGTTAATACTCTGTCGCCAGGCGATAAGGTTTTATCCCTCGCCAACGGATTTTTTGGTGAGCGCTTTGCCGATATTGCCGAAGAATATGGCGCTGAAGTAACCCGCCTTAATTTTGAATGGGGGAAGCCAGTTAGCCCTGATGCCGCAGAAAAAGCACTGAAAGCAGATGGCAATATTAAGGCGGTACTGGCAACTCATAATGAAACATCCACAGGGGTGACTAACGATATTAAGGAGATAAGCGCCGTGGTCAAGAAATTCGATAAACTTCTCTTGGTTGACGCTATCTCAAGCCTGGGCTGCATCAATTTGCCTACCGACGACTGGAATTGTGACATAGTGGTCACTGCTTCCCAGAAGGGGTGGATGGTGCCTCCCGGACTAGCCATGGTTAGTGTAAGTGAAAAAGCCTGGCAGGCTCATGCTAAAGCGAAGATGCCACGCTATTATTGGGATTTCAGCAAAGCCAAAGATTTTCTCCAGAAAGGACAAACTCCCTGGACACCAGCTATCTCCGTTTTCTATGCTCTTGATGTCACTCTAGATTTAATATTAAGCGAGGGACTGGACAATATATTCACCAGACATGCTCGAGTAGCCCAGACGGCGAGAAACGGAGTAAAATCATTAGGTCTATCCCTTTTTCCTGACGAGAAATATGCTTCCAACACAGTGACCGCAGTGAATGCCACGGACAAAATTGATGTCCCTAAATTGATTCAAATGCTCCGGGAAGAGTATGAGGTAATCATTGCCGGGGGTCAGCAAAAACTATCCGGCAAGATCTTCCGCATTGGCCATCTCGGCCTGGTATACGAAAAGGATATCAAGTCGGTACTGGAGGCGTTAAACAAAGCTTTGCCTCGAGCTAAGAAAGGTTAACTAGAAGATGAAAATTTTAGTCGCTGACCCAATTGCTGAAGAAGGGATACAAATCCTGCGCAGCCATGCTCAAGTCGATGTTAAGGCCAAACTAGAGCTCGAGCAGCTCAAAGCTATAATTGGCGATTATGATGCCCTTATTGTGCGCAGCCAAACTAAAGTAGGGGCAGAGGTTATTGAATCGGGGAAGAAACTCAAGGTGATTGGCCGAGCCGGAGTGGGCACAGACAACATTGATGTCGATGCCGCTACCAGGAATGGCATTGTGGTGGTTAACGCCCCTACAGGCAATATTATAGCTGCCGCAGAACATACCATCGCTCTCATGCTTGCCCTAGCACGTAATGTGCCACAAGCGAATAGCCACCTTAAATTAGGTAAATGGCGAAGAGAAGATTTTGTCGGCACGGAAATCAGGAATAAGACACTGGGCATTATCGGCCTGGGTAATGTCGGCTCTGAAGTAGCCAAGCGAGTTCAGTCCTTTGAAATGCGAGTTATCGCCCACGACCCGTTTGTCTCCAAAGACTACGCCCATAACCTCAAAGTAGACCTGGTGTCCCTAGACCAGCTTCTTAGAGAGGCTGATTTTATCACTCTCCACGTGCCGCTGACCGCGACTACCGAGAAATTAATTGGAAGTAAGGAGTTAGCAAAATTAAAGCCCACGGCTCGGATTATCAATTGTGCCCGGGGCGGATTGATTGACGAGGAAGCAGTAGTCAAAGCAATTAAGACTGGCAAAATAGCTGGCGCCGCCTTCGACGTCTTTGACCATGAGCCAATAACAGATAGTCCTCTCTTTAAAGAGGACAAGATAATCGTTACCCCTCATCTGGGCGCTTCTACAATTGAGGCTCAGACTAGCGTGGCCAAGGACATTGCCGCAGAAGTTTTAGCTGTGCTTCAAGGACAATTCAGCAGGTACGCCGTTAATGCTCCACACATAGCTCCCGAACTGGTACCATTTATGAGAGTAGCCGCAACTATCGGCAACCTTGCCAGTCAGCTAATGGAGGGACAAATGAACTCAACACACATCAAGTATAGCGGCGGAGTAAGCAACTACGATTGCAACCCAATTAAGACGGCGATCGTCAGCGGGCTATTGCAACAAGCAAACGAGGAAAGAATCAACCTGGTCAATGTTGGTTTTATCGCCGCTCAGCGTGGCTTGAAGATCAGCGAAGAAAAAGAGGTGACCTGCCAGAATTACTCCAACTTGCTCACCCTGGAGGTCAATACCAATGTAGGAATCACCGCAATATCGGGCACAGTTAGAGATAGCGAGATCCACATCGTCCAGGTTAATGACTTCTGGATGGATATCGTGCCCACTGGGGGATATTTCCTTTTCTGCGACCATCTTGACCAACCTGGGCTTGTTGGCACCATCGGTAATATAACCGGTAAAGCCGATATTAACATCAGCTCCATGCACTTATCTCGACTCCAGCCCCGGGGAAAAGCCCTCATGATTTTAGCTCTCGATGAACCACTGGGTGAAGAACAGTTACAAGAGATACGTGCTCTTCCTGGTATTTATAGTGCTAAAGCGGTAAAGCTATAGATAGTCTTTTTTGCAAACCCAGTCAGTCCAGGGGATTAATGATTAAACCGGCAGGGAGCTTAGGATAAAAATAAGTTGATTTGCTTGGCATCCTGTCCCCAGCATCAGCAATAGCCTTGACCATCTCCGGCTGAGGAGGATTTAATAGGAAAGCTAATTGATATTCCCCTTCCTTTATCTGCTGGTAGGCTTCTTGCAAATCCACGGTATAAGCGACGCCTTCTTTCGAAGTGAGACCCAAGAGCTTATCCAAAATAATATGATTAAGAATGCTAACGCCAAACTCTCGATAAGCTTGAGACCTATTACCGGGCATCATGGCCTCAAGGGAAATATCTTGACGCCGCCTCAATACGACCAACGAGCCAGGCTGTAAACCCAAGATTCCTAAACAGCTATCAACTGGCAACTGACAGCTACCGGCTTTTAAGGGAACGGACTCAAGGGCAAAGAGGTTCCTAAGTTTGTCTCCCAGCCTTACTAAGCTAGAAGACGCTATACCACGCACTAGTCTGTGCAGAGGTAGAACAAGCAGCCCAGGATCGGAGAAGTCAACCAATTCCATCATCACATAATGAAAGCCGTCGGCTGACAGCTTACAGCTATCCGATTGCTCCTGTGCTCTTTCTTGTTGGTAAGTCAAGGCTGTTTCGTAGCGGTGATGACCATCAGCAATGTAAAGGGGCTGAGAGGATAGAAGCTGACTCAGCTCTTGCTTGATTTCTGGGTCAGTTATTGCCCATAGGGTATGAGCTTCTTTAGAGTCAGGGAGATTGCTTCGCTTCGCTCGCAATGACAGGAGTGGTTTCTTTTGTGCTACGCGGGATAATATCGGAGCAACCTTTTGTTCAGAATCATGGTAAAGAGAAAACAATGGACTGAAGTTAGCTCGGCAAGCTCGCATTAACTGCAAACGGTCGCTTTTAGCTTTGGAAGATGTTTCTTCGTGAGGATATATACCGCTGCCCCAGGGTTCAACCTTGACACGAGCTATTAGCCCATGCCTTACCTTCATTTCGTCTGAATACTCAAAACGATGGTCATGCAAATAGAAGCTGGATACGCTGTCATGCTGAAGAACTCCTTGCTCTAGCCATTGCTGAAAAGTACTAGATGCTCTCTGATATCTATCACCTGTCGGCTCGGGGAATTCCAGGCGAATAGCATTGTAATCGCTCTTTTTGTAGTAAAGTTTCTGCTGTTCGGGAGTGATAACATCGTAGGGAGGACAGATTACCTGGGCTAGATCGCCAACTATCCTTTGGTTATAACGTATACCTCGAAACGGAGAAACTTCCATTTAATTAAATCCCAAATTCCAATTTCTAAGCTCCAAACAAATTCAAAATCCAGGTTAAGGTAACTCGTGGTTGTTATTCTAGCATATATAGTGGTACACTAAAACTGCTATGGGGTATCTTCGTTCCTTTGGCCTTTTATGTCTTGGTGTCCTCAAAAGACTATATTGGCTTGTTCCAGCATTCGTTACAGATGCCTTTGATGTTTTGGACAGGTTGGGGGTGCATATGAATGTTCCCCCAATTATTTCATGGTCTCTAGCAGTTTTGGGGTTTTTAATAGCTATACTTCTAACTTACCACGAACAAAGAATGAAGGCTATCGTAGCAATACAAGAGCAAGATAGCCTTAAGAAGCAAGCTGTTCGCCCACTAAGAGGCAAGCTTACTTTTGCTGACCGTACTGTTATTGATAATCTAAATAGACAAATGTGGAACTTACATGGTCATGGAGACGAAGATGGAATCACATCTGATTATCAAACCAATATGGACACTGACGTAATACTAGAACGCAAATGCACTCAGTGTGGCAAGCCTAGAAATAAGCTAGGAGATGACGTTTTATGACTAGCACAGTTTGTAAATACTGCAATAGTACAAACATAATCAAGTTTGGCACTTTTCAGGGCATACAGCGTTACTGGTGTAAAGACTGCCAGCGTAAGTTCACAGAGTTAGACACCTTACCTAAAATGAAAACGCCCATCAATGAGATAGGTTCTGTACTCAATATGTACTATGGCGGTATGCCTATTGACGCTATACAAGCACAGCTAAATCTACAGCATGGCAAGTATTTGTCAGAGCCAGCAATCTACAAGTGGATAGCCCGATTCACCAAAGAGGCTATTGTAAAGGCAAGGGATTTTAAGCCAAAAGTAGGCAATGTCTGGCTTGCGGACGAAACTGGGTTGAACGTGGGGAATCGTAATGTGTGGTTCTGGGATATTATAGACGCAAAATCAAGATACCTGTTAGCATCTCACATATCAATCGCTAGAACAACCGAAGATGCTCAAATGCTCATTGAGAAGGCAATCAAAAGAGCTGGTAAAATGCCAGAGGTAGTAATCACCGATAAACTCCGAGCTTATATTGATGGCATTGATTTGGCAACTGGTGGAAGGGCAGCACATATTAGAAGCAAGCCATTCACGGATGAGAACAGCACGAACATAATAGAGCGATTTCACGGCACCTTAAAGCAGCGGACAAACGTAATTCACCACTTCAAGGACTTGGAAACTGCCAGACTATTAAGCGAAGGTTGGCTAATACACTATAATTTCTTCAAAGAACACGAATCACTAGGGAATGTATCACCCGTTAAACATATGAAGGTAGATATGCCATTCCAAGATTGGAACGATGTGGTAAGATATTCCAATGTTGCTGTGCCTGCTGGGTTTAAGTTTGTAGAAGCTACACCAAGACACAAACCGCATACCGAGAAGCAAAAGCGAAGTGCATATTTTAGAGAAGGTAGGCGGAAGTACCTAGCTAAAAAGAAGTTAATACAAACTGTAACGACGGGAAGGTGAAAATTGAGACAGAGGAAGGTGATGAGAAAATCAATAAGGGTGAAAGGTAAGCGATTAATTTATTCACCAACACACAAAGGCTATATAGACCCTGAAGACCATAGTGGTGGCGGTGGGTTTGGTGGGGCATCGCTTGTATGGAGATTTCGGAGAAAACCCCACACAGTTATCCGACATAAACATAAAAGGAGGGCAAGATGAATGGGTTAGAAATACTTATTGGCGGACTTATAGCCACGATACTTGTTTTAACAATAGGCTTAGCCAAGCTGGCTCAGCAAAATAAGAAATTACATAAAGAACAAAAGTGATTCCAGCACAAATACCGATTATCTTAAGTGAGTTGGAATTTATAGTAAATATTGTTATGCCTAACATAAATAAGAAAAGAGGAGTCCAGAAGAGATGAATAGCAGCCAAAACATAAATCCCGAGGCAAATGGGTATCATTCCCCCCACTATGGACACCGCAACCATATAGCATATTCTCCCACATTGGATTATATAAAGCAACCAAGAGTTAACTTAACCAAAATCCAAAATTCAAAACGTTTAGAATTTAGATATTAATACTTACTCTCTTAAGGCCATCCTGCCAAGCTCTTTCCAACTTGGGGCCTTCGCCTTTAAAGCCAATACCGACACAAAAGAACAATGGCGGTGCTTTTTTACCGCCATCACGCCATAATTTAAAAACTTCGCTCGCCTTCTAAACTTAGCGAGCAGCAAGCAATTCTGAAACTATCTCGCTGACTTCTTTGCCATCAGCTTTGCCTTTAAGTTGAGGCATAAGCTGAGCCATGACTTTGCCTTTGTCGCTCGGCCCCTTAGCTCCAACTGCATCAACCACTCGCCGTGCCGCTGCCATGACCTCCGCCCGACTCATCTGCTCAGGAAGATAACTCAGAAGAACAGCCAGTTCTGCTTCTTCCTGCGCCACCAGGTCGCTACGATTCCCCTTCTTGAAGGCTTCGATGCTCTCCCGACGACGTCTTATTTCCTTGGCGATAACATCAAGCACTTTGTTATCGTCAGCGGGTTTTTGCTGCGCAATTTCAGCATACTTTATTTCAGATAATAATAACCTTAATGTAGAAACTTCTACTCCCTGCCGCCGCTTAAGCGCCCCCTTGAGAGCTTCCTGAATCTTATCCTTCAGTGCCATCTCTTGGCTACCAGCACCCCATGAAAAATTTGCTTCGCTCTTTTTCATGGGGACCCCGGAGATGCCCATCAATAAATCTGGGGCTCCCTGAAAAACGAAGTCCTTCAGGGGTAATTATCTAAAACTTTTCCGCTTTTTCGCTGCCGTTTTCTTTCTCCTCACTTCACTAGGTTTTTCAAAGTGCCTGCGGCGGCGAACTTCAGCTAAAATGCGGTCTTGCTGCACCTGCCTATTAAATCTACGCAGCAGGCCCTCGAAACTCTCACCTGAACCAATCCTTACATCAGCCATATCAAAACAATGCATTTTACTCCAGTCACTCCAGTATGTCAATCAGGGGAAAGACAATTGTGTTTGACAAATAGTAGTAAAAATGATAAAAATATAGTATCTTGGTGAGAGAGGACATGGCAGAGGACACGGCATTACAGGAAAAAAAGCCCAGGTTTGATTCTCTAATTAGGTCCCTTGCAAAGAGGGGATTCTCTCTTTTTGTGAAAGTAGTAGATAAATATGCTCCAGATAGGCTGCTGCTCTTTGGCCTCAATTTTTTGGATAAACGTGTCCCAAATAGGCTGATTTCTTTCGCAATTAAAGGGGTCAAGAAATTAGCTTCCGCTAGGCTGCGCGCTACTGCTATTGCTGCCGCTGATGAATATGTCCCTGACGAGGTAGCGAACTCGCGAAAGGTGTGTGCTGTCATTGCTGCAGTAGGGAAATACATTCCAGATGAGATAATTCCCCCGGAGTCCACAGGAAGGTGGGAAAATCTTAGAACAAAGTTTCATATTCCGAAATTAATATCGAGCAGGCAAAAATGAGCCTGTGGAGTTGGTATAGCTATTTTCGTCGTAGCTCCTCACGATGCTGGTGAGGGAGAAGTAGGGTATTGAATGCAGTACAAAAGGGTCTGTGTTGAGTCTTTTGGTTATGAACTTCCGGGGAATATCATTACATCTTTGAGCCTGGAAGAAAGACTAGCCCCGATATACAACAAATTCAATCTTTCCTACGGACGCCTGGAAATGCTAACTGGAATTCGCGAACGGCGATTCTGGGATGATGACATAACGCCGAGTCGAGCCAGTATAAAAGCGGCAGAAAAAGCCATTAGCAAGTCTGGAGTCAACAAAGAGGATATCGGATGCCTGCTCCATACCTCGGTATCCCGGGATTTCCTGGAGCCAGCGACAGCTACCGTGGTCCATGACTCTTTGGGCCTTCCTCCCACAGCTACCATTTTCGACATCTCCAATGCCTGTCTGGGTTTCATCAACGGCATGGTAACCCTGGCAAATATGATTGAGTTGGGTCAGATAAAAGCAGGAATTGTGGTTGGCTGTGAGAGCAGCAAGCGGCTTATTGACACAACAATCGATAAACTCTTGAAAGACCCGGACATCACCAGAGATAAACTCAAACTCGCCTTTGCCACTCTAACTTTGGGGTCAGGAGCAGTGGCAGTGGTGTTAACTCACTCCTCTTTGTCGCGAGACGGTCATAAGCTTCTGGGCGGGGTAACGCGCGCTGCTTCACAACATAATAGTCTTTGTCGTATAGAAGCCGATGCTTCTTTCCTCGACTTGGATGAGCTCCCAGATATGCACACAGACTATGAAGGAGTCCTGAAAAATGGACTGAAATTGGCGCCTGACACCTGGGAGAACACAAAACAAGAGCTTGGGTGGAAGAACTCCGACGTAGATAGGTTTTTTACTCATCAGGTTAGCGCCGTGCATAGTAAACTATTGTTCAAGACCCTGGGACTAGATGATGCAAAAGACTTTTCCACTGTGGAATATCTAGGAAACATCGGGTCGGTTTCTCTGCCCATTACCATGGCTATCGGAATTGACCAGGGTTGCCTTAACCCTGGTAATAAGGTCGCCATGCTGGGGATTGGCAGCGGCATAGTCTGTCTTATGCTGGGTCTGGAATGGTAGAGAAAATGGCCCTAGTAAGATGAGTTCAGGGAAATACTCCCTCAGACAGCGATGCAATTAGATAGATTTCTTCAAACCGCTCTAATATCTACGTTTTTAATGGAAGTTTTACCTCATGTTAGCTAATAAATCTAATGAAACACGAATTGTAATTACCGGGGTTGGCTTGGCGGCGCCAAACGGAAACAACCTGGCGGAATTTCGCAAGAGTTTACTTGCTGGCAAATCCGGTATACAGAAATTCAATATCCGCTACATGGGTGAAGTATTGGCTGGTATATGCCACTTCGACCCACTGAAGTATCAAAAGAAGAAGGATTTGCGTCGGGGAACGAGAGCAGGCTCTATTGCTATCTACTGTGCCCAAGAAGCAATCACTGATGCCAAATTAGACCTTGCTTGCCTTGATAAATCGAGGATTGGTGTCTATCTTGGGATTACCGAGCATGGCACCGTGGAAACTGAAAACGAAATTTATGAAATTAAGCAATTTGACTATGATGTAAAATATTGGTCTCACCATCACAATCCCAGAGTAGTGGCTAACAATCCCGCCGGCGAAGTCACCCTGAACCTGGGAATTACCGGACCTCACTATACATTGGGGGCTGCCTGTGCAGGCGGTAACATTGGACTCATACAGGGATTACAAATGCTGTTGCTGAACGAAGTCGATTTAGCCTTGGCTGGTGGCGTCTCCGAGAGTACTGGTTCCTTTGGTATTTTTGCTGGCTTTAAAAGTGAAGGCGCTTTGGCTTCCCATGAAGACCCCGCGAAGGCATGCCGCCCTTTTGATAAGGACAGGAATGGTGTGGTTGTTTCCGAAGGTGGCTGCATTTTTGTTCTGGAAAGACTAAGCGCTGCCCTTAAGAGGGGAGCTAAGATCTACGGCGAAATCGTGGGCTATGCTATCAACTCAGATGCCAGTGACTTTATTTTCCCCGACAAAGAAAGACAAATTCAGTGCATGAAACTTGCCCTTAACAAAGCCGGTATATCTCCAGAAGATATCGATATCATCAATACCCACGGGACAGGCACCATTGAAGGAGACCAGGTAGAGTGCCAGGCAATTAGAGAAGTCTTTGGTGAACATCCCCATGCGCATATAAACAACACCAAGAGTTTTATCGGTCATGCTATGGGGGCTGCCGGCGCCTTAGAATTAGCGGGTAATTTACCCTCTTTTGAAGACTATATCGTCCACCCTACAATCAATCTGGACCACTTAGACCCTGAGTGTCATCTTAACAACCTGGTTATCAATGAACCAAAAAAGATTGACAAGGTCGACTATATATTTAATAATTCCTTCGGAATGTTAGGCATCAATTCGGTTGTTACCGTAAAAAGATTTGAGGAATAAAGCTGAAAGCATTCTTGGAATAGACAAACGGGGGGTACATGACCAAGGAACAAATTAAAGCCACCATCCTGGAAATCATAGCCCAAATTATACCAGATGAAGATCTGAGCAATCTCAAGGGTGATATCCCACTACGAGAACAAGTGGAACTGGACTCAATGGATTTCTTAGACCTCATTATGGAGCTGCGAAAACACTATGGTATCGAAGTACCTGAGAATGACTATATGCAATTAGCAACTTTAGATGGCTCTGTAGCTTATCTAGAGCCACGGATGAAAAAACTTTAATCAATAGCGTTGGCAGGCCAGGAACACAAGTTTTTATCGCATTTTCCCAAGGATTGAAGGCTTAGTTAGCCTCTGATTTTGAAAAGAGCCTGACCATGGATTACGATGTTCTCATTATCGGTGCGGGAATGTCTGGTCTTGCCGCCGGCATTAGATTAGCCTACTACGGTAAAAGAGTTTGCATCGTGGAAAAACATTATCGCGTTGGGGGATTGAACTCTTTTTACAACCTTGGGGGACATAAATTCGACGTCGGCCTTCATGCCATGACCAATTATATTCCCAAAAGTGTTAAATTAGCACCATTGTCCAAGTTGCTTCGACAGCTCAAACTAAAAGCTGAAGATTTCGCCCTCTGTCCGCAACGGATGTCAGTAATTAAATTCCCCAATAAGACCCTCCGGTTTAATAACGACTTCGACTTTTTCATCCAAGAGGTCGTCGATAATTTTCCCACGCAGGCTGACAACTTCCTCAACCTGCTCAAGACTATCTTCGAATATGATGAACTGAACCTGTATACCAAACCGATTTCGGCTCGCGAAGTTGTGAGTTCTATTATTTCCGACCCACTTCTTGTTGAGATGATTTTTTGCCCGCTTATGTTTTACGGAAATGCTCAAGAAAATGACATGGAGTTCGGACAATTTGTTATCATGTTCAAGAGTATTTTCTGCGAAGGCTTCGCCCGACCTCAAGCTGGGGTACGCCAAATCCTCGATGTGCTGGTAAAGAAATATAAGGCTTGTGGTGGTGAATTAAGGATGAAATGCGCGGTAGAAAGTCTCAAATGCGCTAATGGCAAAGTTGAATCAATCTTACTCGAAAACGGTGAAGTCCTGACAGCCGATAGGATACTATCATCCGCTGGTTATGTTGAAACTACAAAACTGTTGACCGACTACGATTCCTCAAAATTCAACTGTCATGTGGGGCAACTTTCATTTGTAGAGTTTATTCTGGTTTTAAATAAGGAACCCGCCGAAATGGGCTATAACACAACAATCACCTTTTACAACAATTCAGATAAATTTGATTATCGGAAACCTGACGAGCTAGTTGATGTTTCCAGCGGCGTTATTTGTTGCCCTAATAACTTTCAATTCGAAAATCCTTTGCCCGAGGGAATGCTCAGGATAACCAACTTAGCTAACTTCGACCTCTGGAACAGATTAGGTGAGGAAGAGTACAAGACCCAGAAAGCTGCCTGGCTAGAAACCACGCTGAAAGAGGTGGTGAAATTTGTACCTGATTTCCGCGATTCAATTATTTTTACCGATATCTTTACTCCGAAAACAATCCACAAATTCACCAGTCGTATAAATGGTGCGGTCTATGGAACACCAAATAAAACCAAAACGGGAAAGACTCATTTAGACAACCTATTTATTTGCGGCACGGACCAGGGATTTCTGGGAATCGTGGGAGCAATGCTGAGCGGTATCTCTATGGCAAATCTTCACGTTCTGCAGAAGACATAAGAAAAGGAAAATCTATGAGCCACGATCGGTCGAAAGATACAAGGTCAGAATATGATGTCATCGTCATTGGAGGTGGATTGGCGGGATTAACATGTGCCAATATGTTAGCCAGAGGAGGACACTCAGTTTTACTGCTTGAGCAGCACTACAACCTTGGTGGATTGGCTACCTGGTTCAAAAGAAAGGGGCATATCTTTGATATCGCCCTACACGGATTTCCAGTTGGCATGATTAAAACCTGTCGTAAATACTGGACTTCTGAAATTGCTAGCATGATTGTTCAACTCAAAGGAATCAGATTTGACAACCCCCAGTTCTCTTTTACCACAACTTACGACAGGGAGGACTTTACACGTGTCTTGGAGCAGCGATTCAAAATACCCCGAGAGAATATTGAAGGCTTTTTCGATACAGCGAGAAACATGAATTTTTACGATGACCAAAGCATGACCACGAAGGAATTTTTCGAAAAATTCTTTCCTGGCCGTGACGATGTTCACCGCATGTTAATGGAGTCAATCACTTATGCCAACGGGTCAACTCTAGATGATCCTGCGATAACTTATGGAATTGTGTTTTCTAACTTTATGAGCAAAGGTGTTTATACTGTTCGAGGGGGAACAGACCAGTTTATCGGAAAAATGCGGGAAGAGCTTCTAAAAAACGGCGTTGATATTCGGACGAAGTGCTTGGTGGAAAAAATCATTACTAAAGATAAAAAGGTTGGCGGGGTAATAGCGAACGGAAAGACGATTAAAAGTAAAGCTGTTGTCTCCAATGGTAATTTGTTATCAACCATCCACAAACTGGTCGGAGACGAGAATTTTTCTAAAAGCTTCGTTACAGAGGCCAAAAAAATGCGCCTCAATAACAGCACTTGCCAGGTCTATATAGGTATCAAAAAAGGCGAGAGGATTGATTACATCGGGGATCTGCTTTTTACCTCAGAAGCGGAGAAATTCGACCCTCAAGAACTTTGCAGCAAAAATACTACCAGCCGGACGTTTTCCATCTATTATCCACAAACCCGGCCGGGCTCTGATATGTACTCCATTGTTGCCTCCTCCAATGCTAATTACAACGACTGGGCAAACCTATCTGAGGAAGAATATCGTGCTTCTAAGGAAGCATTGATTCAACGAACATTGTATGCTCTGGAGAAATATGTTCCTAAAATTCGAGATAAAATAGACCACCTAGAAGCCGCTACCCCCAAGACATTTCAAAGGTATACGCTCCATTTAAGTGGTGCCTCCTTTGGTACCAAATTTGAAGGGTTAAAGGTCAGTATGGGGCTTCCTAAAGAGATACTAGGACTTTTCCATACTGGCTCCGTGGGGATTATTATGTCAGGTTGGCTAGGCGCAGCTAATTACGGAGTAATTGTCGCCAACGATGTAGACAAATTTCTCTCAGCAGGTGCCAGAAATGTATGATTTTAAAGGACAAACTGTAATCGTCACTGGTGGAACCAGAGGAATAGGCAAAGCCATTGCCGAGAATTTCTTGAAGGCCAGTGCTAAAGTTATTGTCACTTATTCGACAAATGAAGCTGCGACGGCACAATTTAAACAAGACAACAGCCAGTTTGCCGAAAACATTGATATCCAGAAGCTTGATGTGACCAAGTATGAAGAGGTGGAAAAGTTTTTCAAATACATAGACACGAAATACGGAAGCTTTGAAGTCTTGGTGAACAACGCCGGTATCCGAAAGGACTCTGTCCTGGCGATGATGAAAGAATCGGACTGGCACGATGTACTGAATGTCAACCTCACGGGAATCTTTTACATGTGCAAATTCGCCGTTATGAGTCTGATGCGCAAACGATATGGACGGATTATCAACATAAGCTCTGTGATGGAAAGATATGCTTTTGAAGGCCAGGCAAACTATGCAGCCGCAAAGGCAGGCCTGAGTGCATTGACTAAATCGTTGTCCAAGGAAGTGGCCACTCGGGGCATTACGGTTAATTGCGTCTCCCCGGGATTTATTGCCACTGAATTGATTCAAGACCTTCCAGATAAATTGTGTGAGGCTTACCTAGCCAGGATTCCCGTAAAGAGATTTGGAAGCACTGAAGAGGTGGCCGCTTGCGTTCTTTTCTTGGCTTCCAAAGAAGCGTCCTATGTTACCGGTTCTACTCTTGAGGTGTCTGGAGGATTATGAGATGGAGGAGATTCTAAATGCTATACCCCATCGTCCACCATTTTTGTTTGTTGATAGGATCGTGGAGTTAAGCGAAACAAAAATCAAAACAGCAAAAGAGATAAGGCCTGATGAACCTGTCTTCGCAGGACATTATCCCGGACAACCGATCATGCCCGGAGCACTTATCTGTGAATCCATTTTTCAAACAGGTGCAATTTTGCTCTCCAAAATGATGGGTGGTATGGGGGGAGGTATTCCTGTTCTGACCCGAATTAACAACGCCAAGTTTAAAAGTATCGTCAAGCCCGGCAACACCTTAGATATCGAAGCGGAGCTGGTGGAAAAAGTCAGTAATGCCTATTTCATGAAGGGCAAGGCCTCAGTCGGCGGCAAGACATCGGTCACGGTCGAGTTTACTGTCACATTAGCTAAAGAGGCACCTTGACATATACTGGAAAAAATAAAAGGAGCACTACATGGATTTCTTAGACGTTGCAGATAAGACTTTTCTTGTTTTTGGTGTGGCTAATAAGAAGAGCGTCGCCTTTTCTGTTGGCGAGGTTCTTTCCGAGGCAAAGGCACATGTAATCTATAGTGTTCAATCAGCAGAAAGAAAAGATAGTGCTTCCAAAATCCTTCCTGGTGCTGATATCTACGTGTGCGATGTCGAACGGGAACAGGAAATCAAGAAACTGGCTGAAAACATTTCCAAAAAGTATCCCAAAATTCATGGTATCGTTCATTCCATAGCTTTTGCCAATTATGAAGAAGGACTTAAGCCATTTCACGAAACCAAAAGGAAAGACTTCCTGCAGTCAATTGATATATCCTGTTATTCCTTAATTGCCATTGCTAATGCGTTTAAAAACCTCTTGGATGTGAAAGCATCTGTAGTCACCATATCCATTTCAACCACCAAAATGGCAGCCGAACCCTATGGCTTCATGGCCCCAGTAAAAGCTGCCCTGGACTCAACCCTGTGCTTTCTGGCTAAATCCTTCAGTTCTTTTTCCCAAATCCGATTTAATTCCGTGAACGCCGGACTGTTAAAAACCTCATCATCTGCAGGGATACCAGGATATTTGGATTATTACCTCTTCGCAGAACAATTGACACTACGCAAAAAAGCTCTGACCACTAAAGAGGTAGCCAATATCGTGGCGTTTCTCTTGAGCGAGCGGGCCAATGGCATTAACGCCCAGGGCATCATTGTAGATGCTGGAATGTCAATCAACTACTTTGATAAAGATATTATCAAGAAGGCATTAAGGTTTTAGTAAGCCCATGACTTTATTTCCTGTAGTCATGCCAGTTATCGAAGCTAAACATAAACCATCCGGGAAAGAAAAGGTAGATCATCTAAGCTGGATTGCTCGAGAGGCGCTAAAAGTGAGTGCCGAAAGAAGCCGAGTTAGGCTTGGAGGACTACTCAAGGATGAAAAGGGTGTACCATGTCCAGTTGCTGGCATCTATTGGTCTCTCTCCCATAAACCTAAGTACGTGGCAGCAGTGGTTAGCAAAAATAAGGTCGGGATCGATATTGAAGAAATGAAGCCCCGGGCTGAATCACTTTTTGCTCGTGTGGCGAGTGACGAAGAATGGGAACTAAAGGAAAGGTCTTGGGACACCTTTTTTCGTTATTGGACAGCAAAAGAAGCGATTCTGAAGGTCATCGAAATTGGTATAGGCGGGTTAAAGATCTGTAGGATAACCTCAGTCCCCGATGAGAATCATATTACTCTGGACTATAAGGGGCAATTTTTTCTGGTAGAGCAATTACGATACAAGAACCACATTGTTTCCGTCCTCAAGGACGATAACCAAATCGAATGGGTAGTGCTCTCTAAATCCTAAATCCCAAGCACGAAATCCCTTCGACTTCACTCAGGGCAAGCCTAAACAAATCCTAAAGTTCCAAATTTCAATACCAAAACTCCTTTTTAGATTTTGGACATTAGTGCTTTGATATTGTTTAGTGTTTAGTATTTAGTGCTTAGGATTTTCCTCAGAAGTGGGTTTTATCAAACTCTTTTGCTCGGTATCGCTCCCATCTGGGAAAAATCTCTTGATAGATCCCGAGCCTTATTCCGATTAACTTTACAGCTCGTAGAAGCAACATCCTGAACATCCGGGGGTTACTTAGCAGTGCTTTCATCAAGGCAAGAAGGGTTTTAGTCAGTGTAGGCGGGCATCCCTCTATCTTGATGACATTTTGTAAACTCTTATTACTTCTGATGGCACAATCGCCGTAAAGGAAGACCTTTTGAGTATCCCTTTCCGGCTTCAATCCCAGCCCATAATATAACTCGACACCGCCAAAATCCATCCCAGGATTATCTTTGCCGAATATTGATAGCGCCAGGGCAAGCGTGGCACCGCAAGCGGAACAAAGAGTTTGCCCGGGATAAGGAGCGGAAAGTCCTGTTATTTTCGCCGGCGTCAGTAATTCTTTGTCTGGTTCAAATCGCCACTCAAGTTGCTCCTTTAGAGATTCTATACCCTCTCCTTTAATTTGAATTGTGTTGATATCAAAAGAGCGACCATGTCTCTGGGCAAATTCTCGCAGATAGTCAACTTGTGCAGGAACAATTCCCAGGATTGTGGCTCCGACAACATCGCACTCGAATACATCTGGGCTGGCTATAATCAAATCCTTACGGTGGGCCACACCCGCAAGAGTTTCCGGTCCCTTTTCTAGCATGTATATACCATCAATTATGACCAGGTCGCTCTTAATAGCTTCGTTCAAAAGGCAAATTAGGGTGTCCAGCCGCTTACTAATATGAAACCGTCTTTTTGAATCTTTGCTGAGACAGCCCTTCAGATTCTTGAAACCCAGAGAGATCTTTGTTTGAAAATGAGTCTTGAGCACCGGGATATTGACGAGAAAGTCTGTGTCTAAGGCTGCTCGCGAGACCTGGACCTTTATCCCCCCTAAATCTAGCTCATGAAAATCACCCTGGTTGAAATCAATCAGTTTAATTCCGTATTTCTTCGCTATCTTTTCAATGCCTGTGCCCTTAAAACCCTTTTTCGTATACGGCTCAAGTTCATCAAATATACCACTGATAGCTCCTTCTCCTATAGAAATATCTTTGCAGCCATATTCGAGCAATAGTTGTATGACTCCATCTACAATCCATGAGGTAGTCACCATCCCATAGGGGGGCATTATTCTATGTCGGAAACAATTATTGGGTTTTACCAGGACTCTGTCGTCCCTACCCAGTTTTTCAAATCCCTGACACAGTTCGATAGCCTTACGAAGCGAATCCAGGGAGCTGTCAAATTTTACCAGCGATACCGTCATGCACCCTATACACCAACTTGATAGTTTTTAATCTCTTCAACATATAAGTCCAGAAACATCCGGGCTTTCTCTTCGGAGAACATGGCGGGCCTATAAGTGAGAGAGAGATTTAAATTCCTATTGTAGATACCGGCAGCAATGCTTAGTCCCATGGGAGTTACCACAGGTGCTGAGCCTGTAACATTGAGTATTTTGGTGTTGCCTATATTGCGCACTGCCGGTTCTTCAGAGCCTAATTTTGGCCAGATAAAGCCAATATTGGTAAAGAGAATAGTATCAACATATGTTCGAGTAATCATCAGGAACAGGCACATCCCTCTCATAACCCAAAGAGGAAAGCGAGAGCAAAAATAGAAGAAATAAACTAAGGAGAAGGCTATTCTATTCATCGTCTCATCTACAGTATCTGCTCTGACCTTTCGTAATAGCTTTGCGGAATCAGCCCTATCTTTGGGCGTGGTGGGTAAGGAAAACCAGGACGCCTGATTGGAAACAACATAGCGAAAACCCTTTGGGCTTATGTTTACTGGAGCCATTACGCGGATCCTGTTGCTGGCTTTCCCATGTATGCTATTCCACTTTTCCACAGCCTGGTAACAGGCTGCCAGAAAGATATGGTTTAGCTCAACCCCGGCTGATATTGCTTTAGACTGGATTTGCTTGAATTCCCTGGGACTTATAATGTTAAAGCAGAAACGGAGTTCCCTGGACTTTCCCGCCTTATCATGGAAAATTCTTGTTGGAGGAGGGAGGGCAGCTATGGCAAAGCGATGGAAAAGGCTGGCAATCATTTTCCTATAGTAATGCTCCACCTTTGACCTTTGGCTGTGGGCAAATTCCAGCAATTCGTCTCCCTTACGATTTATGCGGATATCCCCACACGATTCAGAATCCTGAGAAAGCCCGTTGTTATAACTCTCGATAACCTTCCTTACAAAAAGAAGAGCTCGGAGTCCATCTACCGCCGAGTGATGGAAAGTGAAAACCAGCGAGGACTCCCGCTCATTTTTCCTTAACAGCAGGGCCCTCACGGGGAACTCCTTTTTAATATTAAGGGGCTGGTTCATCCAGGAGGAAAGATAGCTATTGTGGTCCGTATCCTGGAGTTTAGCTTGATCTGCAACGCTCAGGACTCCTTTCCCTAGGTCTTCTTGTATTTCGCGAAGAAGTTTGAAATTTCTGCTGCGCAAAATCGTTCTCATTACGGGATGAGCTTTTTGTGCTGAGAAAATTGCTTGATTCAATTTAACGTGATCTATCTCCCCTTCAAGGTTTAGAATCACGTGAATAAGCATAGGCTCATTTATACTATCAAGAGCTAGCAGGCATTTATCAACGCAATTGAGGGGGATTGAATTGGCAGGACTTTCTGTTTTCCTTTGCATAGTAGTCTGAAGCTAGACCAAGCAAGGCAGGCTTTTGTAGTTGTCTGATCCGTCAGGCACTTCGCTTCTTG